>CAYGVS010000006.1:0-41141 GCA_964353635.1 uncultured archaeon | reverse complement strand
TGGCTCCTGTTGCTGTGCCGTTGTTGCCGTTCTTTGAGAAGTCGTATATATTTGTTTGGGATTCCCCATATTGGGCCTGGTTGTCAAAATGCATAAGCAGCACAAGATTGTCGCATAGTTGGGGTGGTGTTGAGCATGCATGGTTTGTGCAAACTTGTGGTGAGGAGCAGTCCGAATCAGAGCAGCAGTTGCCTGTATAAACCTGGCCGGAGCAGCATTTCTGGGTTGAGGGGTTGTATATGGAGCCAGAGCAGCAGTTGTCAGCAGGGCAGGTCTCTCCTGGATCGCAGTGACCGTCTCCGCATGAAATCGGTCTGCAGGATCCTCCTGTGCAACAGGTTGAGCAGTCAGTGCTTGGAGTGAAGTAGCTTGTGGAGCAGACCTCGCCTGGGGGGCAGCAGGTGCCAGAGCAGGTTTGGGGGTTTCCGGAGAGTGTGAGGGGATGGGGATAGGTGTATGGGGTGTAATAGGCTGTCCAATTGTTGGTAGATGTGCATTTGTAGAGGGTGCCGGAAATAGGAGTAGCTGGATTTGCTCCTATCATTCCGGTTAAATCAGAACATGATTGACTAGTTGCCCAATAACCAACTCCTGTGGTGCAGGTTGAAGGGCGGGAGGCAAGAGGGCCGCAGCCGACTCCAGCTGTTCCGTCAAAATTTGCGTTATAATTAAAAAAGTCAGTATTCTCTATGACTGGATCGGAAGGGCATCCACCCGTACCTGGATCACTATATGAAAATGCTTTCTCGGTGTTGCTAGCGAGATTCCTCCAGTAATATGAGTTCTGTGCCTTTTGATCAAAGGTAGCAGTCCCTCCATAAGCCGCTGAATCTTGGCATGTATTACAGTAATACTGTGTAACACTATTAGGAGGATTTGTATTGCCAGCAACCGTGTTATAAAACATTAACAACCAACCACCTCTATGCAACATCCAACGGTAAGCATTCATCTGGTTAATAATCTTGTTCCCGTAAAATTCTGCCACCATCGTTGAATATTGTTGACAGTTTGGCCCCGATTGAAGACCATGAACATCCCAAAACTCACCAGGAGCAGCAGCGTTTGTGTAATCCCATGTGTTATACCTTACCACATACCGTCCACCCCCACCCGATTCCATCCATCCAGATCCACCTGCAGGGTAAGAAGATGAGAAACTGATTGTGTTGTCCTCAAAATAGAAGTTCTGAGCTACACCATAAGCTTGAACTTGGTTATTCCACGAATCATACTCATTCCCCCCAGCAGTGAGTGGTGAACTTATTCTATCGAAGGTATTTGATGAAGCTACACCCCAACAAGCTCCAGTTATATATAAACCTCTTCCGCTACTGAGGGTATTCTTGATAGTATTATTTTTTAATACCAGATAGACATATCCTGTAGCAGACGGATTGAAGACTCTGATAAGTCCGGTATATCCAAGGTCTGGGTTGGTTGCATCATTGCCATCAAAAGTAAATCCCGTGATTTTCAGGGTTTCATGGTTTGACTGTGCTGTAGCATCTGGCTGATAGTATACTAATATTATTTTACCATTTATTTTGGTCTGGTCAACCCCTGAGCCTTGGAGGGTCAGTCCTTTGGTTATAATAAGGGTAGATGACCATGCACAACTGCCGGCAGGCACAAGCACAGTATCCCCCCTGTTTGCAGAATTCACAGCCGCCTGCACAGCCTGCTGGGAGCAGTTGGCTGCGTTAATAATTCCCTTTTTGGTGAGCGGGTGGGGATAGGTGTAAGGGGTATAAGTCCAAGCACTTTTTGATCCACATGCTGTTGCCGGGGAATGATTACAAAAATCTCGGTCTTCCTGAAGATAGTTTTCTGAGCCGCCTGGCACAGGTAATGTTATGGGATTTCCGTTTTCGTCCTTGTTACCCCAAGCATAAATGGGCGAATTTGTGTTCTGATAATTCGTATCGTCCTTACCTCTACCATTCTGGTCTCTTGCTGGCCAACCGTATGAATCCTGTTGACCATCGAATGTAATACAAGACTGACCAGTAGCACAATCGCTCGAAGAAGAACAACTCCATACGCAAGTTCCCACAGCGCAATTGCCATTCGTTTCGCAATATCCGTGAGTACCTCCAGTGCAGTGGGCGGCAAGACTGCTGCATATATATTCGGGTGTGCTATCAACACATCCCATATTTCCTCGTGCATCACTCCATCTAGGGTAGGTGGAGGTGTTACAAACCGCATGTGCCCATACCTGTTGAAATAATCTCCCAGCGCCGTAGCCAGGACCTATAGTATTGTTATACATAACCCCGGTTCCGCCCCTAAACACCATAGCGGGGGAGTTATTACAGCCACCACCACCTATGCAGCCAACAAAATTATTTTCATATACTTCAGCTAAACGATTACCTCTTGCCCCCTGAGTGCCGCTAGTATCGTGCATTTGGACTTCACCATTAGTAACTGTATTGTGACGGAAGACAAGTCTAATCCCCATCTCGGTATCGGTTATGGAGTTGGCTAACCCAGGGGACCAATAAAATGTTGAATCCTCTATATATATGGCCTTGTATGTACCGTAATCATCGTCAGCCTGCCACATGGCATTGCTTCCCCATATTTTCGCAAACATAACTCCAATGTTGCTTGAATGTGTAATGTGGTCCCATAGCATCCAAGGATGATGGGTAATGCCCTTAAACGTCCACCAAGGGCCGACTCCAATGACATTATGGGCATTCACATTAGTGAATTTGACATGATCCATTCGGATGGAATCAGGAATGCCTGAGTTCTCAACTCCTCCGAACTGGATTATGCAGCTTTCCAGCCCTCCTGAAGCAATTCCACCCGAGCCGGAAAATGCAAGCCTGCTGAGCCTGAAATCTCCGCTTGCGGCATGAAGGTCGAACAATACGACTCCGTTGGCATTGATGACCGGCCAGGAATTAGGATTGTCATCAGTTCCCATTCCCTGGATAACCAACGGTTTTGACCAGGACAAGCCGCTGTTCCAAGTGCATGTGCCGGCCGGAATCAGTACAGTATCATTATTGCTAGAGCTATTGATGGCAGACTGCACAGCATCCCGGGAGCAGTTTGCTGCGCTGATGGTGGCTGCTTCTGTTCCTGGGGAAAATGCGATGCTGAATAAAAGCACGGAAACTAAAAGCAGCAACACTTGCTTCATTATTCATATTTGTTTGTTTGGGCTTAAATCCATCTCTTTATATTTTTGCCTTGAGCCTTTAGGAGCACCTTTTATACTTAAATCCCCTCACCCAAATATATATTAATAAATTTCCTATACTATCAAGACACTTATTGAAAGGCGATGAGATGGACGCTCTCTTCCACTTCATATTCCCCCTGATGGCCGCGCTCGCGGCGAGGATACACATGAAGCACGGCATCCCTGCTGTGCTGATGATGGCTTTAACCGCAGTGCTCATAGACGTGGACCATTTCATGGGGCTCCCGGGCGCCATGTTCCACAACCTGTTCTTCACCCTTGCAGTTCCCTTCACCATACTATCCATAATGTACACATGGGGAGGGGAAACTGAGAGGCAGGCTGCCATATGCATGCTGCTCTTCCTGTTCTCCCACACCATACTTGACCTGTTCTCCGAGGGGACTGTTGCCTTGTTCTATCCAATAACGAACATACAGTATGGCATAAATTTCTCGGCTTCCGTTGGAGGCTATGAGATAATCTCATCAAGCGGCTTAGGCCTCATGATATACTTTTCCATCCTGTTGGTGTGCTTCTTCCTGCAGGAGATAGACAGGTACATGGTGAAGTACTAAGAATAAGCATCATGATACGGCTGGGCTCTTCCTTTGGGCAGCCCAATGGATTATGGAATGCAGGAAGTCCCCGTAAGTCCTGCCTGTGGCAAGGAAAGAGCGCATGTAGCCTGCCTTGGGTGATATGTCAGGGTTGGCATTCACTTCCAGCACGTGCAGGTTCTCGTTACTGTCCATCCGGATATCAACCCTTCCGTAGTCCCTGAACATGAATATCCTCATGCACTCAACAGCGACCTTCCTTATCTTCTCCTCAAGCGCTGGCTCAATATCAGCAGGGCACTTGACCGGGGTATTCCTGAACTCTTCGCTTTCCTTCACCCATTTGGCATTGTAATCGGTTATCCTGGGCTTGCCTTCAGGGTAGTTCTCGAAAATTATCTCTGATATGGGAAGTATCTCAATGTCAGGATAGTTCCCGAACACAGAGACATGGAACTCCCTTCCGTCAATGTACTCTTCTACAAGGGCCGGCTGCTTGAAGCCCTCTATCACGAACTGCACCCTTTTCCTAAGGTCCTCTATGTTATGGACCACAGCGCCTGAATCTATGCCAAAGCTCCCGTCCTCATTGTTGGGCTTGACAATCGCTGGGTAATTCAGGTTCCAGCTTATGTTCTTTGGCGACTGGTATATGCGGTATCTAGGGGTCATTATGCCCTCGCTTACCAGGATATGCTTGGTCTTCCCCTTGTCATTGGTCATGATAAGGCCGAATATGTCAGAGCCAGTGTATGGTATGTTCAGCAGGTTAAGTATTGCGGGGATGTTTATCTCGTTCTGGCTGCTGCCGTCAATGTCCTCGCACACATTGAACACAACGTCAACTCCGGAATTCTTGATGCGCGAGAAGAACCTTCCGATGGAATACCTGTGGTCGCCATTGACCTCCAGCGGGATGACCACAGCCTCGTGGCCAAGCGATTTCAGGGCCTTCTTGATGGAAGCGACATCGTTCTTAATCTCCTCTGATGATATGATGTCGTGGGCATTCTCAAGCTTCTCTGCCTTGTCATAAATTATTCCGACTCGCATATCTGGGGATGTTCTCTTGAGGAAAAATTTTTAGTCCGCTGGACAGATTAAAGAACTAATTAATATTATTATGTCTTTTGGTATAAATAAATTTTTCTGTTTTCCGCGGGTTCTGCAAAAATTTGCGGATTTTTTGCTGCGGAATTGGAAATCCCGCCTTAAAGAGTCTTTCCCAGGCAAAGCGACTTGAGATATTGATGTATGAAACCCATGGTCATTTCAACAGGGATTTCTGAGTGGATATTATAGGACTGCCTGTAATAAATCTCATGGTCTTTGAAAACAGGCATATTTTCGCTTTCTCTCGAGTCCCTTATGTAGTTTTCCGGCTTGAGATTCTTCATTGGATAAGAAGTCATAGCATTGCTCATTGATGTGGAATGCATTTTATTGACTTGAGGGAAGTCTATCAGAAGATGGTCATAATTCAGGTCTCCCTTTTTCCTAAGTCCGATGAATTCAGGTTTTCTGTTATATTCGATCCAAACCTCAGGGGGCCTGTCCAGGATTTCCGGAGCATTAGAATGAATCAAAAAAGGCTTTAGCCATTCTTTCGGTAGTTCTTTAGTGACATCAAATATCGCAAAATACAGCTCCTTCTCAAAGCGCATCATGGTAACTCCTGGGATGTATGATGAGTCTGTAAGCTCCAGAAGGTTGTTCCAACACTTTTCTTCGATTTGGGCCTCGATTTCCTTCATCGCATTGTCATAATCGAGAGGTTTTCTCCTGCCCCGCGTTTGATTATATACATCAAGCCATGCATCAGAATGAAAAGGAGAAAACTTTGTGAACTGGAATTGCAGGAGCCGCTCTTTGCCCGTCTTCCTGTGTGTAGCCTTGACAGGCTTGGACTCGCGGACAAGTTTGGCCCCATTAATTGGATTTACATAAGCCTGGTTAAGCTCAGTTCCGAAATACTCGCACATCTCTTCAAGAAGCAGTTCTGAATTTGACGGCCAGTATTCCCTTAACCGAGAACCCTTTTTAAATATATTCTCTTTGGCAAGCCGTTTACCCGTGTGCATAAATGAATAAAGAAACAAAGGAATTTAAAGCTTCATTCCTTCCTGTAAACCTTGCAAAATCAGCAAAGGCCTAGTCTTCCATTCTCGGAAGGTCTGTGCTCTCTGAAAGCTCCTCAACCCTTTTCTTTATGAGCCTCTCGATCTCGCTGGAGATCTTGAGCTCCTTCAGGACGCACAAAGCCTTGAATTTGAGAAAAAGCTCCTTCTCTATCTCTATCGTGGTGGTTATAGTCTCCGGCTTTTGCTCCTGCTGTTCCTCAGATTCATGCGGCATAAAACCAACCTGTAGCGCAATGTTCTTCCGTGTGACATCTGTCTCTTGATTTTTGGGTTTAAAAAGCTATCTGTGAGCGAAAAAGTAGTATTTTTACAGAATAAAGGGAAAGATATATAAATACCTTCATATAATTATATTTTGTGGTTATTTCCCGATGTGCGCTTACGCACGAGTTGAGCCTCAGTGCTCCAAAAGCTTCGGCTGGGAAAAGCATCGCATAAGGATGGACCATAGGAAAACACCTTGATGCGGTAGGACCATACATACAGGCAGAGAGTTGCCCTGAAGCGAAATAGTCAGGGAGCATAGGAGATGAAGGCGAGTATAGATATGAAGGCGTCAATCAAAAACATGCAATGCAGCCGCCTTCAGACTTGAATATGAACCGAATTTGCTTGGATTCATCCCGAGCGAGAAGGGCAAACAAGGCAAACAGGCAGAATCCCTAATATAACAACCTTCGGACTTGAGCCGCCTTCAAGTGATTCTCTCTGCACAGAAAATGCGGTCTTGACCACAATGTAAGTGATAAGGCATCAAGAGGTGCCTTTGATCGCAAAGCGAAAGGGGGGAGAGGGGAATTGGGTTGCCAATTCTCACCTTTTCGCTATCATGCTCGCGCTTCCCGGCGCCCCGGACAGCGGTCTGTCCCTTGTTCTCTTGTGGTAGATAAAAATCCCTAGAATGCCATATGAAACCCCTTCCAGAAAAGTTTCATGCTTGCCTGCCAGCACATTGCAAAAGGGAATGCTTTACAGCCTCTTGCAATATGCTGGATATTTCAAAACAATGGGTGAGCGGCCGGGCAGAAAGCCCGGCCATACATACACCCATGGAAGGAAGGCGTCCAAAAGACCGAAGGCGAACGAAAGAAGGAAGGCGTCAAATTGAGAGAAGGCGACAGGAGTCGCCTTCAGGCACTGAAACGCCTTCAATCCAGTACTCGCCTTCCAGCTCAGAGACGCCTTCAAGCAATGGAATCAGCGCCCCCGCCTCCCGATTGGAATGCTCAGCCGCTGACATGAACCCAAGCGATCGGGTGGAGGTATGGATACGGAAATCAAGATTGATGAGCCAAGAAGGGATGATTGCGAAGCTTACCGGATAGTTTTGCTGGACGGGGAGAGGAATGGCGAGATCAAGGTCATAAGATTGGGCAGCCCAGAGAGAAGATACGTAAATTTGAATGAAGGCGGCAAAGCCGCCTTCGTGAAGGGGAGGGAAGTTCCCCCTAAAAGCCAAGGTCAGGCGGTTGGGGCTCAGAAACGGGTCGCAGGCGTGCGGGTGCTGGAAACGGGAAAGGCTTCCGATGATGAGTCGAAGAAGAGGCGGAGAAAGGAGAAGACTGATTCTAAGGTGAAGGAAGAGGAAAATCTGCGCAGGGACCTGGACAATTCCATAGCAGAAGGCTCTTTCACTACTGCTTCAAGCAGCATCGTAAGCTCCTATTCCACACCATTCGCCCTGGCTCTCGGGGCCTCGAACACAGAGATAGGGCTTCTTAACTCAGTCCAGAGCTTGGCAGGCATACTTTCGCAGCTCCCTGGAGCCTGGTTTACCAGGAGAATGACCAGGAAGAGGATTTGGACCCTCTGCACCCTTGCCTCCAGGGTTTTCCTTATCCCTCTCATTTTCATGGGCCTTTTCCTTTCGGACGCCGCAGAGATATGGCTCCTTATAGCGCTTCTGGGGTTAGTGAGCTTCTTCAGCAGCATGAGAGGACCTGCATGGTCAAGCATGATGGGTGACATCGTCCCGCAGGACAGGAGGGGAAGGTATTTCGGCAACAGGAACATGATAATAGGCGCAGCGGGGATGGTTGCAACCCTTGCGGCAGGGGCAGCGGTCTACCTGTGGGGATTCCCTTCCATTTTCGCGGCCGCTATCATCCTGAGCCTGATATCAATCGCTTTTTTCTCCCGCATAAGGGAGCCTGAGCTCAGGCAGGAGAAGCCATACCATTACAGGCTTCACTTCCATCCCAGCGATCTTCTGCTGCAGATAAGGACAAACAGGAATTTTGCGGTCTTCACTGCCTACATGACAGCGGTGAACTTCAGCGTCAACATCGCAGCCCCCTTCGTTGCCGTGTACATGCTGAAGGACCTAGACATAGGATACGGCTGGTTCGCAATCCTGGTGACAGTCGGGGCGCTGGTCCAGGTGGCCTCCATGAGGTATTGGGGAAGCAGGTGCGACAGGTACGGGAACCGGAAGATACTTGTGATATCAGGCATCCTCATCTGCTTCGTGCCGCTGGGATACATCCTATCTAGCAATGTGTGGGAGCTTCTGCTGCTTAAGATTTATGACGGTTTCGTGTGGGGCGCTTTCGACCTGGTGGTCTTCAATTATCTGCTTGGCGTGACTCCCTCAGAGAAGAGGCCTACCTTTATCGCCAACCACAACTTCATGGCCGGGGCAGGCACTGTGGCAGGGGCGCTTTTCGGCGCTTACCTGGCAGAAAGCTTCCAGGTTTCAGGGATATCGGTGTTTTTTGGGCTGCAGGCAGTGTTCCTGGTCTCTCTTGTGCTCAGGCTTGGGTCCACGGCATTCCTCCCCAAGATAGCCGAGGCCGAGACAAAGGAATGCGTGCCTGTGCGCTATGTCTTCTGGGAGACAGTGGCAGTGGGCCCTGCGAAAGGCATGGAGCACGCCATTACCAGCGCATTCAGGTACCCTTACGGGAAGAAGATAAAGTCCAGCCTCGGCATCAAAGAGGAAAGGAAAATCAAGCTCTCAACCAGCTCCTTCTGCGCGGAAGCCAAAAGGAAGCAAAAAGCAGCAAAAGGAACAACGGATGGCGCAAAGGCAAACCCCAAAGCCATTTCAATAAAGAAAGAGGTGTTCGGCATGGCACTAATGGAAAGGAAGCCCTCAAACCAGAACGGAAGCGAATACATGGAGCTTGGATACGAAAGGCAATCGCCTAAGACAGCGAAGATAGTGGTGCACAACCTGCAGAGGTTCGCAGAGACAGACAAGATTGTGAAGAACATCAAATCAAAGAACGTGGTCTTCGTAGGTCTCAAAGCGATAAAGCAGACCAACATGGATGACCTCAAGCAGTCTGTGGCGAAGATAAACAGGGCATGCATGGAAGCCAACTCGAACCTCTCCCTTGTCGAGGACGAATGGCTGATAGTGACGCCAATCTCGGCGTCCATTGTCTAGCCATAGCGGCAGGGGCAACCAAAGAATTCAGGCTTCCCCTCCCCAAATGCGGCTTATTCTAGAAGGCCAGCACGCCCCAGGCTACTAGCGCCTTCTCTATCAGGCTTATTGCTATTGCTGCTGTGAGGATGCCCATTATCCTGGTTATTATCTTGATGCCGTTGTGGCCGATTATCTTGACTATCCTCGTGCTGTAGTATAGGAAGAAGAAGCAGGAGAAGCACACGAAAAAGATTGCTGCCAAAGTCACATCCGTCCCGTATGTATTGGTCATGTATATGGAAGTGGTTATTGCCCCGGGCCCTGCCAGCAGGGGGGTGGCGACTGGAACTATAACATCAGCAGGGTCTTTCTCTATCGTCCTCATCTTCGGAAGCTCCCCTTTTATGAATTCAAAGGAAAGGTAGAGCAGCAGTATGCCGCCGGCCACCATGAAAGCAGGCAGGGAGATGCTCATCCTGTCAAGCATCGCGGTCCCGAAAACCGCAAAAACCACAAGCAGCGCAAGCGCGGCCACGCTGGCCTCCATGGCCGCCTTCTTCTGTTTGGCTCTGTCGCATTTCCCGAAAAGAGCGAGGAATGTAGGTATTGCTATCAGGGGGTCGATTATCACGAACATGGAAACGAATACAGTCAGAAAATCCATGGACATGGTATATTATTTATCCCGGCCGGTTAAAATAGATTTCAACAAACGTTTGGTTTAAATTGCTTCTGATGTACTAACAAGTATGAAGCCTCTTTATTTGAACGGTTCAGGCAGTGTTATGCAGTACCCTAATGATGATGTGGACACAGATACTCTCAAATGCATACTTGAGGATGCTGTTGAACATAAAATCCCGAAAAGCGCAAGGATTGTAATCATAAAACACGAGAGAGTGATTAAATCTGACCCGGAATACGGATATACAAACAGAGAACGCATAGTCCGCCTTTTAGAGCTTTTTCAGATGTATGAATCAATATTCTCTAAGAAGTTTTCTCCTAGTAAGGCAGGATTTGTAGGAAGAGACTTATAGAAGAAACGCCTAATAAATCCAGTGGACTATGCCTGACTTCAAACTAGTTGAAAAGCCTGAATGGGGCCCCCTTGTCACCTTTATCCCGAACAAGGAGCAGCCTGTCTACAACTGGTTCTATTACAAGGAAGGGTTCGCGAAGGAGCTTGTGCTCAGGCTGGCCCATGAATTGTCCCTGACGAATGGCTGGAAGGCGTCAATGGCTGGAAGGCGTCAGCAGACGCCTTCAATCGAAATGACGCCTTCGGACCAGAGAGTGAGAGTCCTTGACCCATTTTGCGGCGTGGGGACTACCCTTCTGGCATGCAAACAGCTGGGTCTGGATTCCATTGGATTTGATGTCAACCCCATGGCAGTCTTTGCCGCGAAGGTGAAGACAAGGGATTATAGTACAGAAGACATGAGAGAAGCGATAATCGGGCTTTTTAAAGCCAAACATACCCCAGTCAGCGTTCCTGAATCTAGGCTGCTCAAGAAGTTCTTCCCTCCAAGGACCCTGAAGGAGACGGTTTTTTACAGGGATACCATTGGCACAATCAGAGACATCCATATAAGGGACTTCCTTCTCCTAGGCCTGATGAGCGTTGCCATGAAGTGCAGCTTCGCATACAAGGATGGGGCTGTGCTGAAGGTGAAGAAGAAGCCTGTTCCACCTGTGAGGGACATGCTCAGGAGGCAGCTTTCGCATATGCTAAGAGATTATGAGAGCATGAAAACAGAAGAATGCGAGACCACCGCGGAGTTCGGGGATGCTCGCTCCCTTCCCCTGGAAGACAGCACTGTGGATGCAGTTATAACCTCCCCTCCCTACCTGAACAAGATAGAATACACCAGGATTTACGAGATAGAGCAGGAGATCTTCCTGAAGCGCATCCAGGAGGGGCCTTCTATCCGCTCATATATAGGCCTTTCCCTTGGGAAGCTAGAGAAGGACATGGCGCTGCTCGAGGCGGCACTTGACTACGAGTCCGTCAAAGGATTGCCTTCAGAAGCGCTTCCTTACCTGACTGACATGTTCCAGTCCATAGAGGAGCTGTACAGGGTGTGCAGAAAGGGCGCAAAACTGGCACTTGTGGTGGGCAATGGCTGCTTTCCTACAGGTGTTGTGGAATCTGACATATTGCTGAGCAGGATGGCAGAGAGCCTTGGATTTCAGGTGGACAAAATCCTTGTCCTGAACAAGAGATGGTGCACGAGAAACCGTACTGAGAAAGTCGGAATAGCGCGCGAGAGCCTTCTACTTTGGAAAAAGCCATGAAAAAGAGGATTCTGGAAGGCGGGATGAGCCTTCCGTCCAATAATCTACTGGCTTAAAGCCTGCTTCTTCGGTCTGCTGCGAGCAGGAGGAAGCTTAGGTGGCGGGGAAGGCTCGCTGGCTTTCTTCCTTGCCTTGCGCCTCCTTAAAACCAGCGCTCCGGCAATTATCACTGCGGCAGCCGCAGCCACAACCAGGACGATTGTAACCAATTCCTGCTGGCTTGGGGCTGGTTTGCATTGTCCGTTGTAGCACCCGTAATCGCACTGGTAATAGGTTTCCCAGCTCATTCCATCAATGCTGCATTCCTGGAGCGCGGAGCCTTCACATTTCCTCTGGCCTATGTCGCATATCTTGTTTGGTGGCGGGGCGCAGTCGCTTGGGCAATTTTCCTGGGTCTCTCCTGCCTCACAAAAGTTGTTGTAGTTGCATGGGTCAACCTGCTGGCTCTGGTTCTGTGCAGGCGCAGCGGGTGCTTGAGCCTCCGCAACCTCTTCACCTGTTATCGCAAAATATGAGAACCCTGGCGTATCGGCAGTGTAATATGCGTTCTGGCCGTCCTCCCTGACATATCTTGTCGCGAGCTTCACCCAGGCACCATTCACATACCTGTGCAGGTATACCTTGGTCTTGTTGATTTTGTTAGCGGACAGCCAGGATTTCTCTACCATGAAGCTTATTCCAGATGATTTGATTTCACTGGAGTTCAGGTTTCTTGCGTCAACGCTCAGATACTGGTATACCTTTGCCGCTATGGAGCCTGTAGAAGGCGTGACCGTCTTGGTGACCTCAGCAGGCTTGCCGTCAAGCTTCGTGATTGTTATTGTTATGCTCTTCTGTTCTTTCGTGACCTCTATTTTTATCTCGCTGAATCCCATGCCCGTCTTGTTCATGCTGAAGGAAACAGCAGCTCCAGGTCCTATATTGTCCCAGCTCTTCACGACCTGGGGCTTAAGGACGGGCGCGGTTCCACCGCTACCGCCGCCTGTTGACTGCTCTGTGCAGGACTGCGATAGAGCAGGTCTGTTGGCAGTTGTCCCGCATGAATAGGCATCCGAGCACGTCCTTGCCTGAGTCCCGCTTGAGCAGGTCGACCAGGCCGAGCACGACCATGACTCAGTGCAGACCGAGAAGGTCACGTTATCAGAAACGTTGTAATGCCCTGTGCTGTCATTCATCCAGACCGCGATGGACGATGACTGGTGGTCTAGCGCTGCAAAGGTGGTGTTCGCGCACCCAGCTATCGAGGTGTTCGCCCCGTTGTACTGGTACCAGCATTCTTGAGGGTTAGCCTCTGTGTAGGCGAAGTTCAGGCTCACAGTTGAGCTGGTATAGTTCGTTCCGCTGTAGTTTGCCGGGCTGGTTATGGTTATCTTAGGATATGCCGTGTCCACAGTGAAAGTCACAGTGCTTGAGTTGTAGTTCCCAGTAGTGTCATTAGCCCATAATATCAGCGTGGACTGCTGGTTGTCAAGGGCGGTGAAGCTGGCATTCGCACATCCACCAAGGCTGGTGTTGCTACCATTGTACTGGTACCAGCAGGAATGCAGATTGGTTTCTGTATAGGTGAAGTTGAGGTTCATTGAGGTGCTGGAGTAATTGGCAGCTGCCGGGAGGTATATGGTTAACTGTGGTGGAATGGTGTCTATAGTGAAGTTCCTGATTGCACTGGCAGTCGAGTTGGCGTATCCGTCATCAGCAACGACAGACCAGTTATAGAATCCGTCGGTCAGGTTTGCATCCACGGATGTGAAAGAGGGGTGGCTGTTCAGGATCCCGTTTATGTACAAGTAGTACGTAAGAGTGTCCTCAGCGTCCGAGTCTGTTGCCAAGTATTGGAAGGTGAAATTGGACGTGGATATGTTCGCGTAATTGGCAGGGCTTGTCAAGGAAGGCTGCCCGGGCTGCTGGTTCGCCACAGTGAACTGCTGGATTGCGGAAACGTTCGTGTTGAAGAAGGAATCTTCGGCGGCCCAGTAATACGTTACAATATCATGTGCCGTGTAGTTCCCTATTCCTATGTTGAAGAAATATTCCCCGCCTACGTGGCTTGTAACGGTATAGTTCGCGACCCCATTCCAAACGAGGACGACCATGCTCACGGGCAAGGCTTCTATTGTGACATTAAGCAGGACGCCCTGGTCCTCGTGTGGGGTGGCAGGCGACCTCTCGTATGTGGATAACTGGGGCGGCGTGGATGAGTAGGAGACATAGGTCCAGTTCGCGGCCGTTCCATTGTCAACAACCACTACTGTAATATTATAATAGCCCGCCACGGCCGGTCCGCTGACGTTGAAGGTGAAATTTTGGAAAGAGCCCGGGTCAATAAGGCCTGAGCTGCTTGAATTGGTCCAGGTCAGGTTGTTTGAAGCGCTGTAGAAAACACTGCCATATGCTGAGGTGGTGATGTTGGAGCCCGCTATGAATGACAGGCCCGCCGGGAGCGTGAAATTCACCGCAGTTATGGACAAGGTTGATGCATTCTGGTTCGTTATAGTTACCACTAGCTGCCTGTTGGTATTGCCTATTTGTATGGCAGCCTGCCCGGCTATCTGGGCGCCAAAATTAGCACCCAATACCCCATTAATATTCAGAACCGAGAAAAAAACAAAGGAAATAACTAACAGGCTTGCGCCCAACCAGAACCTGCCTTCAAGGCAATTTTTAACCATGTATAATAATTTCCTTTTGGTGATATATATGCTTTTAAGCTTTTCTGTTGAAAATCAGGAGAAATTGGGCCTCTGCCAAACGAAAATCAAGGGCCTATCTCTTGTTCATGGAGCCCCATAGCATTCTGTTGTAAACAAGCCCTACGGCATATCCGAAGATGAACCCGCCTATATGCGCGAAGAAGGCTATTCCTGAGCCTTCTCCTCCAAGCAGGCTTATTGTCCCGAAGACTATCTGCATGCCAAACCACACTGCGAACATGGTCCATGCAGGCATCTCATAACTCTGGTAAAGCGGCCCTATGGTCTTGACTTTGACCTTTGGGAAAATTGCTGCGTAGACTCCCAGGACGCCTGATATAGCCCCTGAAGCGCCAATTGCAGGTATATCAGATGCCGAGTCCGAGAGGAAGTGCACAAACCCGGCAAACAGCCCGGCGGCCAGGTAGAAAACAAGGAACTTCACCCGCCCCAGTTTGTCCTCTACGTTATCGCCGAATATCCACAGGTACCACATGTTCCCAAAAATATGATCTATCCCCCCGTGAAGGAACATGGATGTGAGCATGGTCAACAAGGTAACTTGCGATAACCCTACTGGTATAAACCCATATGAGAGGATTATGTTCTCGAAATCCGTGAGGCTCCAAATGAAGACCCCGATGTTAGCCAGTATGAGAAGCGTGACTACCAGGGGGAACTTGCTGTGCGGGTTCTCGTCCTTGTACGGGAAAAACTGGCCTTTTAGCCTCTTCATTATTTCTTATTTGGGTTAGGCGTTATATACATATGGACTATCAGCATGTCCTAAAGAAAATGAAATCCCTCTCCAACCCAAAGAACGTGGAAGGCATGGCCCGCTACGGCATTATCTCCAATAAGGTCTTTGGCTTGAACATGCCTGTCATTGAGAAGCTTAGCAAGGAGGCAAGGAAGGACCATTCACTGGCCTTGAAACTCTGGGGCTCCGGGATATATGATGCGAGAATCCTTGCAGCCATGGTGGATGAATCTACCAAGGTGACGGAAAGCCAGATGGAGAAATGGGCAAAGGATTTCGACAATTGGGCTGTGTGCGACAACGCATGCATGAAGCTTTTCCGAGACACACCATTCGCCTGGAAGAAAGCCTTGGAATGGCCATCCAGGAAAGAGGAGTTCGTTAAAAGGGCCGGGTTCGCACTAATTGCTACCCTGGCGGTTCATGACAAAAAAGCCCCCGACAAGGAATTCCTGAAGTTCCTTCCCATAATAAAAAGGGAGTCCAGGGACGAAAGGAACTACGTGCGGAAGGCTGTGAATTGGGCCTTGAGGCAGATTGGCAAGAGGAACACAAACTTGAACAGGGCTGCTATAAAGGCTGCTGAGGAGATTGCTCGGATTGACTCGAAAGCTTCCAAGTGGATAGCAAGTGATGCACTCAGGGAACTAAGGAGCGAGACGGTCCAGCGAAGAATGAGAAGCTAATCAAGCTGACGATTAAGCGCCCTCTGGCCTATGTCTTTCCTGAAATGCTTTCCCACAAAATTAATCCTGTCAACAGCATCGTAAGCTCGGTCTATAGCTCCCTGGAAATCATTCTCATATCTGCCTAGGGCAGTCACGCCAAGAACCCTTCCTCCATTAGTGTAGATATTCCCGTCATCTCCAAGGCTAGTTCCAGCATGGAATGCGAAAACGTCATCCATCTTTTCCACATCATAAAGGCCTGTTATCATCTTTCCTTTCCACGGTTCCTCGGGATAGCCGAAAGAAGAAAGGACAACGCAGACAGCAGGCCTGGGGTCCCACTTTATTGGCCTTTTCCTTTTGAGCGATCCTTCTGCTGCAGCAAAAAGATAGTCGGCAAGACCCGACTTCATCCTGTAAATCACAGGCTGGGTCTCCGGGTCACCGAAGCGTGAGTTGAATTCCAGCACCTTCAAGCCTTCTGGGGTAATCATGATCCCACCGTAAAGGGCGCCATGGTAAGGGATGTCTATCTCTTCCATGCCTCTGATAGCCGTGACCATCATCTCCTTTATCTGCTTTTCATGCCCCTTTGCGGCAGGCGCGGGAGAATAAGCGCCCATACCTCCTGTGTTCGGTCCCCCATCTCCGTCACAAAGCCGCTTATGGTCTTGGGACGTTGCCAGACCCATATAATCAAACCCGTCAGAAAGCCCTATCTCGGAGAGCTCTTCTCCTGAGCACCGTTTTTCAATAATGACAACATTCCCGGCATCCCCATACTTTGAACGCAACATCATGCCCCGGAGAGAATTGACTATCTCACGGTAATCATTGGGAAACTCCACACCTTTCCCCTCTGCCAGACCGTCAACCTTGATGACAACACTCTCCCAATCGCGCATGTGCTCTGGATAATGGGCTAAAGCATCCCTGAAATGGTGGTAGATTGCGTATTCAGGCGTATGGATCCCATACAGGCGGCAGTGCTCCTTGGCGAAGGCCTTGCTGCTTTCCAGCCGGGCTGCATTCTTGGTTGGCCCAAAAATCTTCAGGCCTTTCTTCTTGAACCCATCAGCTATCCCCATGGAAAGAGGCGCTTCTGGGCCCACTATCGTAAGGTCTATTCTTTCTTTCTCAGCAAAATCAACAAGCCCCTGTATATCAGTGGCAGGGATGCGTACATTTTTGCAGTTCCCAATCCGGCTTGTTCCGGCATTTCCTGGAGCGCAATAAACAAGGTCAAACTCCTTAGCGAGCTTCCAGGCCAGGGCGTGCTCCCTTCCACCACCACCAACAACCATAGCCGTTTCCATGCTCTATCGAAAAAATAGTTAGCTGTGAACATTAAATACGAGTGCTGTTCCAGAACTAAACCTTCGTCTCCATCTCCCTCCGCATATCATCATATTCCCTTTCCCTGCGGATGTGCCTGAGGTTGAGCAGCATCTCCCTCTCCTTGAAGAGCTTGACCAGCTCGTCCGCAAGCCTTTTTGCCTCTGAGAGCCTGGAATGAAGCTTGTCTTCCTGCTCCCTGTCGAACGGGACAGCACCGGGCCTTTCCTTCTCTAAATCCATTAGGATTTTCCCAGCCTCTTCAAGCTTCTGGTTCAGCCTTGGGAGCTCCTTGATTATATCGGAATCATGTATAACTATCTTTTCCAGGAATTCCAGCGGGATGTTCTCAGGCCACTTTATCGTGTGCTTTATCTTAACCTCGTCAAGGAAGATGTCAATGTCATCCCTGAGTTTTAGAACGTCCCTTGTCATGCCCTCTTTCTGCTGCTCGTAGGCGGATTCCAGCATGTAGAACAGGCTCTTTTTGGATTCCCTGAGCTCCTTCAGAAAAAGCTCCTTGACCTTCTCGTCAGTAGCATTAACATTATGGGCCTCCGAGTACTCATAGGCAGGTATGACTTTCTCCAGCTCCTTTATCCTGGCCCACATCTTTATCTTTACTTCCTTCCAGGAGTCTGACATAAAGCCCCACTAATGATAGAAATTTGGAGCAGAAGGTTATAAAGGCTTTTTGCAGGCCTTCAGAAGGACCCGTACCTAACCCCGCTCTTGTACTGAGACCCTGACCTGTACGCACTGTCCTCAGGAGACTGGTAGTCCCCAATGTCCTTCTTTTGGGTTGAATACCTGCCTTCATCTTTCCCATCCTGACTCTCAGGGATTATGACCTCGAAGCTAGTCTCATTCAGCTCGGAATCCACGTCAACTGGAGAGGGAGTTCCTATGCTGGTCTTGAATTCCCAGAAAACCTTCCCTGTTTTGGCAGAGACGCAACGCATTTTGCAGTCCCATGCGCAGAAATAAATCCTGCCATTGTATGCAGCAGGGCCGTGCGATTCGAATTCATCTATCTTTACATTCCATAAGAGTTTTCCATCCAGGCTGAGAGCGTAGAAGTTCTTGTCGCATGCCCCGAAAATGACTTTCCCTTCATATACAATAGGGCATGCATAAAGTATGTTCCCAGTGCCGAATTTCCACAACAGCTTGCCGCTTTTTGAAACAGCATAGAAATTGTAGTCATACGAGCCAAAATATATCGCATCATCACCAATGAAAGGGGTTGATATGACTGCGTCCGATGTTTTGAACTTCCACAAGAGCCTTCCGTCATGGGAGACTGCATAAAGATGATGGTCCCTACTTCCGAAATAGACAGCATTCTCATCAGCCACCACGCCCCAATTTACCTGGTCAGCTGCTGTGAATTTCCAGATAAGCTCGCCTTTGAGGCTGAGAACATAGAGGTTGCAATCCCAAGAGCCGAAGTATATCCTCTCATTAAATAGGCATGGCGTCATGATAGAGTCTCTTGCATAGAACCTCCAGAGTTCTCTGCCTGTAATTCCATCCAGCGCATAAAAGACCCCATCCTTTGACCCGAAATAGAGGACGCCTTTGTATACGATTTGATTGAACAGCTTGCTGCCGGCTTTGAATCTCCATATCTCCCTCCCGTCCTTTGCAGATACCGCGTACATTATCCCATCAAAGCTGCCAAAATAAATGATGCCGTTTTCGAATGCAGCCTTGTCCCCTGCCATTGGTCCTCCTGTTCTGAACCTCCATATTTCCTTGCCTGTCTCTGCATCAACTGCATAAAAATTGTGATCGCATGCCCCGAAATATACTACCCCATCGCGGATGATTGGGATGCAATCAATGCTGCCTCCTGTCTTAATCCCCCAGAAGACATCCTTCCCGGACTTCTTCACTATTGACCATTGGGCAACCTGCTCAAGCTCCCCGAAGATTTTCCTGTCTATCTGGATCGTTGGCGCGTTGCCGAGAAATTCGCTCTTTTCGAGATACCTCATTGTAATGTCTTCGTATTGGAAGATAAAAAAGGTAATTTCCTGTCCTATACGAACAAAGGAGCCAGCACCAATGTGATTGTTGCCATCAGCTTGATAAGCACATGAAGGCTCGGCCCTGCCGTATCCTTTAAGGGATCTCCAAACGTGTCACCCACCACAGCTGCTTTGTGAGCCTCAGAGCCCTTTCCGCCGAGAGCACCTGTCTCTATGTACTTCTTCGCGTTGTCCCAGGCGCCTCCGCCATTGTTCATCACGATGGCCATGAGCACCCCTGCAATGGTGCCCACCATGAGGAATGCCGCCATAGCCTCTGCCTTGAGCACTAGGCCCACGACCACAGGGAACGATATCGCAAGCACGCCCGGAAGCACCATGTTCTTGAGGGCTCCCCTTGTGGTTATATCTACACAGGAAGCGTAATCAGGCTTTTTCTTACCGGACATTATCCCCTTGTCCTTGAACTGCCGCCTCACATCCTCTATGACATAGCCAGCGGTCTTGCCAACAGCCCTTATGGCAAAGGAGCTGAAAAGGAAAACGAGCATCGCGCCCAGCATGGCCCCCACGAACACTTCCACCTTTGCAAGATCTACAATGGCGAAGGCTTTCCCTGTTATGTTCGAGACCTCTCCCATGTAGGCAGAGAAAAGCAGGAAGGCGGCTAGGGCCGCAGTTCCTATGGCATAACCCTTTGTGAGGGCCTTTGTGGTGTTGCCCATGGCGTCCAGAACATCTGTGTTTTTCCTCACGTCATGAGGGGCGTTAGCCATCTCCACTATGCCTCCTGCATTGTCAGCTATCGGGCCGAAGGTGTCCATGGCGAGTATGTATGCGCAGCTGGCGAGCATGCCCATGGTCGCCACAGCGGTTCCATAAAGCCCGCCATTAGGGACTCCTGACATCACTCCAAACATGTATGAGAATATGAGGGCGAATGAGATGACTATAATCGGCAGGGCAGTGTTCTCAAGCGCCACTGAGAATCCAGTTATTATATTTGTTGCAGTGCCTGTCTTGGATGCATTGGCTATGCTCAGCACAGGCCTGTGCTTGTAGGATGTGTAGTAGTTCGTTATGTACACGAACAGCAGGCTCATCAATATGCCTACAAGTCCTGCGTAAAAGAAATATATGTTATTCAGGAGGGACATGGTTGCGTAGTAGAACAGTATCGCTGCTATGAAGCTCGTGATGTAGAATCCCCTGTTAAGCGCCTTCATGGGGTGCTCCTTGCCTCTGGTTTTTGTGAGTATGATTCCTATAATCGAGGCCAGCAGGCTGAAGGCCATGACGACTAGAGGGAAAAGTATCCCGTTCGGGCCGAAGACTGGATAGAGCGCTACGCCAAGAATCATGGCCCCTATGTTCTCAGCAGCAGAGCTCTCAAAAAGGTCTGCTCCCCTTCCAGCGCAATCACCGACATTGTCTCCCACAAGGTCAGCCACGACAGCAGGGTTCCTCGGGTCGTCCTCGGGTATCCCTGCCTCCAGCTTACCCACGAGGTCTGCGCCCACATCAGCTGCTTTCGTGTATATTCCGCCGCCTAGCTGGGCGAATAAGGCAACGAATGAGGCCCCGAATGCGAAGCCCACAATCATGAACGGAGTCTCCTGTGGATTGGCTCCGAAAATGTAATATATGCCGGTCACCCCAAGAAGCGAGAGCGCGACTACAAGAATCCCCGAAACAGCTCCTCCGAGCAGTGCCACCCTCATGGCATCGCCGGCTGATTTCTTGGCAGCTGCGGCTGTCCTCACATTAGCCCTGACTGAAATCATCATCCCAGTTATCCCTGCTATCGCTGAGAGGGTTGCGCCAAGGAGGAATGCGGCCGTAATGTGGACAGCGTAATCCCACTTGCCAAGCAAATAATAAACCCCGAAGATTATTACTGCTGTGACCACGGCTATGATGCCTATGGTCCTGTACTGCCTCTTGATAAAAGCCTCAGCTCCCTCACGGATATGGTTGGATATCTCCTGCATCTTGGGAGTGCCCTTGTCCTGCCTGAGCACATGCCAGGCGAAAAGCAGAGCGATGAGTATCGAGAAAACGCCGATGGCAAACACAATCTCAATCATCAGACCACTTGAAGGTTGGATATGGGTTCTAATTTAGGGGTTAGGCTTATAAAAGTTGCGTCAGAAGGTTGGTGTGTTTGCCATGAGCATCCCACAAGTTCAGTCTCCTCGGCCATATTGGTTAATTGGTATTAAAAATAATAAATAATTTTGGCCGCATGTTTGATGAGCTTAAAAGCCTTAGTGATCTTATTGATTGGCATGATTTACTATTCCGATATGTCAGACATGAACAAGAAAACATACGAGGCTGATGCCATAATCCTTGGAGCATATGCGAAGAACAGCAGAGCAGACAAAGCTCTCAGGCTCTCGCTGGGGATTTATGTCAAGACGGGATTTGTTGAAAATAGCGTCGCTTCAATCGAGTACAGAGGCAAAATAATCCAGAGGCTTCTCAAGGATTTCAATGTCCACGAACACAGCCGTCTAAAAGGGAAGAAAGCCAAGGCCTACATAGAAATCCGTTTCAACAAATTGGTTGGAATCTCGCCTACCTCTCCAATATGAAGTATTTCCTGTGTTTATCCACCTCAGGTATCTCCGCCAGCATCATCTCGCTGGATTTCCCCACGCCCGTGACTGGAAGCTCCGCGAGCTTTCTCAAGGCGCGCTCCATTTTGTAGCTCTTTTCCGCATATATCTCGAACAGAGTCTCACCCTTCTTTACATGATCCTGCATCTTCTTGTGCAGAAGTATCCCCGCGCCCTTGTCTTTAGGGGCCCCTGCCTCCCTTGCAACCTGTATCACGGCAGTGTTGTTTATCCAGAGAACATGCCCTCCGACCTTTGACTTTACTTGAACCACATTATCGCCCAATGGTATGTCGGAAGGCTTTATCTTCGGATTCCCGCCCTGGGCCTCTATTATCTGCCTGAATTTTCTGTCAGCCTTCCCGGAGCTGATGATATGCTTTGCTTTGTCATACCCATTCTTCATCCTTGCGAACTTGAACAGGACAGCCGCAAGGTCGCACACCTTGTCAAGCTGGTCCTTGGGTATCTTGTGTCCTGACAGCAATTCCAGAGCCTCCCTTGCCTCAAGAGCTGGGCCTATGCCGTAGCCTATGGGCTGCTCCCCATAAGTGGAAACGCATTCGACCTTTATACCGAGCTTCTTGCCGAGCTCTATGAACTGGGTTCCCAGTTCCTTAGCCTCATTTATAGTCCTTATCTTCACGCCCTTTCCGGTGGGGATGTCTACGACAAGGAACTTTGAGCCCATGGCCTTCTTCTTTGACATGACCGAGGGCAGAAGCATGGGGTCTATGGATAGAGGGTGTTCAATCTCAATGAATATGTCATCAGCAGGCGCGAGGTCTAGCGCCCCTCCCCACACCAGGCAGCCTCCAGTCTTCTTCACGACCTTCTTTATGTCTTCCAGGCTCAGGCTGACAGGGCATATGCATTCCATCTTGTCAGCAGTTCCCGCAGGAGCTGTGATTGCACGGGAGGAGCTTTTTGCGATTGTCAATCCGGCAGCGGCTACGGTAGGTACGAGTATCATGGATGTCTTGTCTCCTGGGGCTCCACCTATGCTGTGCTTGTCATACAGGGTCTTGCTGCTTATCTTTATGCGCTTGCCTGTCTCCACCATGGCCATCGAGAGAGCAGCTATCTCCTCCATGGACATGGACCTCTGGTAGAGGCTCACAAGGAACGCTGTAATCTCTGTCTCCGAAAGCCTGTTATCCACTACGTCACGCAGAATCTGTTTTATCTCTTCGGGCTTGAGTATCTTCCCAGAAAGCCTGGTCTTGATGTAGGCAAGAGATTCAGGCGGCTCAGCAGGCTCCACTCTAATACTTGTGCCCGCGGGAGAGCACAGGCTCTCTTCTACGCAGCCATAAAGCCCTATCTCTCCGGGCTTCACGAACTTGTGCGTTACATTGACGATGGCTATCTCTTTTTTCCCGTTGTAAGAGAGCTCAACCCTGTCAAGGGGCCTGATGTCCAGCTCATCGGCATCGTCCTTGTTGAGGATCACTATGGCCTTCCTTGCTTCGACATACAGAGGCTTTGCAATCAAGAACATACGCTTCTTCCTTCAGCCATTTGTAATATAATAAGCTGCGCTCCCATTTAAGCTTTTAACCGCTGATTTGAAATCAGCAAGGGTAAGCCTGCATTGCAGCTTCAACCAGAGCTTGTTATGTAACCAGGCAGGAGTTAAAAGCCTTCAAAACACGCATGCGTCTAAAACATTTATATACCCTTGTGCTATAATTATATCAAATAAGTTCTTAGCGACCATGCCAGTTCATAAAGGTCGTTAAAAACCAGGGCGCGGACAAGCTGCGCTCAAATAAAGGGGTGTAAAAATGGCAAAGAAGAGAAGGTCTTCAGCAAAGAAGTACTACGTTCTCAAAAGCGGAAAGAAAACCTCGATTTTTACAGGCAGGCAGCCCAGGCAGGCAGCCCTCAAGGCAGCAACCAGGGGCTTCACAGAAATAAAGTTGAGGGAAAGAGGACGCAGGAACAGGGACAGGACTTACACAGTCCACGTGTTCCAGGGATCAAGGAAGAAGGTCAGCCTCCCTGCATCAAGCAAGGTGGACTGGCTGCCATCGCAGGTCTGGAAGCCAACAGTCAGGAAGATCCGCGTGGAAAGAGTTAAGACTGTCAGATAAAGAATGATTCAGTTGAGGGGTCATGCTGATTCGCAACCCCTTCCCCTTTTATTTCTTTCTATCCATTCCTTTTAATGGAAGATATAAAATCTGTTTTCATTAGTAACATGGAACGCCTACAGAAGGCAGCAACTGACACACCAATCCTAAAACAATATCATTACATTATTTACCAAAGAGGAAACGGAAAGTTCACAGAAAGCATAGGGCTTCCTTCTAAGATTTTTGGTATTGTAGAGTCGTTGAGAGAAGATTTTGAAAACGGAGTTTCCCAAAGAATCACTTATATGTCCTCTAAAATTATGAGCCCAGATTACAAGTCCCTGAATTCAGAAGAAACGAAACTTTTTGGCGAAGTTCTCAAGGAAGGTCTTCTGAAGAAACAGCGCATGCAAGAGGATGAAGAATGGGAGATACTACAAAAATATTGATTTAAACGAAAATCTCCAACAGGCTCCCAAAAATCAGAGTTGCATAAAGCACTATCAAGAAAACAGGCGCGAACCTGACCCCTTCCTTTATCCACACTGAGCCGCCCTTCTTTTTTAGCTGGCTTACTTCCTTTTTTGTGAGGCCTTTCCACTTCTCTCCTATCAGCACGTCTCCTATCCGGAGCTTCTCCACCGGAATCTTCTTCCTGAACAGGTTCTGCTCAACGAACCTGCCGTAGCGGATGAATACGATGACCGCTACGAAAATGACGGGCAGCAAAAGCAGGTTGAGCATGCTTTGAAGGGGTATATCAAGGGAAAGGTTCAGGTAGAAGACCATGCCAAAGCAGATGGCTGTGAAGAGAGCTATAAGCAGGAGGACGTTGCGCTTATCTTTTTTCAGCTCTTTCCTGAACTTCCCGAGCTCCTTCTTGTGCCTGATCCCAAGGGCTATGGAATATGCAACTAAGTAGGCGAATGAAAGGAAGAAGAAATTGAACATCGTTATGAGAGGGAATGGGAAGGCTCCCCAGGATTGAAAGGGTGGTGCGGCAATCTCATACGCGGAGTAGCTTGGGAAGAGGAATCCCAGGGCCCCAAGCAACCAGGCGTCCCCGTCACCCCACTGCTTCATGAAGTAAAGGAGAAGTCCGAATACCATGAATAACGTCCCTACTATCAGAGATGACCCAAGTATCCAGAAATCATTCATGAGGTAAGAGAATATCGCCCTCACGCCCACTGCAGAGATTATCATTGAGTATGGGAGCCAGTCAGGGAACTCCGTTGTCTTGATGTCCCAGTACGCGCCAAGGCCAAAGCCCGCGGTCCCTATGGTCAGGAGGATCCACTCATAGAGGAGCAGCATGATAATAATTGGCCGGGAGATTTATATTATAGGTATGGGATCTGCATCCCTTTCTACAAGATATAAACCATTCTTTGCGCTGAAATAGTAAGTTTCAGCTAATTTCTCGGGGTATTTGCTCCCCGCAAAATCATGAAAACGCTTAATCTGTTTCTTAACCCCGTCCATTCCATTCAGTTTGACTTCTATGCCAATTATGCTGTAATCCCTAAAACCAATTATATCTATTTCCCCATTCTGCGGGTAAACTTTGTAGTTATAAAAAGGCTCAATATCATGAAACCCCCGGCCAAGTTTTTTGGCATTTTCCAGATTCCTCAAGGTAACATTAAGATTTCCATTGAAAAGGCTTTCTGCGTTATTTATCATTTGGGGAGTGAATTCCATTTCTCCGGTAAGCATAAAATAATAGAACTTGTCAACAATCCAATCATGCTTCTGAGTGTCTTTGTTTCCTTTTTTCCTTATCCCGCAAGACACATATGTATCCAGTATTTCACCTGATTATATTGGCTGGAAAAATTAATAAGCCTGTGTAATGCGGGCGCATTACGCTCTGGTTTTATTAATCTCAAAAACATCCTCATAACATGATACTCTCAGTGCAGACCTCAGGCTTCTCACATGACGCGAAAATACTTGCCATAGGAGTGAAGAGGCCCGGAGTCCTCAGAATCTGGAAATCTTGGGAGTTCCGGACTGAAAAGGAAATGCTTGAAGATTTCGTGAAGTACTTCCTAGGCACGCAGGACAAGATAGTGATCGGCTTCAATCTGCTAAAGCTGGATGTGCCTTTGCTCCTCCTCAGAACAAAAGACTTCCAGGAATTTCCTGAGTTCTTCAAGAAATTCAACTATGCGAACGTGGAAGACCTTTTCCTTGTCAATACTTTCATAAACAGGGGAGTGATAAAGGGGCTGGATTACTACTGCAAGAAGGAGGGAATTCCATGCGACTTCTCGGACAGGGACATGCTGGCAGCATTCCAGGCTAAGGACTATCCTAAGCTTGAGGCCATGTTAAAAAAGAAGCTTGAGGCGCTTGACGCCCTGTTCCTCAGGATGTGGGAGAAGGTGACGAAAGACTAGAACATATCTAGATGGTCAATCTCGATACCTCTCTGTGTTTCTAGCTCGCCCGTGAAATGAAACCCGGCAAGGCCTTCTTTTTTTCTATTGGTAATCATGCATCCTATACTCTTTTCATCTCTTAGAAAGTTTATGTATTCCCCAAGCATGCGGCCTTCCCTACACACCTGCGTTATCACGATCATAGGCTTTTTGTACGTAAGCTTGGAAAGGTTCGTCTCGAATTTGTCCCTTTCGCTCACGAGACCAAGTTCCATAGCGTCCATGTAATCATTTCCCCCATTCCATAAGACATCCGAAAAAACTCCTTTTCTTATGCTGTTCTTTTCCATAGCACATGCGCATTTTCCCCCTGTCGTCTTCCATGCGTCTGGATGGTTAAGAGAAGGTCCTCTCACTGCTGGGGAAAGGTGAACAACATCGACGGGAGAGTCGCCGACTATTTCCTTCACGTCTGAAAAAAAGGAAAGAGGAGTGAATAAGCGGCTTTTCACTATGCTCTTGAATCTCCTCATAAGACTTTTTTGGCTTAAGCCAATATCTTGCATCCTCTATCCGCGGCCTTGGGTCGCGGTCCACTTCAGGGAACGGCATACAAGGATATGTTTTCTTGTAGTATTCAATAGCGGATTTCAGTGACCTTTCATCAGGGTATAGATCCGAGTAAATCCTTCTGAACTCTTCCTCGAACCGCCTATACTCAATAAGGTCTTTCTTGCTTGGGATGACATCTTTCATGTTTCTTGGTTGAATCAAACGAATTTAAAGCAATGCCTTTCACCGTTTCATGAATTGAAAGCAGAATCTAGATGAAATCCGATATCTTGTGCTTCCTTTCCTCATGCCAGAGCCAGACAAGAAGCATTATCGCATCCATGGCTATCGTCGCATCAGACAGATTCAGGTAGCCCAGGATGTGGATTTTCCAGCTCTGGAGGGAGAATGGGAACAGCCACATCACACCCTCAAGCGCGCCGCCCCCTATTACATAATCAAGTGAGATGTGCAGCATTATCGCAAATGCAGCGACAATGAAATAAATGGCATGCTTCCGTTTTCCAAACCTCCAGAACACTGCAAATGGTATGAGGAACAGGAACGCGAAGAAAGGAGTATGCGTGATCCCGCCGTGCTGCAGGAGGGACGGGACCGGCTGGCCCAGGATGCTGAAAAGCATCCTGAGAGGTACGTCTATGTCCGGGAGGAGCCCGAAGAAGCCTGCCAGGAAGACCGTGTGGATGGTGAAGTATTTCTTATGCTTTGCCACATAGTCCCTGTATAGGTCAACCAGGATTATGCTGGTCAGAACATGGGTCACTGCTAGGGGCATATGCTATTATTTCGTGCGAACTGTAATAAGTAGTTTGCTGTGGGCATGGGCTCCGATACAGTGATTCATATGCCGTTTTATAGCTTAATGCCAAAAAATCACCATGTTCAAGCAAATATTGACAGATTCGCGGAATCATGACCCGAATAAATTCGTTTATCTGGTGCACGCGATAAATGACGGATATAAATGGAAATATATCAGAGAAGTCGCTGAAAAGAAGATAAAATTGATTCAGAAAAAAGGCTCGTTCTATTCGGCTTCCCTGATAGGCAAACTTGACCCGAAAGCCGCGAGCGAGATTCTGGGATACAAATACCATGCGTGGAAAACAGCAATGCATGACCAGGTGTGGCAGACCGCAACGAATGGATCTACGGGATTCATCCTGGATATAGCAAATGATGGTGTCATCTATCTTGCTTGCAATCATGATATTAATAGCCCGATACGGATAACCAGAAGGAGCTAAGAAAATGGGCCATGAGCCAGCGAAAAAAGCGATCAATGGAATCGCCATTCAAATTGCTTGTAAATAGCGGGGATGATAGCTTGGATATTAATGAAAGCATCTTGAGAGGACATCCAGGAACGCATATAGCCGGAGTTTTCTATCAAAAACCGGGTCGTAGCGCAACCCGAAAAGGGAGACTGCTCGGGGAGATTGTAGGCGAAATCAACGGAAAAGAGATGCCTGTCATTCCAATAGAGCAGGTTCCAGATGATTACTATATCAGAATGCGGTAAGAGCCTTTCTGGTTTAATCTTTTCCAATCCCCTTTTATTCCAGACTGAACAAATACGCATATGGACATGTACTTCGACGTGGAGATTGCATACCTGGACCCGAAGCACATAGAGCTCATGAAACTGGGCAGGAAGGCGCCCGACCCAAGGCCTGAGAACTGCAAGATAATAACCGCACAGTACCAGCTCATAAAAGATGACGGGACTCCCAAAGGCGGGCTGCAGGTTTTCAAGGAGTGGGAATCCTCTGAGGAGCAGATAATAAGGAAGATAGCCACCATGATAAACCCCGCGAGGAAGTGGGAGTTCATACCTGTGGGCCATAACATCTACTTCGACCTGAGCATGCTGAAGGACCGCGCTGCCCTTTACGGCTTGAACTATTCGAACTGGTTCATCTACAATGATATTCCCAGCATAGACATAAAGCACATCTGCGTTGGCATGAACGCCTTCAAGCTCAAGGATTCCGGCCTGGACAAGTTCTGCGGGAAAGAGACCAGCGGCCGTGACGTGCCCATCTGGTACCAGGATAAGGAATACGGGAAGATAATAGATTATGTGCAGAAGGAAGCCAAGGAGTTTGTTGAGTTCTATGCGAAGCTTAGGAGGACGCTGCCTGAATTCAGGAAGAAGGAGGGGTTTTTCTAAACCTCCTGTCAGAATTCATTGTCTTTTCAATCATATATGAATTCCTCTCGCTCGAAAATATGTCTTGCAAAACGCAACTGTAATTCCCTGATTTAATATCATTTTTAGCACAAGAAATATATTGCATTTCATTTTCAGCTGTTTCAGGCAGCATTGTTTTATAATCGTTTATCTTGTCTGTTAGCTTTTCCAAAACTCTTGCAAGTATGTATTTTTGGGTTGCAGGTTCATCTTGCCTTAATGCATAAAGCCCCAGTTTCGTCAAAGGAAGGGAGCCATATCTTCCATCAGCAACAGCTTCAGTCATCTCTTCTTTTAGGCACTTGAGTTCGCCAGCATTCTTTGAAAGTGAATTGAACATATATCTCACTCCGTAAACATCTCAAGCTGATATCTGAGAGGTCTGGGCTTGTCCTTCTCGCCAAGTTGTGGTTTCTCCCCTTTCGGAGGGAAGTACTTGAAGTACACTTTTGTTAATGCCACGTCCGGCAGGCTCTTCAGTACTTCTCTTAGGACAGCCCTCGCTTCCTTGGTGCTTGAAGGTACAATCTTGGTCAGCTTTCTCATATGGTGGTCCTTATAAAACTTGGTCATAAGGGCCTGGTCTTCTACGTAGCTGCTTCCATATCCCTTGAGATAGATATCCCTAGCCATGAATAAATCCGTCAGGGCATTCACATACTTCTCTCGTTTCTTCGTGTCCTTTATTAAATATCCATGCATAATTACCACTTAATAATGGTTAATTTATCCCTTTATAAAGGTTCCTTAGCTTACTGCTCTCACTTTACGGGAATCCTTTATAGCTCTGCTTCTTAGGGGCAGTCTTTTGCCGAGTCAAAGCCTTATGTGCTTTCCTAGGCTATCCGTGAGTCTTAAGGTGTAGTTTTTGACTCCAAAGCTCACTTTGGAAGGTCATTTTCATGGAAATCACTATATATCGCCCCTATTATGCACCAGAAGCCCTCTCCCTAAGGGAAGGGGGTCAAATTCCAAGGAACCCTCACTTTTGACAAAAAGATATACTTTATAAAGTATATTATTTAAAATATAAATTATTAAATATCTAATAAAATATATTTATTATAATAGTATTAATTTTATGGCTATAATTAAAAGTAATAGATGTAATAAATATTATATAATGGTTATATCTTGAAGGCTTTCTCTATCAAATCACGTAGCGTTGAAATCTGTGTAGAACTATGAAATTCGAAAAATGAGTCCCATACCACCGATCTTTTTACAATAAAAAGCCTATAATTTTCACCTTCTGGCTGGATGATCCATAAAGAAGTATTTGGTTTTTCCAGATAGTTTATGGCTTTTCTTATAGCACAGGGACCGCATTCCACGGCTATTATTTCTTCTCCCTTTCTCATAAGGACATCAGGTATACCTCCCATAAAACCGCGTTCTATAGACACTATTTCATAACCCAAATCCTTAAGCAGTTTGATAGCGAACGCTTTCATTTCCTTTTGTGGTCCCCGAATCCCTTTTGTTTGAATTGGCGCCTTTTTGAGCGTTTTCTTTTTGATGGAAATAGCGTTGTTATCCAGAAAACCAGCAACTATAACATCATAATAGCCTTCCATGTATCTGATATCGCCTTGTCTAAAAATCTCATTTATCTTTTCAATTGTTTTGAACCGTGTCCTGTAAGTCCTTATTAGAGAAAAGCGTCTCACCAAATCGGTTGTCATTTCTTCACTTCTTTCCTTTTGTCATTCCACACATCCACAAGGTCCCTCAGTTCGTCAGGTGAGAACTGCAAATAGTGGCTAGTGGTAGCGATATTGGCATGGCTCATGTACATCTGGAGCTTGCGCAAATCTTCCGCTGTTTTCACGCGAGTCCTGACCTGGTGAACCGCAAAGCTATGCCTGAGATGGTGCGGATGCAGCTTCTTTTTGCCTACATGCTCTATTCCCGCTTCCTTTCCCAGCTTGCGTACAAGCTTGAAAACGTATTGCCTTGTCACGGGAAACAGCTTCTCATCGACCATATTTTTCTTGAGGTTCTTGATGGGAACGCAGTCTATATATCTCTTCAGCAGCTCCATGGTTTCAATATCTACCGGCTTCATTTCTTTCAGGGGCCTCTTCCTTTTCAGGATGTTGAATATTATCTTATTCTCGTCCCACAAGATGTCGTCTTTGGTCATCATAAGGACTTCGGAAACCCGCCTGCCACACCTATACATTATCTGGAGAATGAGCTTGTCTCTCAGATTAGTGGCCTTGCTTATAATCCTGTTGACCTGATCCTCTGTCAGGTAGCCTTTCAAATCCTTCATGGTCATGGAAGCAAATTCAGTCATGGAATATATTTGGTTTACTTTATTTATTAAGGTTTACAAAATGATGAATTGTCAACCAAGAATAAAAAAGCATAATGTGACACTATTCTATGTAATGATAAAAAGAATGATTTTGAGGGTAGTTTGCAGCCCTGAATCCTACCCTCCACCATACAAATAACCTCAAAACAAGAACTTGAAGGGAAACTAAATGACAGATCAAGCAGCAGCCTTCTTCTCTTCCTTTGCCTTCGGAAGTGGGGTCTTCTTCCTTCCATCCTTCTCTACGGTTTCTTCTATCTGGGAGAACTTTTTTATCATAGCCTCTACATTGTGAGCTATGTCCCAGCCGTCATCAGTGAGTATGACCATTTTGATGCGCCCCTGCTTATCAAATTTCACGATGCCCAGATTCTTGAAGGCGTTTAAGATTTTTATGGTGTGAGAATACGTGCAGTCAGATTCCTTAGCAAGCACAGTGGCATACACGGGCTTATCCTTCCCGGTTTTCAGGCCCATGAGAATCCTTGCAGGTTTTTCCCTAAGAAACAAATCCTCCAATATCCTGTTTTGCGCCATGAATCACACCTACGAATTTTACAATAATTTTATGTTTTGGTATTATATAAATGTTATGTGTACTATTTAAGAATATATATTTATTGATAAATGCTTTATAATAATTATTATTTATAGTATTTATTATAAAGAATTCTTTATATAGAATATAATTTAAAATATTTAATTAAATATATATTATCTAATTAGGTATTTTTAGGCTTTGGGGCAAAAGTGAGAGTTAAAGCCAGAAAGAGCCCCCTAAGGCACACAAAGGTCTCTGAGAACAAATAGAGCCTATGCATAGCGATTTTATATGATTTGCCAATACCCCTGTAAGAAGTCTAATAAGGAAAGTGAGCTTGTTTAGCCTTTCCAGTCAAGGATTACAGCAGCCAACATGAGGAAGAACCCGCCTATTATCGAAAGGATGAAAGTGAGGCTCATCAAGCCAGGGTTCAATATCATTTGCGAAGCGGTGTAGGCTACCAGAGTTATGGCGAAGCCGAAAAGCGGGATAGCGGCAATCTTGCCTTTGCTGCGCTTCTTAACGCTTGTATTCCTGGCTACCCAGGCAATGGTACCGCCCATGAAATAAATGAAAATGGTTCTGTTAACAAACCCTGCTGCTGTCTCTATGGGCCCCATTGCTGAGGATTCGAGCGCTATAAGGTAGCCCCTGTATGTGGCTATGGCCACCAAGAGAAGGCCTGCAACATAGCCGAAGAAGGCGAACTTCCTGTTCTCGAATGAGCTTTCAAGTTCCCCAAAGGCCCTGAGTAAATACCTGTCAAGCTTGAAGCCCTTTAGGAAGAGGTAAAGCCCTATGAACCCCAGCATCAGCCTCCAGCCCTCCAGCCCGAAAACGGCATACATGATGAGTATCACAGCAGGGATTCCGAACAACAGCCTCGAGATCTTTGGGTCTTCGAGGGTCTCATGAAGGAAGTCCTTCACCTTGAAATATATGGACTGGAGCTCGTCTGCCTGCCTCACCACGACCCTCTTTACAGAGAGGATAGGTACTTTGGATTGTATAACTGGAAGCACATGCTCGTCTTCGCTTCCATCTGTGACAAGCACCACATAATTGGCCTGGTACTTTTTTAGGATTGAATCAAGCTGTTCTGAAACTAACTTGTCTGATTTCACGCCGACGCTTTTGTCTCCTGTAAGTATGGCAATCTCCGTGGTGTATTGCTTCCTCATTTCATCATATGTCTTCACTGCCTGGAAGATGCCATTGAAGTCAGAGCATTCCGGGTCTGCAAGCCCCAGCTCATTCGCTGCCCTGAGGACGCCCTCTCTTCCCACGACAGGCCCTTTGACCCCGACCTTCTGCCCCAGGTCGTTGTCCCTGTCCACGTTCAGGACCAGAATCTTATCAGAGGATTTCATGCACGTCTCCACGGGATTTATAACATTGTTATTTCGCTTTTTAAAATAAGGGAAAGGGATATAAAAACCCCTAATATTCAAACCATCTCAACAAGGTATGCCGGAAGCATTTCTCTCACGTAAAGATTAGGGTTATAGCCTTCGAACAGCTTCGAATCGACAAGAAATCTCTCAAGTTTCCGCTCGAAAGGCCCCCATTCGCTCCTTATCTGGACTTCCTTGAATTCTTCATGGTACATCGAGGAGGCATCATCCCGGATTTTCCTGTATGTCCCGTGATACAGGGGCGATTTTGGGTCATTCTCCTTCTTCCATTCCTCTAAATCCTTCAGCTGAACCTCTATCACGGTGCCGCCAAAGTTTAGCGGGGTGTGGATTGCTCTGTAGACGTCTTTGGTCTTGTGGCCTCTTCTGTCAAAACAGATCCTCTCCTTGCTTTCGATGTCCTGGATATGAGATTCTCTTGCCTTGCCGTTCCTCCCTATGTAAAAAATGTACCTTTTGCAGTCAAAATAGTCATTGCATTCAAGGCCATCCTCTCCATGGTATTTCAAGAGGAGTTCCCGGGCCTTTTTGGATGTCCTCTCCTTCTGAGAAACGAGCATAAAGCCATTTATGTCCTTTATGTCCTTTTGCCTCCCTGCACACATCTCAATCAGCTTGGTCACTATTCTTCCCTGGGATTTCCTTCTCGCGAGAGTTAGCCTCACTTGGTATTCATTTTCCCCACGCAGTTCGAAAAGGTTCAAAGTTTTTATTGGGTCTGTCGTCTTGTTGCACTTGACACATTTCGTGTCATGGAAGAATTCATTGAAGTATATAGGATCGTTAATGTACCTGTAGTCCAAAACAGGCTTCTCAACTGGGATCTTTTTCTCCGTCTCGTTCCCGCAGAAGCCACATCTTCCAGTATAGAGGAAAAATGTCCTGTAATCGCAATCCAGCCTCCTGAGTATTACATCATTGAGGGCGTAAAGGTTGTTCTCGTCTATTATTGCCTCGTTTATCAGGCCGTGATTGGTCTTTACGATGGCGTCGTTCTGGAGAACTCTTTCGAAGTTCTTCCTGGAGAATATATGCTCTTGCATAGCCATTTTCTTTTTCTCCAACTCGTCTTTCCTTATCCCCCTTCCCTTTAGCTTCTCCACCTGGCTCTCATATTCCCTTCTAAGATTCATGAAGCCTTTTATGGCCTCATTCATCTCCTCGTTCCTGATTCCATTGTGTCTTGTCATTCAACCACCAGATAAATCATATAGTTATTATTGGATAGTAACTAATTTAAATCCATTTCCTAGACGCTTCCTACAGAAAGCGATTCCTTGAAGTACTTTAGGAAGATGGGGCCATCGAGATTTGAACTCGAGTCTGAAGCTGATCCTGCTCCACTTCTTGTCTGAAGGCGTCTTTTGACGCCTTCCAACTTCACGACTGGGAGCACCCGTTAAGCACGGCCGGACAGGGTCTTTTTCCATTTGAAGGCGGATTTCGGCTGGAAGGCGACTCTTGTCACCTTCATTCTAACGTATGCCTTCAATTCTTTGGCCGACTTCTGTCCAGGCCGCAAGCTCCGATGCTAGACCAAACTACACCATGGCCCCGATTACGGACAGAAGGCGACTCTTGTCGCCTTCAATCTGTAGATGGTTAATATAGCAAACACAACAATAATAAATATATGCCAAAACCCTCAAATTCTGAGAGAATAATCAGGCGCGACAAAAGAGTGATTTCCCCTTCCTATACAAGGGCTAATTACCCCCTGGTCATAGACCGAGGGAAAGGTATCTACCTGTGGGACGTGGACGGGAAGAGGTACATGGACTTCACCTCAGGGATCGCCGTCGCTAATGTTGGGCACTCGAACCCGGAGGTCGTGAAGGCAATACGGGAGCAGAGCGAGAAGATACTGCATAATGCAGGCACTGATTTCTATAACGAGCCTTCTGTGAGGCTGGCTGAGAAGCTGTGCGAGATAACCCCCGGGAAGTTCAGGAAGAGGGTATTCTTCACAAACTCTGGGACAGAGACAGTGGAGTGCGCGTTCAAGCTTGCAAGGTGGTACACCAAGAAGCCTCGCATGATTTCCTTCCTCGGGGCTTTCCATGGAAGGACTTTCGGGAGCATGTCTCTCTCCTCAAGCAAGCTCCTGCACAGGGACCATTTCAGTCCCCTTGTGCCTGGGATAGATTACACCCCGTTCCCCTATTGCTACAGGTGCCCCCTGGGAAAGAAGGAGGCTTGCGAAAAGGGGGAAGGCTGCCTGGAATACCTGAGGAGCCAGGTGCTCAAGAGGATAGTCCCCCAGGACGAGCTGGCAGGGATACTTGCCGAGCCCATACAAGGAGAGGGCGGCTACATAACCCCTCCAAGAGGCTTCCATAAGGAGCTCCAGAAGCTCTGCAAGGAGGAGGGCTGCCTTTACATGCTGGACGAGATACAGACAGGATTCGCCCGCACAGGGAAGATGTTCGCCTCCCAACTGTACGGGGTGGAGCCTGATATCATATGCGTCTCAAAGGCCATTGCAGACGGGATGCCCATGGGTGCGTGCGTGGCTAAGAGGGAGGTGATGTCCTGGCCCAGGGGAGCGCATGCCAACACGTTTGGGGGCAACCCCCTTGCATGCGCTGCAGCCATGGCCTCGATAGGCTATATCCAGAGGGAAAAGCTCTGGTTAAAAGCAGAGAAATTGGGAGAGTTCGGCAAGAAATACCTGAAGGACATTATGCATGAGAAGAAGCTAATAGGCGATGTTCGGGGAGAAGGGCTCATGATGGCTGCGGAGCTGGTAAAGGACAGGAAGACCAAGAAGCCGGCTCCTGAAGAGGTCGGCAGAGTGGAGGCGGAGTGTTTCAGGAATGGGCTGATTGTTATTGGCTGCGGCTACTCCACAATCAGGCTGATACCTCCTCTGGTCATAGAGAAGGACGAACTGGAGCGGGGTCTGGAGATTTTCGCGGAGGCTATTGGATTGTGAAATAAGAACGCTCTTTAACTTCAAAAGACAAATATAAATTAATGAAAGCCTCGCTCCTGCTTCCGCTTGGGATAGTTCTTTTATCAGCAGTTCCATTTTCTCAGGCAACCGACCACTTCGTTGCCCCCAATGGTTCAGCTGCATGGTCGCAATGCACGAACATAAATACTCCATGCTTTTTGGGTACTGCAAACCAGAATGCGCAGGCAGGTGATACAGTTTATTTGAGGGGAGGAATATACACATTTTCAGGTTTCTCAGGTGGAATTAACCCTACAAATTCAGGCACATCATCAGGCAATATGATTACTTTTTCTGCCTACAATGGTGAAGAAGTTGACTTTGTGGGGAGTAGCGCTAATTGGCAAGGATGTGTACATTTGCAAAACGGTCAAAATTATATTAAAGTGTATGGAATTGATTGCATTAATTGGACACTTCATCTTCAGCTCTGGGATGCTTCTCATAACGAAATCTCTCATTGTAGTTTTATAGGTTTTCCTTCAGTACCAACGAGTTGGGATGCTTCTGAGTTGCAATCAAATGGCGGTAGTGGATCAAATTATAACTGGATACACGATTGCGCATTCGGTAATTATGGGTATTTTGATCCGAATGATAACGGGGCTATCATTGACATAGGTTGGGATAATGGCCTTGATCCAAGCTCCTATAATCTAATTGAAAATAATACTTTCTATCATGGTGGTCACCACGTTGTAGGTTTGCACGGTAATCATAATGTTTTCAGAAACAATTATGTTCATAACGATGCATGGTCTAATTATAATGGATCTCTTTACGGGAATCGAGTGCTGTATATGATGGGAACGACCGATGCAGGAAGGAACCTAGTAGAGGGAAATCGGATTGCCTACGGCTCGGGAAGTCCAGATGATGATCCAAGTGGAGATGGACTTGCTATATTTTCACCAAATAACATTATTAGAAAAAATATGGTTTATCAAAACGCTGTGAGTGGGTATTTCTCATATAAATATGCGGACCCTCGCCTCCCCCCTAGCTATAACAAGGTCTATAATAACGTATTTTGGTATAATGGACATGACCGCTCGCAAACATGGAAAACTGTTAACTGGCAGGAAGTCTACAGTCATGGTGGTTGTATGCAGGACGATGCAAATTGCCAACAGAATGTTTTCAAAAATAACATTTGGTATCAAAACTTAAATACTCTTGGTGCCGCCATTGACCTGATTGATTATCAAAAACAGGTACCATCGTGGCAAATTATTGCAAATGAATGGAACGGAGGGGTATATGGTGATCCAAAATTTGTTAACATAATTGGGACTCCTGATCCCATGGATGAAAACCAGTTTGACTTCCATCTGCAGTCAAGCAGCCCTTGTATAAATAATGGTGGATTCTTAACAAATATCACAAGTTTGAGTGGTTCAGGTACTCAGTTTCAGGTTGCAGATGCAGGATATTTTTTTGATGGATGGGGAATAGGTTCAGCTATTACTGGTGCGAATGTAGTTGGGGATACGATTCAACTTCAAGGGCAAACTGCGACAGCTACAATAAGCAATGTCAATTACACCACAAATACGATTACTTTTACACCATCTCTTACCTGGACAAACGGGCAGGGAATAAGCCTTGCTTATGAAGGCTCTGCACCTGACATTGGGACATATGAATATACAAATTCCTCTACTTCTCAAAACTGTTCCCAGATTAGCGGCACCTGCTGCTCAGCCAACCAAACCTGCTCCGGCTCCTTTCAGTCCAGTTCTGACTGTGCAACCTGCTGCACAGGAGGAAGGTGCCAGGCATGCCTCCACAAATCCGACACCAACTGCGACGGATGCGTGGACATGACAGAACTCTCAGCCTTCATAGTTCGCTGGCTAATGAACAACCAGGACGTGACCATAAGGGAGCTGATAGAAGCGATTGGGTTGTATAAAAAGGGATGCTCAGGATGACAGCTCAGGCAAGCTTATGGATTCCATTTTTAACTTGCTAACCTAATATTTTTAGTGATAACATGAAGCTATTGATTTACACGGACGCAGGCTCAAGAGGCAATCCTGGACCTGCTGCGATAGCGATTCTGATTTTCCAGGAGGGGAAGCTCCTGAAACGGCATGGGGAATATATAGGCCCTGCCACGAACAATCAGGCCGAGTACACAGCCGTGATAAAGGCCCTGGAGCTGGCGCATTCTCAGGGAGCGAAGGAGATAAAGCTATATTCTGACAGCGAACTTGTGTGCAGGCAGCTCAAAGGGGAATATAAGGTTAAGAACGCTCTCCTGAAGCCGCTTTTCGAGAAGACAAAGGCCCTGGAGAAAGGCTTGAAGGTGACGTATGCAAGCGTGTCCAGGGAGAACCCTGTGCTGAAGATGGCAGACCGGCTCGTGAATGATTTGCTTGATTCGCAGGAAAGAAGATTGGGAAAGCCTTAACCTCATACCATTGGAACAATATTCTAATAAAAAGATTGTTTTTACAAGCAAAACATGTCTGATGATATAATCATTGATGAGCCGAGGGTTAGGGCTTATATCCAGGGATTCCTTGACTCATCATCTTATAGGCCAAATGAAGCAAGCACGGCAATGGTTGATGCAAACAGGGGAGCATTTGAAAATGGAATATGGAGCAGGGGCATCCCAGAATTCATGAAGATATTCTATGAAGAATGGGATAAGAAATATCCTAAATGAACAAAGGCCTTGGAATCGGCTACTCCTCTCCCTCGTCAACCTGTATCTTCTTCTTTAGCAGGCGGCCTGCCTCCCTTATGAACTTGCGGACATACTCCCTGTTCATGAGTATCTGCTGCTTCTGGAGGTCCAGAGTCTTGCCCTTCTTCACGATCTGGAGCATCTTCTCCAGCTCTGCGAAGACCTCCAGGTATTTCTCTGAGACAAGGCCTGGCTTGACAAGGTTCTTCTCAAAGGCGTGCCTTAGCTGGGTCTTGCCTTCCACAGGCTTGCCCATCGCTTTCAGGACAGTTGCGGCTGTCTCGCTCATTATTTCATATGATTTCTCCACCATGTTCTCCCGCTTGAGGACCTCTATCTTGACTATGAGGGACTGCATCTTCTTCACGAAGGCCTTTGACTTCTTTATCCACTCGTCGACCTCGGCCCCTGTGATGGTCTTTATCCTCTTGTGTTCGACCTCCTTCCTGACCTGGATGATGTCCTCAAGCTGCTTCACATAGTCCTCTTCAAGGAGGTTCATCTTCACCAGGGTCTTCCTGAGCGTGTCTGCGGCGTCAGGAGGCCTTGGCGGGCTCTTCCCAAGGAACATGAGCACAGCCTGGGCGCTCTCGAGCATCGCATAATAAAGGTCCTCCACCACCATGTAGGTCCTTGCGCTCTCCACCCTCTTTATGCGCTTCGGCCCGCGCTCTATGTACTTCTCCACCGCCTCCTTTGAGGGCCTAATCTCGCCCATCTGAAGGAGGCGCTTTATGGGAAGGAAAATGTCCTTGTCATAGACAGGGACGCCCTCCCTTATGAAGTTAAAGACGATTGGGTGGCCTTCCCTGACCATCCCCCAGAATTCCGTGAGGAGGTAGGGCTGCTGGACAGAGAGCTGCTTGGACTGGGCCTTTGCGATCTTGTCAAAGTCCTCTTCCATCTTCTCCTTGAGCTGAGGGGATATCTTATGCCTTGTGTCATCCACAATGATGAAAACATCGATGTCCGATTCCCCACGGAACTCGTTCCTGGCTGTGGAGCCGAACAGGACTATCGAGCGCACCAGGGGGCCGTATTTCTTCAGGACTTCTTTGGTGAAGTTCTTGAGTATCTCCACCCTCTTCTCACGGCCTATACCCTCGGACTTTTGCTTGAAGGCGGCTTTGCCGCCTTCCTTCCCACGTTTGCCTTTCTGCGGCTTTTCGGCTTCGAGTTCAGCCTGGTCGATCATATGGCCGTCCTCGTCCTCAGGCTCGCTTCTCAGCTTTTTGAACCTCTTCTCTTCAGAAGAATCCTGGGATTCTTCCAAGTGCTTAACAGAAGCAGATTTCTTTTTCTTGACCGACTCTTTTTTTGGCATTTAATCACTACTAAATAATGACAATTCAATATATTTAAAGCTTCCTCGCACCGGCCTGAATCTGGATAAAATAATTATATGATAAGGCAAATAAAAAGCTATATGTGCAGACAATGGGGGGATTCGCATTTAAGCGTAGGGACATGATTAGTATTTGAGGCCTGGATTTTTATACCTGGGCTCCCAAATAACTTTATGGAATTCCGTTCTGTGCTCTCATATCTGGGAACCGTGCTGGAGGCTGCAGGCATACTTGCTATCATCCCTGTCTTTGTGGCATGGGCTTATGGCGAGAGCACGCACACTCTGTTCTTCATCACTGCGGTGATATCCTTCATCCTTGGTCTGCTGCTGGACAGAAAATTCAAGAAGAAGGAGCTCAACATGAGCTCTGCCATGGTGCTGGCGAGCCTCGGCCTTGTCGTGGTCTCCTTGATCGGTTCGATTCCGTTCCTTTGGGATATTGGGCCGCTGGACGCAGCATTTGAAAGCTTTTCCGGGTTCACCACAACAGGTATGACCGCTGTGAAGCCTGAGAGCCTGCCTTACTCGCTGGTTTTCTGGAGGGCCCTGACCCAGTGGGCAGGAGGCCTGGGTGTGCTAGTGATATTCATTTTCCTTGTCAGGTCCCCTGGGATATCCTCTTATTATGGCAGGAGGCCCGAGCTTGATGAAGGAAGGCAGAGATCGCTTATCAGGAGGGTGGCCGGTATATACGGCTTGCTCACCGTGTTCGGCATAATCCTTCTCATGCTCACAGGCATAGGCCTTTTCGATTCCCTTTCGACTGGCCTTTCAGCCATATGCACAGGCGGCTTCTCAGCAAAGGACAGCTCCATTGCAGCTTACCATAGCATATGGGTTGAAGGGATTGTCATGCTGCTTATGATTGTTGGCGCCACTTCCTTCCTGCTGATAGAAGGCTTAACCAGGGGAAATCTCCTGGATTACCTGAAGTGCGCGGAATCCAGGCTCTTCTGGGGCCTTGCAGTAAGCTTCACCATACT
>CAYGVS010000005.1:0-49012 GCA_964353635.1 uncultured archaeon | reverse complement strand
GGCCGTAAGGAACGCTGACCTGGTTGTTATAATGGTGGATGCACACAGAGTGGACCAGGCGGATATCATAAAGAAGGAACTCTATAACTCAGGCTTCCGCCTCAACCAGAAGCCTCCTGCTATCCACGTCGTCAGGAAGAACAAAGGAGGCATTGAGATTTCTTCAACTGTTAAGCTCACGAGAATCTCCAAGGAGGAGATGCGCTCCGTGCTCGGCCAGTTCGGGATAATGAACGCAGACGTGCTCATTCGCGACAACATAAACACCGAGCAGCTCATTGACAGCATGATGAAGAACCGCGTGTACGTTCCTACAGTTTTCGTGATAAACAAGGTTGATACGGCCTCCCCCGAAGAGCTCAGAACGCTTCCCAAGGACTTCGTCCTTATCTCAGCGGAGAATTCTCAAGGGCTGGAGCAGCTTAAAAGAGCCATCTGGGAGAAGCTTGGCCTCACCCGCATCTACCTCAAGAAGATTGGCAAGGGGCCGGACATGAAAGAGCCGCTTATAATAAAAGGCTCTCCCACAGTCATGGATGTGTGCGAGAAGATCCATCGCGAGTTCGCGAAGAACTTCCGCTTCGCGCGCGTGTGGGGTAAGACCGCGAAGTTCCCTGGCCAGAAAGTGGGAGGGGAGCACAAACTGGCGGACAGGGATATTGTGGAACTACATGTGTAAATCTACAGGACCTCGTAGGGACTCAACTCCCTCCTTTCTTCTATGTAAATTGTTTTTTCTCCCTCGCTCCATATATAAATTTCAGGGAGTTTTTTCCCCGGGGAAAGATGGATGTTGAACTGAGAAGCCGTAATATCACAGTACCTTTTGGAGCACGGGTCATAAATCCAATAGTGCAATGGTATCACATCAGGCTGGCCCATGTTGCAGTAGTTGTCTACATATACTCTTCCCATGACAATCTGGTAGCCTCTTGCATGCATGCTCTTTACAGGAGGTTTACATAAGTTTAATGGGAAAGGATATTTATCTTCCAGCTTTCTCCGTATTTCCTTTGCATCGCTCTCAAGCGTTATGCTACCACCTCTCAGCATATTGTTATTGAATAATAACGCTTTAAACTTAACTTTTACGGCAAGGGGCAGTGATATCGTGGAGCTGCATGTGTAAGTTCACGCATGTTTCTTAAAGCTTGGCAGGAAAAATATCTAATGGCGCAAAAGGAATTCTTTGTGAAGAAATGGTCCGTGGGCTACCAGATAAAAGGCCTTACCCCTTACGGCGATCTCCTATGGGAGGATAAGGTCGAAGGGATCGCTAAGAGGTTTCAAGAGCACCAGCTTGGGCCTGGTGAGACAGGGAAGATATACCTTTCCTTGTTCACTCCTGAAGAAAAGAAAGAGCTGGCAGAAGGCCTGAAGGTAAAAAAGAAATATACCATTGCCTAAATAATAATCATGTCAGGCCCTGCAGAAAGCAAGATTGAACTGAAAGGAGTTAAGGTTTTCATCCACAAGAAGGACCCCCTAACTAATAGCAGGATACTTCACATTGACATAGAGAGCCCGGAGCTGAGCAAGATTATTCATGATGGAGAGAGCACATTCTGCGCTGGAAAGCCTGGAGGGGTTTTCATCGGCCTGCGCAAGGAGATGCTCAAGAGGGCTGAGAAGCTGATTGAAGGAAAAGGCAGCTAGCTTGGCTTTTTTCCCCTGAATTTTGTTTCATACTCCAGCTCGTGCTCTTTTAATTCAGTGCAATATTCCTGAAGCATGCCCACATTCTTGTAGCACGCTGCCGCTCTGATATGCATTCCAGCCTTGCACAAATCCTCTGCATGTTGGACAAGTATCTCTCTTGCCCTTGCGATGTTTCCTGTTTTGATGAAGATATCAGAAGATAAAATAGGATAATCGCATTTTGCTATATCTTCAGCCAGCTGTTCAGCAGATTCAAATTTTCTGTTCTCTATGAAAATCTCAGCCAGCCTTGATAGACCTGACACATAGTCCAGTTTTGTATGGTCTGGTTCTTTCATGAAAATACTCAATACCAAGAAATAAAAGCTTTCTAATCACTCGTCGAACAATCCTTTCCTCTTTATTGCCATCGGGGAGCCTCCTGCATGCCAGCTTAGCCTTGGCCTGATCTGCACTGTGTAAATCCTTTCAGAATTATCGTCCAGTATAAGGGCTACTCCTTTCTTCCTGGGAAGTCCTGCCATATACTCCTCTATGTCCCTCATGGCGTATGTTTGCATTATGCCCCTGAGCGCCTTCATGTCAGCCTCCGAGGTGAGATGGTGGGCGATGACAAGGTCTGCCTGGGCCAATGCATCGCTGTGCAGCTTGTTGGGGATCTGTGTAATAAGGAGCAGGGATATTCCTGGCTCCCTGCCCTCTTTAATAAGAGTAAGCAGGGGTTCGGATGCGGCTGTCTGGCCGTCAGAGGGTATGAACTGGTGCGCCTCATCAATCATGACCCAGACCATTGGAGAGGATTTCCGCTTCTCCCCAGAGATGGTCTCCATCTCCTCAATCTTCCTTGCCATCAGCCTTGCCTGGAATATCTTCCTGGCGAAAAGCCCTATCACCATGCTGCGTACGGACCAGCCTGAAGAGGCGCGGAGGTAATGGGAGACATCTATCACCGAGATCTTCCCTGCCTGGAAGAAAGCCTCTATCGGAGTGCCCTCCTTCCGGAACACGCCCCAATCCTCTGCCACCCCAAACATTCCGCTAAGAGAGTCCTTAACCTTCTGCTCTGTCTTCTGGTCTGACTCAATCTTCTTGACTATGTCCTGTATCTCGTACCTGCTACCACACTTCTCCCTCACCATCTTCAAAGCCCTGTCTATAGCTATCCCATGCGGGTCGATGGGGGAGAAGCCGAAGGTGAGCATCCAGTCCTGGCTGGTTATCTCCCCGCATGGAAGCGTGAAAGTGCTGTCATAGTCCACGCCTGATTTCTCGTATTCCTTTGCATAGCCTTCAGGGATGTAGAAGTTCATGTCAGCGGTTGGCTGGGGCCTCAGCCCCCATTCCCTAAGGGCATCCTCCTCCTTTTCATTGGGCCTCTTCATGGACCAGTAAATCCCCATGGTGTCGATCATGATGACAGAAAGGTTCTGCTTTATTTCCGGCGGAAGCAGGACAATCTCCTCAGCGATAACAGCGGCCGAATAAGACTTTCCGGAACCGCGCTTGCCGCACACAAGGACTATATGAGGCCTTGTGACATCCATCTGTATCGGATTGGCAAGGTGCGTTTCCTCACCCTCTCCCACTATGTTCTTGCCAATGAAGACAGTGCCTTTTTCTCCGAACTCCTTCAGGTCAGCTCTGTCCCTCCCGATGATTATCCTCTCGACCAATCAGCATCCCTGCTAATATTTGTCTGAGCTGGTTAATATTGAGCGCGAGAAAGAAACAATTAAAGAAATAAAATATGGATTAAAGCGACTTCATCCTTTCGTCGGTCCTTCAAAGATTCCATCTTACGACTTGTTGGATGCCAAGCTGTATATCGCTTTAAGGGCAACCACAAGCGCGGCAGGCGCAACGAATGCCGCTATGTAAAGGACCATGTGCGCAAGATAAGGCCCTACGATGTAAATGGCATCAAGATTTGCAGCGCCTACTGCAACTATGGCGATCGTCGCTATCAGGAAGTTGAATATCTCCTTGTCCTTTATGTTCAGGAATCCAACCGCTATCCCAAGCACCACAAGCACGATTTCTATGTATCTGGCAGAATCGGATACCTGCAGCGATTCGAAGGCGAGCCCTGATATGATAGCGATAACCACGCCCAAGATGAAAACCCATTCTCCTAGTCTTTCCATTTCCATAGGTTCACCTGCCATATTATTTGATGTGGTAGGATATAAAAGAATATTCGTCAATCGACTTAATTATAATACAAGAATAAGCAACTCTCATTCAGCTTTCTTCCTGGCCTTGGATTCCTTGCCTTCAGCACCTTCTGTCTTCCTTTCAGCTTCCTTTCTTGGCTTTGGTGGTTTCTTCTCTTCTGCTAGCTCCTTATGCTCGCTGACATTGGCAGAAGGTTTTGGAAGGTCAAGCTTGCTGAAAAGCGATGCTTCTTCATAAGCGCTTATGACTTCTTCATCCGACGCGTCAGGTTTGATCTTTATGGTTTCCTTCAGCGGCTCCAGGTGGACTATGTTGCACTTCCTTCTCTTCACTTGCGTGACTGACCTTGGACCTGTAACAAGAACGAAGTTATCATCAATCTTATTCACAACGACGCAATACTTCCCTGCTTCCCTGCCTGCAACCTTGAGGCACATCCTTCCGACATCGAACATCCATAACACCTCATGACGTGCAATATTTTGTTACGCCATCAATAGATAGACTGATAGATAACAAAGCCGACTTATAAGCGTTTGCCTACCTGAGCCTTGACTTCATCTTCTCTCTTGTGCAGCCTGGGCAGAGGTTCCCTCCATAAGGCCTTTCAGGCTTCTTCTGGGCGGATGAAAGTCTCTTCATGCCGGTAGGCCTGGACCTGGGGACCCCATGAAGGGGCTTCTTGCACTGCGCGCAGACAGCCTGCGAAGGCCTTCTCCTGAAATAATGGATTATAGTTGCTCCGCCTGGCAGCTTTGTCTTTATCCTTCTCAACGACCTTGCCCTCAAAGATGGCCTTGGCATACTTTATCACATTCAATCCATTTCCTGTGAATATGTTGGAATCATGATATTTAAACTTTGCATAGCCAACTGCTGCTTTCAGTGGCACTATTATGCTGGAAGGGTTTTATAAAGGTTGCTTCTGGCCTGAAGGCGGATTTGAGCTAGAAGTCGTCCGTGGCTGGAAGGCGTCTTTGGCTGGAAGTTGGCTGCTGCCAACTTCTTTCAATCGTGACGCCTTCCCTATATAGACGACTTCACTCCAGAATGACACCTTCCCTCCGGCTTCGGCCTCGGCCGAGCAATGAGCTGCAGCTTTTTATTTAAAGAAAAGAATTATGGAAAGAAGGCGGAATCCAAAAGAGCCTAAAATTCCACCTTCAAATTAAAATGGAAAGAAGGCGGAATCCGAGATAACTTGATATTCCTCCTTAAAATAAAATGGTATGTATATGAACTGCCAAAGATGCGGGTCCAAGATTGAGAAAGGATGGGCGTTCTGCCCTAGGTGCGGGTTCAGGCAGGGCGGGGACTTCTTCGGTGACATTTTATCGCGCATGCGCAAGGAGCTCGCCCAGATGAACAGGCTATTCGAGAAGGACATCGAGGCCTTTGACCTCTCCCCCTGGTTCAGGGACATGGAAAAGAGGAACATTTTGAAAGAAGGCGGCAAGGCCGCCTTCCCACCCATAGTCCTCAATCCGAAGGGGTCAGGCTTCACGATTAAGATCATCCAATCGGGGGGCAACGAGCCAAAGATTTCTGTGAACACTTTCGGAGATGTGGACAAGGACAAGATAAAGAAGGAGTTGGGACAGATGGGGATTTGGCAACCGGATTTCCAGAGCAGGGAAAAGCCAGCCTATCCGGAAAGCAAGGAAGGTCATTCTCAAGCCCACCAGGCGCCTTTGGTTCATCCTGCAGTTACAGAGGAGCCGAAGACCACTGTAAAAAGGACAGCGACCAACGTGGCCGTGTTCATGGAGCTGCCGGGAGTGAAGTCAGAATCCGACATAACAGTGTCAGAGCTTGAGAACTCTATCGAAGTGAAAGCTTTGGCAGGCGACAAGGCTTATTTCAAGATCCTGACCAAGCCTCCCCAGTTCAGGCTGGTGAAGAAGGTGTTCTCCAAAGGAACGCTGCACATGGATTTTTCTTGAAATAAGACTATTTGACAATTATAAGCTTGGACCCCTCATAGACCAATTTCAATCTTGTTATGCCAGTGAGCCTTTTTATATGCCTTGGATTCTGCGGATTTATTGGCTTCTTTGATATTTCGAACCAGCTTATGTCAGGCTCTTCTCCAATGAGATACAGCCTGTCCTTCTCCTTGAGAGGAATACTATGAGACGCATCCGCTGGTTCGCCAATAAATCCATGGCGTGACAGATTTCCCCAATAGCAAATGTCATCCTGGCCTGCGGTAGAACCTCTTGGCTGATAACGCTTGGTTTCGGAATCGAGAATCAGAACAGGCAAAGTCCTTTCAGGATTACCCGATTGTCTGTATTCCACAACTCTACCCAAGTATTGCCCTCCACCATACCCCGAATGGAGCAATATATATTTTCCTGGGAGAGATCCAAAGTCATGGTCTCTTTGTTTCTTCATGGAAAATCTTTATAGGTAAAGAATAAAAGCCTATGGGCCGATATGGCGGCATGCAAAGAAAGGCTATTTCATGCAGACAGCGCATTCTTTTAGCGAAGGGTTCACTTCCCTGTGCATCTCGCACATCAGGCCGCGGGACCTGAGGTATTTGCACACGCCGCAGAACTCTGCGGTTATATCAACTGGCGCTAGCTCTCCTGATGCGACCTTCTCGGCAATCCCGTCCACCATCTCCATGAGCTTAGGGTTGCTTGTGAAGAAGCGCGACCTGTGGCCTCTTATCTGCCTCTTGTACTGCGATATCGCAGGCTGGGTGGTGCCCATCTTCCTTGCTGCCTGCTCCTGGGAAAGGCCGTAGGTCTTGGTAAGCTTCAGGGCCACCATCGCCCTCACCGGGGGGAGTATCTCCTGGACGATTATCTCGCATATTGGCTTCATATATCATGCCTCATTAACACCCTTAAGCGGATGATTTGCACTATCATTATTATAACAGTGTTATTTATATTTGTAACCCCAATAACAATCATGAAAGAGACCATAAAACTGGAAACAGGCGAATTCTCAAAGGAGGAGCTCGAATGCTTGCTCAACAGCCTTCCGGTTGATATTACTTTTGTGGATGACACAGACACTGTGAGATATTTCAGCAGGCTTGGAAAAAGGATATTCCCAAGAACAATCGCTGTGATAGGCAGGAAAGTCCAGCAGTGCCACCCCCAGAAGAGCATTTCCAAGGTGGAAGAGATACTGAGGGATTTCAGGGCAGGGAAAAGGGATTCGGCCGAGTTCTGGATAAACATGAAAGGAAGAATGGTTCATATCAGGTATTTTGCCATGAGGAGCGCAAATAGCAAGTATTTGGGCTGCCTTGAGGTATCCCAGGACATAACAGAAATCCAGAAGCTTAAAGGGGAGAAAAGGCTGTTTTGATTGTAAAAATAAATATTATTCAATTTTAAGAGCTAAAAATTAATATGGAACAATTCAAAGATTAAATAAAGTCTAAAATACAACAAAAAAGCTTTTTAACAAAAGCATTTACATAGGAAGAGACTGTTTCACTTCAGGGATATATACCCCTCTCCCGAAAGAATACTAAAACCCGCTTCTAATCAGGCCGCTCTCTAGAGAGGCTTGCAGGAGAAGCCATGTTCAACAAAGGAGGGATTAAATGAAAATAAAGAAAGTATTGGCTGGAGGTTTTGTAGCCGCTGCCGCAGGAGCCACATTAGCATTCGGCGCGCTTGCAGACCTCGGAGCTTACGTACAAGTGTCAGACAGCACCCTTTCCTCACCGGTAATCGTAGTGGGAACCCAGACAGCAAGCTTAGCAACAGAATACCCGAACGACATTCTGGGGGCAGCTGACATTGCAGCAGCAGTCGCAGGATATGCGACGACACCAGTGGTAATCGGTGGAGGCACATCGGTTTCCGTGGCAGACGGGGTTGACATCGCCACAACCAACACCAAACTCCTATATGGAGACACACTTACAAAGTCAGGCCTAAGGACAACCCTAACAGCAACCAACCTACCGACGCTTCTTGCGCAGGGAACCTTCTATGACGGCGCAGGGACATCATACACATATAACCAATACGTCAATTTCGGAGCCGGAACAGTGACATTTGGAACGAGCGGAGGAGACCTTACAGACCCCAAGCTTTACATAGACACAGGAACAAGCACATCAGCATCGCTTTTCAATATGTCAGTGACGTTCAACAAGCTACTTAACATCTCCAACACTGATGTCAGAGGCCAGGCGATTACCCTGTTCGGAAGGACATACACCATAGGAAGCTCAAGCGTCTTCGACGGCACTGGTAAAAAGCTTATCCTTTTCGGTGGAGCTGGAAACACTCAGACAATCGCTGAAGGGCAGGAAGTGCAGATGTCAGTAGGCGGAGTATCGCACACAGTGAAAGTGGTAGGTGCTTCAAGCACAACACAAGCAGTCATCTCAATCGATGGCACGTCAAAGGAAGTTTCAGAGGGCAACACATACACAATAGCAGGAGTTGACGTGTACATAGATTCTGTCTACTTCTTCGGCAAGGAATCACAGCTCAGCCAGGTGAAGCTCAGCCTAGGCTCATCCAAGCTTACGCTTGAGGACGGAGCTGCAGTGAAGACAGGGCAGACAGAAGATACGATAGACGGGACTCTGGTCGCGCTCACAGGATCTTTGGGCCAGGGAATCTCAAAGTTTGACTTATCAGTGACAGCAAAAGACACAAGCAACGATGCAATCGCCAAGGATAGTTCATTCACAGATCCTGTATTTGGAGCCGTGAAGGTCGCATTCGGCGGATTGAACACAGGAGCAACAGATGATATAACAATCGACAACTCCGGATCAACAGGAGCAAACATAAAGTTCAATGACTATAGAGGCAATGCAAAAACCATAATCTGGGCATACACAGGCACATCCTCGTTCGACGCACAGCTCAACGATACCTCGACAAGAGCCTATCATGTAATAGAGGGTGAAACGGTTGCGAAGAGTGACTATGTCATACTAGCGCCATCACAGGAATCCGATTTCGGCCACATAATGCAGTACAGCTCAGCAAGTAGCATCGGCTCAAGCGGCGCATACATAGAGCTCAAGGACATTGTCTCAGGCGACACATCAAGGATATACCTAAACGAGGCAGGTTCAGCTTCTGCGACGTTCTACGTTGACGGTCAGCAGTATTTCGTTAAGAACGTGTCAAGCTCTGCACAGACATTCCAGTTCACATGGGGCTCAGGAGCGAGCACAGGAGCGACAGGCAATGTCACTGCATTCCCGCTGATAAAACTCAAGAACGGGGAATACATGACCTTGCTTAAGTCAACAACCTTCGGAAGCACAGCAGGGATAAACTACCAGCTTCCGGGAGACACAGGCTACGACCTTATAACAAACACAACAACATCCGTTGCTCAGGAAAGGCTGACGTACTATTTCAGCCCAGGAACAACAGGAGGAACAACAGCAACGCTCTACTCAATAAACGAAACAGGTACTAGCAACGCGGTAGTGTTGACAAGCGGCCCTGCAGTACTCATATACGAACCCAAGGGCAAGAACACAGCAGACGCTGACAAGAAGGACGCAGTGCTGGTGACAGTGACAAATGGAGGCACAGGCTCCAACGTGGAGATGAAGGTCTCACAGCCCAAGATAACAGCAGAAACAGACTCTGGATTTAACGCGGAGCAGACAGACCCGTCCGTGAGCTGGGCATATGACAGGTACGGAACGTTGGTCAAGTACGACAGTGATTCGCAGGGGCTTGCTGTCATAACAGTCCCGCTGGACCAGGCATCGGCCATGGTTGGCGCCGGGAGCAACCCGACGTTCTCGACATCAGGAACAGGAGGAACATACAACTCAGCTGTGAAGGTCAAGAACCCTGTTGCAAAGTTCGACACTGAGGTGAGCACAGCTTCACTTAATGCCGACCTTATCCTGATCGGAGGGCCATGCGCGAACAGCCTTGTAGCAACATTGCTTAGCAGCGAGAACACACTGTGCAGCACTGATGCAAACGGCTTCCTAACAAAGTACCCTAACGGGGTCATAAAAGAAGTCAGCAGCGCATTCGGTTCCGCACACAAGGCATTGATAGTTGCCGGGACAAACGGCGCAGGAACAAGGGCATTGGCAGCAAAGGTCATGCAGGGAACACTGGCGTTCAGTTAAAAACTTTAATTCGCAAAAGCTAGGGAATCCGGCTTCGGCCGGATCCCTTCCTTTTCTTATTTTTATTTTACTTCCCTTCTGGAAGGTATAGCCATCTTAAACAAAGGTCTAAAGCTCATCTAAAAGAAAAAATACATTAGATCTGCAAAGTGAAAAACACTTTTACTCATTTCCTTTTATTGGCCAACCCTTCGACCAGTTTTAGCTTAATACCAGATTTTGCTTCCTGTTCAAGATAGTTGGCAAATTCAATGACACAATAAGTTTGCAGACCATTCCGATCTAAAACATTGTAGAATGTGCATCCCCTGTCATGCTCCCGAACAACATCGAACTGAATCTCTCTAATTTTCTTCATGTTAGTTAGATGGGAGCAAGTTTTAAAAATCCATATTCAGAAAGGCCTTGTCTCCCTTCGCAGCCTCATTATGCTCGGCAGGTTCCCTGTGAAGGCTAGTATCTGGAAGTAGAAGTTCTCCATCTCTGACTCCGAGAGCTTAGCTACGTTATCAGCTTCTATGATAGGAGCTGGAAGGCCATAGCTGGAATGATGGCCTGAAATCGAAAGGAGAATCGAGGCTATGCTATCCTCTATGCCTTCCCTGTCCTTTAGATAGTCCACCCTGATGGGCCTGTCCCACTGCGCTGTCTTGAGGTAGAAGCTGCTCATCCGCATGCTGTACTTCTCGTCAAAATCCCTCAGCACAAGATGCTCCTTTGGGTCTTCACAATACGGGAAGGACAGGGTCCTTTCTCCCTTCTTGAGAGCCCAAAAGAGCAGGTTGGTGTCCCTGCTCCTAGAAAGGAGCTCAGCCGCATGCCCCTCGCTGCCATTATCCTGCATCCGGCCCCGCGCTATCTCGCAGAACCTTACTCCCCTCGAATCCTCTATTATCCCCGCAAGCATGACTCCGGATTCAATGCATGCGTCATAGAGGGAATGGAACTCTGCAATCATGCTCTTGTACGCCTGATATGCCGGGGAAAGCCTTGAAGGCCTGTCTGAATGGTGGGGGACTATGGACCCGTCCATGAGAAGAAGGCCGGGCCTGAATTTTTTTATGCAGCTTATTGCAGTGGCCACCTCAGACCTCTGCCTTACCACAGATGTGTAATACGTCCAGTCTATATCGCTCATCGCATCAGTCACCTCTGCATGAAGAGGAGGCAGCTTGGAAGGATAGTATTCCACTGACTCTATTCTACCGCCACTGTATTGGAAGCACACTCCTACAGACCTGACAAGTATGCAGTCCATCCCATGCAGGGACTTCTTGGCCATTCCTCCATCAATGCCCACAACCTTAGTATCCTGAAGATCGCTCTGTCCAACCCTGTGAAACAGTCCAAGCTCAGGCGAAGCCTCCCTAAGTTCCTCTGAAATACCCTTCCTCATCCTCTCCATTTCAGCTATCTTCTGGGCAATCTCCTTTATCTTGGGAATGAGCCTTTCCATAAGATTAGATGGTCCTAAAAGCTTATCTTCTTATCTTATGCATAATTGCTTAGGGTCATCCGTATTGTTCCAAACGCTATCATGCGGCCCTCAGCAATAAGCCGAAACAATCCCAAAGCTTTTAAGCTTGGGACAGGAATATTAATCCATGAAACAATCCCACGGAGCAGTGATTCTGGTCACTCTGTTATCATTCGCATTATTCACTGCCCTTGCAGGCCATGCTGAAGCAGCAGACCTTGAGTACTACGGGATAGAGAGCAGGATAATCGATGACGCCACTGTCAAGACCTCTGTAACGATAAAATTCCTCCTGCCTGTCTCAACCTTCACCTATGACCTCAGCTACAGGATATTCAATTTCAGCTACACAAACAGCTCTGAAGGCAGATGCGAAGTCTTTGAGGCAGAGGACAAGAGCAAGATATCCTGCACATTTTCAGGCATGATGCAGTCAAAAAACACGCTCACGCTGGGCTTTTTCAGCAGGAGCGGCATTTCGCCTTCAGGAGGGCTGTATAATTACTCGGCTGATTACTCTGTCCCTGACATGGTAAAAAGCTCCTTCGTCATGATAAGGATACCGCAGAACAGCTTCCTCTCTGATGAGCCTGCCAACCAGTCATACTACCCCTCTGACGGAAAAATACTCACAGACGGGAAGTATATAATGGTATACTGGGAAAGGGAGAGCCCGCCAGAGCTCAAGTTCTCGGTCTCATACTCCTATTCGGCGCCCAACTCAGATGCAGCCGCCTTCAATAATCTGCTTATAGTCTCCGTTGCAGCAATAGTTATAATCTCGATGATATCGGTTGCGTTTTACGTGAAGAAGGGCTCTGGCCACGAGGTCACCACCGAAGTCCTGGCATCTGTCCTGAACACAGATGAAATGAAGGTGGTGGACATACTTTCCAAGCACGGAGGCAAGGTCGGCCAGAAGGTGATAGTCAGGGAATCAGACTTCTCCAAGGCCAAGATCTCCAGGCTCGTGAAGAACCTGAAGGGGCGGGGCGTCGTTGATATCGAGCCCATATCCGGAAGGGAGAACCGCATAATCCTGAAGTTTGACAAAAGATCCGAGCAGAAGACTCAGGCCCCTGAGGCAGAGAAGGTTCAGAAGGATCCTGTCTTGCAGACAGAAAGTTATGAGCCCGAAAGCCTTTAGAAAGCCCCGGGCTTTTTATCAATCCGATGCAAAGATGCAGTGTGATTATATGCCTGGCTCCAGAAAGCACGCCAAGAAGCCTGAATGGCAGCTGTCCATAGCCAAAGAGAGGATAGGGCGGCTTTTCGCCCTGGCGGAGTCTGAATTCGATTCGCATCCTGAAAGGTCCCACAAGTACGTTTTGCTCGCGAGGAAGCTGGCCATGCGCTACAACATCAGGCTACCAAGGGAGCTCAGGAGGCGCAGCTGCAGGAAATGTTTTAAGTACCTCAAACCAACTATTACATGCAGGATAAGGACAAGCGCCAGCCAGCAGGCCGTTATAATAACCTGCCTTGAGTGCGGCAACATAATGCGCTTTCCGTACAGAAAAGAAAAGTCTGCTGAAAAGAGCCGGCGTGCGGCCAAGGCAATCGAATGAAAATAATCATCGCTCTGGGAATGGTCATAATATTCATCTCAGCCTTCTTCATACTCTTCATCTTTGACACAGTGATTAGGGACCAGGTAAGATGCATGGCAGGCTTCGAGCATTCATCCTGCGATATAAAGCAGGCGAGCTTTACCATGATTATGGGCCTTGGCCTAATTGCACTATTCCTTGTGATCGACACAGCTGTCCTTTATATAATCATAAAGAGCATAACCACAAGCGGCTCGGCATATATCGCATATTCTGTGTAACCAAGCCTTTCGCTAATCATAACGTTTATATATCCAGTAGTATACCTATTACCATTGAGCAGCTATAGGGTTGCATAAGGTGAATTCATGCCATCGATACAGGAAGTGGACAGCCAGGAGCTTATAATCAAAGCAGCCGAGGCACTGGAAAAGATGGAAGAGTTCAAGCCCCCCGCATGGTCTCTTTTCGTCAAAGGCGGGGTGTATGCCCAGAGGATGCCTTCACAGGTCAACTGGTGGTGGATAAGGTCAGCCTCAGTCCTGAGGAAGGTCTATCTCAACCAAGGTGTGGGAGTTTCCAAGCTGAGGAAGATTTACGGAGGCAGGAAGAACCGCGGCCACAAGCCCGAGCACAAGAAGAGGGCTTCCGGTTCCATAATCAGGGAGATTCTCCAGCAGCATGAGAAGGCAGGCTTCGTCAAGACTGAGAAAGGCAAGGGCAGGATAATCACGCCCAAAGGCCAGAAGTTCCTTGACGGGATTGCAAAATCCATAAAAGGCAAATAAATACAAGCAGATTAATTCTATTTGTGGTGAGCATGCCGGACGTTATAGCAATAGGAAGCATAGGCCTCGATTCCGTAAAGACCCCATTCGGCGAGGTCAAAGGCAGCCTGGGCGGAGTGGTCATTTATTTCTCCATCGCATCCTCGATTTTCTCCCCTACAGGAATTGTTTCAGTGGCCGGCACTGACATCCCGAAGAGCCAGTTCGATTTCCTAGAGCGAAGGGGAATATCCACAAAGGGCATCCAGATAGTGGAAGGGAAGACCCTTGAGTGGCATGGATATTATGAGTATGACATGAACGAGGCGCACACAACTAAAACCGAGCTGAATGTCTACGAGAAATTCAGTTATGAAGTCCCTGATGATTACAGGAAGGCCAGGCATTTCTTCATAGGCGCGATTGAGCCCGGGATGCAGCTCAAGGTCCTGGATCAGCTCGAAAGGCCTGAATTCGTTGTCCTTGACACAAAACCCTTCTGGATAGAGAAGTCCAGGAAGGAGCTCCTTGAGGCATCGGGTCATTCCAACCTGCTGCTCATAAACGAATGGGAAGCCAGGCAGCTCTTCAGCACTCCGAATCTTGTGAAAGCGGCCAGAGAGGCCCTCAAGCTCGGCCCTGAATACGTCATCATCAAGAAAGGAGAGCACGGCTCCCTGCTGTTCTCAGACGGCTCTTGTTTTTCCGCTCCAGGCTATCCGCTTGAGAATATCATAGACCCCACAGGAGCGGGAGACTCCTACGCAGGAGCGCTCATGGGCTGGCTCGCAAGGCAGGGCAAAGTCACTGAGTCTAACCTCCGAAAGGCAATGATTTACGCCGCGGTAGTGGCCTCCTTCACTGTCGAGGATTTCGGCTTCCGCAGGCTCTTGAAGATAAGCCATGGAGACATAGAAAACCGCTATCAGGAAATCAAAAGAATCACATGCTTCGACTAATTCTTTAAATACAACCTCGGACAATGATTTTTGTATATGAAGTCGCTGAAGTTCACCGAACCCGCGCCTGAACTTATTCTCAAAGGCCTTAAAGACACGACATGCAGGGTTTGCGACGAAAAAGGCATCTCAGAAGGGGACAATCTCTCCCTCTGCAAGCTGGACGGCAAGGAGTTCGCAAGGGCCCAGGTAATATGGGTCAAGCAAACGAACTTCAAGGGTCTCTCAAAGGAATATGCAGAAGACTGCGCACCCTCTGGGAACCTGCTCCGGAAGTTCTCCGGCTACTACAGGATGAAAATCATGCCGGAGACCAAGATCAAAGTTATAAAGTTCAAGGTTTTGCGCTAAGGATTCGCATGCCTATTCTCAGAATCCAATAAACAACCTTACTATAACAATTTAAACCATTAAACAAGAAATTAACAATCATTTTCAGACAGGAGCGTGATTTTTGATGAGCAAAGTGAAGGATCCGAAGCTTGCCGGCGAAGGCCGCCAGAAGATAGAATGGGCTGAGAGTCGCATGCCCGTGCTTATGAAGATAAGGGAGCAGTTCTCGAAGGAAAAGCCCCTTAAAGGGCTTACCATTGCCGCATGCCTGCATGTGACAAAGGAGACAGCAGTGCTCATGAGAACGCTCAGGGACGGAGGCGCTACAGTAGGACTCTGTGGCTCAAATCCCCTGAGCACCCAGGATGACATAGCAGCCGCCCTTATTGAGGATGGGATTAATATATTCGCCTGGAGGGGCGTTAACAATGACGAATACTACTGGTGCCTGAACCAAGTTCTTGACTTGAGACCCAACATAACCATGGACGACGGTGGGGACCTTGTGGCAACCATCCACTCCAAGAGACCTGACCTACTGAAGAATATAATAGGCGGGACAGAAGAGACAACAACAGGAGTCATTAGGTTCCGCTCAATGGAGCAGGACAAGGCCCTGAAATACCCGGTTATTGCGGTGAATGATGCGTACACCAAGCACCTCTTTGACAATCATTGGGGCACTGCACAATCAACGCTAGATGGAATAATGCGGGCAACATCGACTCTTCTGGCAGGAAAGAACTTTGTGGTCGGCGGATACGGCTGGTGCGGAAGGGGAATAGCCAGTCGCGCAAGAGGTATGGGATGTAATGTGATTGTGACAGAAGTCAACCCCGTAAAAGCCCTTGAGGCCTACATGGAAGGTTTCAGGGTGATGAGCATGGCAGAGGCGTCCAAGATAGGGGACATATTCGTGACAGCCTCGGGAGACAGGGATCTGCTGAGAAAAGAGCATTTCCAGGCCATGAAATCCGGGGCCATACTCGCCAACTCCGGCCACTTCAATGTTGAGATAAACATCCCGGAACTCGAATCCCTTAGCTCTGGAAAAAAGCCAGTGAGGCCTAATGTGGAGGAGTTCAGGCTGAAGAGCGGGAAAAAGCTCTACCTCCTTGGGGAAGGCAGGCTGGTCAACCTGGCGGCAGCCGAAGGCCACCCACCCGAAGTGATGCAGATGTCCTTCGCGAACCAGGCGCTCTGCTCAAAATATATAAAGGAGAACAAAGGCAAGCTGGAGCCAAAGGTCTATGGAGTCCCGAAGGACATAGACAACAGGGTAGCGCAGCTGGCCCTCCAGGCAGCCGGCATCCAGATAGACTCTCTCACAGCAGAGCAGAAGAAATACCTGGAGAGCTGGGAAGAGGGAACATGAACGGTTCATATGACCCCAACGAGCTCGCGAAGCTCAAGCAGATAGAGGAGATGAAGAAGAAGCTACTCGCAACCATACTTACCAAGGAAGCCTACGAAAGGCTCGCCAGGGTGAGGGTTGCGAATCCGCAAGTTGCGGGCCAGGCAGAGCTATACCTTCTCCAGATATACCAGACCGGAAAGCTTTCCGGTAGGATCTCTGATGAGCAGATGAAGGAGGTCCTGAAAGTGGTCTCCACCGGAGACCACCCTTCATTCAACATAAGAAGAAAGTAATCCCTCTGTGAAATCCAGCAGGCTTTTTGAGAAAAACCCGCAAGCTTATATACACTAGCTGCCTATCTAGTTAGCAACGTGATTTTATGAGCAGGAACAAACCGCTGGGCCTGAAGCTGAAGATGGCCTCCAAAGGCAAGGTCAGGTCAGCCCCAAGATGGGCGGACATTAAGAAGTTCAGCCTGAAGAGGGCCAGGAGCCGAAGGATCAAGGTCAGGACAAGGAACTGGAGAAGGGACAAGCTCAAGCTCTGATAAGGGATATTATGGCAGAGGACAGCAAATCGCAAGAAGCCGAGAAGATAATGATAATCCCACTCAGGCAGACTCAGGTGAAATCCCCGAAGAGCCTCAAGATGAAGCGCTCTATCAAGCAGGTAAGGTCTTTCCTCGCGAAGCACATGAAATCAGACCCATCCAATGTTTCCATCTCCCAGCAGCTGAACGAGAGCCTGTGGAAGCGAGGCATCCACAACCCCCCCGCAAAGCTCAAGATTAAGGTGAGCTCTGACAAGGACGGGAAGATACTCGCGAGCATGATAGGTGAGGTTGAAAGGCCAAAGAAAGATAGCAAAGCAAAGAAGGCCGGTCTCAGGGAACGACTGAAAAGGAAGGCGGAACAGAAGGAAGAAGGCGACAAGTCGCCTTCCAAGGAACGTTCGCCTTCAGGCGAGGAATCTACAAAGAGAAGAAGGGAAGAAGCCAAGAAGGATTCAGAGCCAGCTAAGGAAAAGAAGGAAGAAATCCCCAAGCCGCCTGAAGAAAAGGTCGTAGAAAAGGCTGAAGCAAAGCTGGAAGAGAAAAAGCCCAAGGGAGAGCCTTCCTTGGAAAAGACCCAGGAAGAGATAGAGCAGGAAGTTCTTTTAGAGCAGTGAGTTATTTCTTTAGAAAACCAAAGATACCTGATAACTTGAAGCATCTTCCAGCAAGAGCAGAAATATTGCATATAATAATGCTAGAAGCCTGCCATCGAGCTTAGCAATCTTTTATTCCACCTTTCCTAAGATATGATATGCCAGGCTTCCAGATCATAGGGAACATAGCCATCCTCAAGTCAGGCCTCTCCCCAAAGGAGGCCAGGCTGCAGTCCCAGAATATTTTAGCGAAGCATTCAGCGATAAAATCCGTTTACAGGTATTCCGGCTTTGTATCAGGGGATTTCCGCACCCCCAAGGTTTCCTGGGTTTCCGGCCAGAAGAATCCCGTGACCATACATAAGGAGAATGGCTGCCTCTACAAGCTGGATATCCAGAAGGTCATGTTCTCAAAGGGCAATGTTGCCGAGCGCGGCCGCCTCCCCCCTCTTGTGAAGCCCGGGGAAATCATCGTGGACATGTTCGCGGGGATAGGCTATTTCTCAATCCCGCTCGGCAAATCAGTTGCTGGAAGGATTTACTCCATCGAGCTCAATCCTGTTTCATTCCGATTCCTAAAAGAGAACATAAGGCTGAACAAGTTCTTGGGGAAGGTCATCCCAGTCCTTGGCGACTGCCGCATAGTCAAGCTGCCGGAAAAAGCTGACAGGATTGTGATGGGATACTTCCCCGGCACCGAGAGGTTCCTTGAGGCGGCCTTCAGGCTGCTGAAACCAAATGGCATAATCCACTACCACGACCTGTTCAGGAAGGCTGATTTATGGGAAGCCTCAGAAAGGATACTTAGAGGGCATTCCCAGAAGTCCGGGTTCTATCCAATCCGCATGGAGAAGAGGGTCGTGAAGCAGTACGCTCCGGGGATATTCCACGTGGTTGTAGACGCGGAGTTCAGAAAGACTTGAATCCAGCTTTCAAGAAATACGCCCTGAAATCCGACAAAAATATGGAAGAAATGATGCAGAGCGCATGCTCCTGGAAGTGGACTGTTGAGGATTATCTGAGGATGAAGGGAGAGCTTAGAACAGCATCCCCACCAGCAGCGCGAAAATGACCAGGTTAAGCAGGTCTGCCACGCTGGTCGCAATCGGTATCAGGAAATTATTGGGGTCCTCCTTTTTCCTGTATATGGCCAGCCCGCCAATTATAGAGACAGTGAATATGACACCGACTAGAATGAGGTTTGAAAACACGGCTATGGAAAGTATCTTCAGGAACACCTCGAAGCTCAGGGAGAAGCCTCTCCAGTAGCCTATCACTGAAGCGGCCACCCCTATGAAAACGGACATTATGAATGAGGATATCATAATCACTAGGAAGAGCCTGTGCAGGTGCCTTGACTTCCACCACCTCTGGTTCACCTTTCCCAGGTAAAGCATAGTGGTGAACTTGGAAGAGACTATGCAGCCAAAATCCCCCACCATATTATTCATGGCAGGCACGAGTATGAGCAGGGGTATTATGGTGAGGAGCTTGGATTCCATGGACTGGAGGCTTATCCCTCCTATTGAGCTTATGATGGATGCCATCACAAGTATCTTGAGGCTTTCCTTCACTATGACATGAGCCACATGCGAGCGCGGGCCGTATTCCTTCATGTAGAACAGGGTCTTCCTGGATATCCCGTACTTCCTGTGTACGTGATGGAGGATTGGATGGTGCTCATGCCTCTTCACCCTCCTTACCTTCTCCAGCACACTTTTCCTATGTTGGCTCATATGATCACTATGGCTATGAATATCGCGATTATGCTGCTTATGTCACCAGTGGTCGTAACGTAAGGCCCCATTATGTTGTTGGGGTCATGGCCGTGCCTGAAGAGCCAGAATGTGGTGAGCACAGCAATGGGTATCTCCACTATGTTGGAAAGAAGACCTGCTATGAGGGCTATCCCGATTATCCTGTAATCCAGAATCCCAAAGAAGGCCATGTTGGCAAAAAACGCTACAACTCCCAATATGATGCTTACCACAATCGCCAGGATCATGGCAGCTGCCACATTACCCTTGAGTATCCTGTTCCTCCTAAGCCTGGGCCTCTCAGCCCCTAAGTAAAGCCCGGAGCTCAGCCTGGCCGCAAGGCTTCCGCTTATATTGCCTCTCATCTCCAGGAAGCCGGGCAGGAAAATCAGCAGCGCAGGTATGAGTTCTATCTGATTCGTGATGAATGCGAGCATGGTTCCTGCTATCAGCCCGCCAGCCGTGGAAGCCATCTCCGCTGTAAGTATCTCATCGAAGTCCTTCCAGAAGGGCATGGTATATTATTGGGTAGGCGGGTTAAAATTGAATGTTGCTGAAAGCCTGAACTATATTAGAATTTATTCTTAATCTCCAAATAGTATTCATGGCCGATTTTGAGGAGTTTAGAAAAACCGAAAGATATAAGTTGGCAGGTAAAGCAACAAGGCTGCAGGCGGCTTTCTATTTCTTTGACCCCAACAAGAAAGGTCTTACAGAATCTAGGTTAAAAGAAGTCACAAAAGATGACATGACCCCAGATGAATTTAGAGAGGGTTTAGGCTTTTGTTTACGTAAACATGAAGTTAGATGTTACCCAACAGGTGCTGAAAGCGTTTATAAAATCAAACCCTCTGTGAGAAAAGCTATAGAAACTTATATAGAAGGATTCCGCTAATCCTTCCTAAACACCCCGAAATACATACAACCGTAATCCTTCGGGAACAGCCTCTCCACCCCCAGCAGGAATTTCTCCCAAACAGAGAAACCCCTGAAATTATTCCACCTCGGCTTCACGATAGAATAAATCCCGTCAAACTTCAACAGCTTAAACCCCGGGAAAAGCCCCAGGAAATCCCTCTTCGTGAACAGTCTGAGCTTAGCCCTCTCACCTGAAACCCTGAAATTCTTCACTCTGAACCTCTCCGGGTCTATCCTCCGCTTCTTCCAGAAAGGCATGTTCGTGTGATCCCACACGCTCGTCACGGAGACTATTGCAACCCCTCCAGGCTTCAGAACCCTCTGAATTTCTTTTGCAGTTTTCTCCGCATCACAAACATTCAGGACAGAAAAGAGGCAGAGCACGGTATCAAAATTCGAATCTGGAAAAGGCAGTTTCTCTCCCTTGCCAATGACAAGCTTCTTGCCTTTGAACTTGGCCTTCTCAAGCATCTCCTTGCTGGGGTCCAGCCCAATAATATCCTTTACCAAATCCAGGTGATATCCAGTCCCACAGCCCACGTCCAGGGTCTTCCCTCTCGCGTACTTCCTGATAAGAGCCTTCTCCAGGATGCGCACCCTCTCAGTGGTGGGGGAGCTGTGCCTGACATCATACACGTCCGCTGTCCTCTGGTAGAGGGTCTCGGTGGGCATAAGACTTATTTCCACTCCCTAAATAAAACCGCATCGCCATGCTAAATTAACCTATTTAAACCTATCCTGCCAATCTCTTACCTATGAAAGCGACCATAGTCAGCTACAGGAGAGGCATCCACACCATGCACGGCAACCAGCTGCTCGTGCAGATAGAAGGCGTGGACACCAGGGAGCTCGCATCCAGGTACATAGGCAAGAGGGTTATCTGGACAACTCCCGGGAAGAAGCAGATTTTCGGCAAGATTGCAAGCACCCACGGCAACAACGGCATTGTCCGGGCCAGGTTCCCGAAAGGCCTTCCGGGAACGGCCATAAGCACGAAGCTGGACATCGTGGAAAAGTAAGCCAATCAATTACTTCTTTTTTACCATTCCCTAAGCCTATCCACTGATTTCAGGGTATCCCTAACTGTAAAGCATTCCACAATGACCTTTCCATCATAGCCTTTTTGCTTCAGCTTCTCTACAGCTTCCTTAAGCGGAAGTTTCCCATTTCCTACAGCGCAATGGTCATCATATCCTGGCCGACTGTCGCTTATGTGGACATGGTCTATCTTCTTGTTCTTCAAATAAAGCTCAAGATGGCCCTGCCTGAGGGAATGTGGTATATCCAAGCAGAAGCCCGCATCAGGAATCCTCATATCCTCGAAATCGCCATACTCCCCGAAAAGCCATTCTTTTTGGGACATGTTCTCAAGAAAGACGTTGATGCCCAGATAATCCGCTTCATTCATAACATTGTCAAACTCGACAGAAAAGAAGTCAAGGAAATCACTAATCCTGTTCCACCTTCCGTCAACCTTAAGATAATCCTGAGGTATCTTACCTCCGTGCATGACACATTCCTTTGCCCCAATCCCTGCAGCAATCTCCAGGCCTTTCCTGACCTGCTTGAAGCAGGCCTTCCTTATTTCAGGATTCGGGTGGGCGAAACAAAGCTCCTGAAATGGAAGATGCACGGAATAATCCAGGTCCAGCTTCCTCATTTTTCTGGAATCGCTCTTCGAGATTGTGTCATGCCTATATTCCTGCATTATCTCCACTGCAGCGATTCCGTAGTTTTTGAGCTCACTGGCCGCTTCCAGGGGAGTCCTGCTAAGAATTCCATAAAGAGTGGATGCGCCTATCTTCATGTCAAAGAATTGGCACAAACAAATAAAAAACCAAATATAAGCACAGTCAGCAAAGAAATAAATATAAATGAAGGCGACTCTTGTTGCCTTCTGTCACAAGTTCATAAGGTCGAAAATCATGTACCGCCAGCTCAAGAACATGTTCGAGCTTTCTAGGCTCAAGGACGACCTCCACGAGATTTACTTCAACCAGGTTATAGAGACCTTTGCCATATCCCTGGTAAGCATCTTCATCCCCATATATCTCCTGGATAACGGCTTCTCTGTCCTGGAATCCTTCACCTTCATGCTCGTGTACTGGGGTGCGATGTTCCTCTTCACACCCATAGCCGCGGAGATATCCTCCAAGATAGGCTTCAAGCACACCATAATCTACCGGGCTCCCCTGCTCATAGTTTTCTTTTCCACCCTCCTTTTCATAGAATACTTGTCCTCCATAATCCTGTTCATAGCACTGCTGGGAGGATTTTCCTCCATACTCTACTGGGTGTCCACGAACGCGGAGTTCGTGAAGAACACGAGCGACTCCAGCCAGTCCAAGCAGATAGGCTACCTCAATGCCCTGCCCCAGATATCAGCCACAGTAGCCCCGCTCATAAGCGCGTTCATACTCACGGTCCTGGGCTTCCCCATGCTTTTCGTGATAGTGATATCCCTGGTCATAATCTCCCAGATACCCTTCCTCCTCACAGGCGACTACAAAGAGAAGTTCTCGGTGAGGAAAGGGGAATGGCTCTTCCTTGACAAGAGGTTCTCCCTTCTCTTCCTCATCCAGGGTGTGATATTCTCGAACGAGTTCCTGACATGGAACGTCTTCATATTCCAGAAGTTCGGCCTGATATCCATGGGCCTCTCCGCCACGCTCTTCGGTGCAGGCATGGCTGTATTCACGTTCTTCGTGGGGAACGTGAGCTCCAATTCCAGGAGAAGAAGGAACATCCTCATAATTGGGGCCCTGGGTTACACCCTCACATGCATAGTCAGGATATCCACCACCACCCCACTGGAGGCCATACTGATATCCCTGCTGGCAGGCATATTCACTACTCTAGTAAGCCTTCCCATATACTCAGAATTCTGCGGCCGCGCCAAGAAGGATAGGGTGATAAACTGGGTAACCTTTCGCGACGTGTGGCTTGCCTCAGGCCGCGTGACCTTCGTGCTCCTGGCATCCACAGCTCTACTACTGGATGTGCAGAACTTCTTTTCAATAGCCTTCTTCGCTGCAGGGATGTTCTCACTTCTTCTGCTGTTCCTGGTAAAATAGCAGAAAAGCATTTTAAGCCCGGAGGAAATTAGAAGCATGGAACAAATGGAAGCAGTGATATGCCAGAGCTGCGGGATGCCTATGCAGAGGGAGGAGGATTTCGGCACTGAGGAAGACTTCTCAAAATGCAAGGAATACTGCCGATTCTGCTACAGAAAAGGAAGATTCACCAAGCCTGACATGACAATGGAGGACATGATAAAGCACGTGGCGCGAATGTTCACAGAGGACATGGGCATGCCTGATGAAGCTGCAAAGGACATGGCCAGGAGCATAATCCCCAACCTGAAGCGCTGGGAAAGGCAAGATTAGCTCCGCAATCATCGCCTCATCATCACTACCTTTCGCAGCAGCCTGCCTTTTTATCCCTTGCTTTCAAACTGTTACCCATGAAGCTCTCGATAATATCAGACATGCACCTTGGCTACGCTTCCGGAAGCGAGCGGGAGCAGGACAGCTTCCAGGCCGCTCAGGAGGCCATTGAGATGAGCGCGGACTGCGATGCCATACTCGTGGCCGGGGACATCTTTGACACCAAGGTCCCGACCACAGACACGCTCATACGCGCCATGCAGCTCTTCATGAAGACCAACTTCTGGGAAGGCGGGGCGAAGGTCGTGGAGGGCATAGGCAAGGACCTCTCGGAATTCTCACCGCTCAACACCGCAGGCATCCCAATCGTTGCAATCCACGGCACGCATGAGAGGCGCGCAAAGGGCCTCATGAATCCTGTTGAAGGTATGGAGAAAGCCGGCTTCGTGATATATCTGCATGCGAACGGCGTGGTGCTCCAGAAAGGGAGGGAGCGAGTCGCAGTCCAGGCCCTCTCAGGGGTCCCTGACCAGTATGCCGAGCCCGCCCTGGAGCAGTGGAGCCCCAAACCCATCCAAGACGCCTTCAACATCTTCATGCTCCACCAGTCCATCTCTCCATTCCTGTACGCAGACAAGACAATGGAGCTTGAGAGCCTCCCCAAAGCTTTTGACCTGTATATCGCAGGCCACATGCACGAGCCCCAGAAGTCCAGCCATGCCGATGCACCTTTACTCATTCCGGGCTCAACCATCCAGACCCAGCTCAACAAGGAGGCAGTCCAGTCAAGAGGATTCTGGATCCTTGACACAGCAACAAAGGAGCTTAGCTTCCGTGAGCTGCAAGGTCAGAGGAAAGTCTATTACCGCTCCTTCGAGAACCCCTCTTCCGGGGAGATAGAGGCAGAGATAGAGAGAATCCTTGAGGAGTCCCATGAAAAGAAGCCAATCATCCGCATCCGCCTGTCAGGAAAAGAAGCTGCTCTCCCTGACCTCCAGGAGAAATACCAAGACCAGGCCATAATCTCCATGAAGAAGGACTTCGAGGACGAAACCCTTCCCATTAAAACCCTTGAGGAGCACAAGCTCTCAGTCCAGGAGCTCGGCAGGAAGATCCTGCGCGAGAACCTCCAGTCCGCAGGCCTGAATCCGGAGAAGTTCGAGAGCATATTCGAGCTCCTGCTGGAGAAGCGCACCGAGCAGGCGCAGGAATTGCTATATAAATCAGAGAAGGGATAGCTTATTTTATGCCCGAAAAAATCTCCCCCGAAACAGTGAAGCGCGTGGCGCAGGTAGCCCGGCTTAACCTATCAGACCAAGAGATTGAAAGCTATAGCAGGGACCTCGAGGCCATCCTTGAGGCCTTCAGGGACCTGGAGAGGGTCGACACTAAAGGCGTGAAGCCTTCCTTCCAGCCTATAGAGACCAAGAACGTGCTGAGGAAGGACAGAATTGAGCCATCCCTTTCACATGAGCAGGCACTCTCCAACGCCAAGAACAAGGAGAAGGGCTTCTTCAAGGGACCCAGGGCGGTCTGAGGTGCATGCATGCCTAACCGCAGCGTCTTTCTCATTGCACCTGCAATAATTTCAGTGATAATCTTACTATGGGCTTATTCGATAGCTGGCCCTCCAAAATTTAGGTCCGCAGGCAACCTCGTAGCAGACAACCCCGGCATTACAGGCGGGGTGATAGAGAAGCCTTATATCCCTTCCAGCCATATCCAGGATATGGCATACGGAAGCCTCATGAGAGCAGTGGAAGAGAACAAGACAGCCCTGATATTCTTCTACGACAGCACCTGCAACCCCTGCATACTCCAGATTGCGGAAATAGAGTCCCTCCTGGAGCAACTCAACAACACCAACCCCAACTTCTTCAACACATTCACTTATTATGAATACGATTTCAGCACAGGCATCAGGGATAAATTCAATGTCTCAAACCACCATACTCTTATCCTGATAAAGCAGGGCCGGATAATGCTCAGGACAGAGCAGCCCCTCACAAAGGAAGAGCTGCTTGAGAAGATAACGGGTTAGCCTATAAGAGCAGCAAAAATTGCCCAGAACCCAAGTACTATCCCCATGAATATCGCGGAGAACAAAATCACAAATTCCTTTGTCTTTCTGTTCTTGTCAAAGGTGAAAAGGAAAATCCCGACAAAGAAAAGAGGAAACCCTCCAAAAACAATCATTATCAGAAAAACAATGACCATGACTGACATCAATCGGTAGAGGATCTCAGCTATTCCACATTGGGGGCAATAGCTTAAAAAGCCAGGATAAAAAGAGCTAGTGACTGCAAATCCCAGAACTGTCAAAAAGACCACCAACGTCCCTATTATCAGTGCGTTCTTTTTGACTTTTTCGCTCAGTTTTTTGCTCTTAAGATATTTCTTGTCAAGCTTGCTTGAGGCTATTATCAGGCCAATAATCGTGAGAAGGTTTGAAAGCCCCAGAAGCGCAAAGTATCTTATGTTTACCTTTTCATTCCTGAATATTATCATCCCTGACAGCACGCTGGCCAAGCAGGATGCAAGCAGGAGAATCCCCAAGAACCAGACCCAGAAAAAGTCAATCACAAAGCTTATCATCCCTGCAATTTTCGGGGCATCGTTCCTTATCCACAAATCCTCTGTGAGCGAGCTCGATGAGGCCTGAATCTTTATCTTGGTGTACTTAAGCCCCTGGATTTGCGTCTTACCGTTAAAGAACTGCGATAGCTCATAAGGGACAGAATAGGAGTTCTGCACTAAATAGCTCGTTTGGGCGCTGGATATCCCTGAATAGAGCTCCGGGGTCACATGCCCCATGACGTAGACTGAAATGGGAATCTGAGCACTCCCGTAAACGCTTGTGGGCTTCAGCGGGAAAAATATCTTGTCCGTGGGGAAGCTCACATAGACACCCAGCAAGTTAAGGTTGGTACCGTAATAATAGTTCCCGTATCTATTGTTAATCGCAGACTCATTCTTGAATTTCTCTACATCTGATATCCATGAAACCACGAAGGAATATTCCTTGCCTATATATCCGTCAAGAATTGCCTTCGAATCAGAGGGCAGATTCAGGCCTCTTTGGCCCAAATAGCTGTTCAGGGCATTCACATCCTGCGTTGTTATCAGCTCCGTAGTCAAGCCCATTTTCTCTATATGCTCATAAACCTCCACACCTCCCTGCACTGCTCCTAAATTATCTCCTGAAAGACCTGCATAATAACCCCCTCCAAAAACATTAATAATCAACAATGAGCCTGTATAAACCTGAGACAATGACATCAGCATAAATCCTGTGGTCACCGACTGCCTTGCAGCGCTCTTTATATCAGAGCCTGTGAGCCTGGGAAATCCCTTGATAATATCAATTTTAGTCTCCTCTGGGTTTGCAGGCACGGGGAATATCCAGACAGCCTGCTTGCCTCCCAGGTTGTTCACATCCACAGCAAGGATAAGATTTTCCCTTCCGTTCTCGTAGTTGATGGCAGCCAGCTGGGAGTTCTCGGATTGTAGCCTCCATCCAGGTCACATGTCTGGGTCAGAGATATGAATGCATCCATCTGCAGAAGCCTTCCCAGCGAGTGAGATAAAAACAGCAGAGAAAACAAGGAGAGCAAGGAGGTTTTTCCTTACCATAATTATATTGGCCCGAAGCCGCTTAAAAAGCTACACCCTTGGCTCGCACCCAATGTAAGCCCCGAAGGCAAGGTCATGCAGAACCTTCCCGCCTATTCTTGCACATTCCTCAGAGTCCACTCCCCGGTAGACCAGGTCCACCCTGCCGTAAGCCGGGCACACATCAGAGCAGAAGTATCTCTCCTCCAGGACCCTCTTGTCCGTTCCGTAGAGGCCTATCACTTTCGGGTAGTCATTTGGATTTATGCTTGCTGGATTGGCATTGATGCCAGCCAGCCTCTGCAGCTCTGCCCTTACCTGGGAATCCGAGAGGGTGTTCTCTGGTCCGGGAGGCTTTGGGGGGTATACCCATAAAACAAAAAGAACAAGTATGAGAGCGGCTATAACTATCACAATGCCTGCAAGCAGCCTCTTGTCCTGCATGGGCTTGGTTTTTGGCTTCTGGGTTTTTTGTCCTTCCCTCTGTTTTTTGTCAGCCCCTTCCTCCTCCTCTCTCCTCTTCGGAAGACTGGGCTGCAGTCTGACCATAATATCACTACATTTTCCAGCTAAAGCTCATTTCTTGAAGGGGATCTTAAGTATGACTCCTCTGCCAACTTCCTTTATGTCCTTTCCTGAGAACGTTGCGTCATCCTTCCTAAATCCCCTCTCCACGGAAAAAGACACAATCACGTTAGTCTTCTTTGACCTCTCGATGGACTTGATCTTTCCTATCTTCTTTCCGTTGATGTCAAACACCTCAAGGCCCATCATCTCCTTTATGGGAAGTATCTTTAGCACAGCGCCTGACTGTGTGAGCGACTGGATGTATTCCCTTCCTATGTAATCATCCGTCTCGAACATACCCTTCTTGACTCTTATGCCTTCCACCGTAAGGTTTGTCGGATGTATGTGTATGGCATCAATTGTTCCTAGTTTCCTTCCATCCTTTGAGATCACATCCTTCCCTATAACCCTGGAAACCTCAACGGTCTTATCCAGTGATTTGCTTTGATTCTTAATCACAAAAACGTCTTTCCCAGCCATAACCCTCCCACCTTGATTTTATATTTCATTATTTGTGGTGATCATATAATATCTTATTCCACTTCCACCCCAGGCATTATCCACTTCCCTGAAAGCCTTTTCCTGTTCTCGAACAAAGGAGATCCTGATAAAGCTTTCTTGCACTGGTCCTCCTGGAAGCCCAGGAACTTGCCGAAGGCAATCAGCTCTGAAGGTCCCCTCATGTCCCATTCAGCCAGGGCCCCTGAGCTCAAGACGAATGGGCATTTGTATTTCCTAACGAACCTTGCGGTCTCTATCATGCAGGAAAGGAGATTGGACCTGGTCTTCTTGAACGCCTGCATGATCTCCCTCAGGTCAAAACATATAGCCACATTATTTTTGGCTCCCAGCCTGGCAAGGATATGGTTAATCCCGCATTGTGCATTTTCAAGGCTGTGCCCCACAAGCATGTCCACCTCCGGTGTTTCCAAAGCAGCGCGATTGGCTTCTTCAGTCCCCCCTCTCACTATTATGAGCTCATATTGCTTCCTCACAGACTTCGCCAGGTGGGCGATCTGGCTGGCCTTTGCCTGGATCTCCACACCCAAAGCCAAATCCACAGGAAGGCGTTTTTTCATGGCATGGAGCTCCTTAAAGGAATCTCTTTCATTCCAAGGCGCGCAAAGCCCTATTCCCTTCAGGCTGAGCTTTTTGGCCATATCAGCTGCCTTGGCAGGCTCGCCCTGGACATGCAAATCATAGAACATGCTTTTAATTAGGGCTCCAATCTTAAAATATGGACACCGCAGAAAGGAAAAATGGGCTTATTGCGCACCTGAAGTCAGAAGGCTACCTCAAGACAAAGAAAGTTGAAATGGCAATCAGGCGCATTCCAAGGGAGGACTTCCTTCCAGAAACCGCAAAACACCATGCCTATTCAGACCATCCACTTCCCATCGGCTCAGGCCAGACTATCTCCGCTCCCCACATGGTTGCCATAATGACAGAGCTTCTGGAGCCCAAAAAGACAGACAAAATCCTGGAGATAGGAACAGGCTCAGGTTACCAGGCCGCGATCCTTGGAGCCCTAGTAAAAATAGTCTATAGCGTGGAGGTCTTCCCAGAGCTGGCTTCGCAAGCAAAAAGGAGCATCTCCCAAGCAGGAATCAGGAATGTGGAAGTGATATCAGCAGACGGTTCAAAAGGCTATCCAGAGGAAAAACCTTATGACAAGATAATAGTGACATGTGCGATACCTTTTGAAACCTTTAGCTATCTAGGACAGCAGCTCAAAGAAGGCGGGATTCTGGTGGCTCCAGTTGGAGAGCCTTATGGGATTCAGATGCTTGTAACAGGGCAGAGAATCCACGGAAGGCTTATAACCAAGGAGCATTTCCCCTGTGTTTTTGTCCCGCTGAGGCAATGACCTTCCCAATAGCAGCATTTAAATATAGAATAACATTTTTAGTTATGAAAACTCTGCCGATGGCTCTTGGGATACTGGCAGCATTGCTGGTTTCAGGCTGCTCAAGCCAGACCAGCCAATCCCAAGGAAATTCAGCAGCCATTGCCAATCCTGCCTCTGTCAAGTGCGAGCAGAACGGAGGGCTAGTCAAGCTGCTTTACGGCCCTGATGGCGGACAATACGGCCTTTGCCTTTTCAATGACGGCAGTGTTTGTGAAGAATGGGCATTATTCAATGGATCATGCAATAAAGGATTATGTATGAGGGCATGCCAGTTTATAGGCTCCAGAAGCGAAGGATGGTATGACTGCCATGGGAGCCTTTTGTTCTGGGACAATTGCGCCAATGAGACTGCTGCCACAGCAGGCACCTGCTGATTCATTTCTCACCAGAAAAGCCCGCAGATATATGCCTGCTGTCGCAGAAAGGCTTGTTCTTGGACTTTCCGCACCTGCATAATGTGACCCTGTTCCGGACCTCATATTTGGTTCCATCAGCGGCGAATATCGGAATCCTGCCCTTCACCCATATGGATCCGCTGAATCCCGCATCAGGGTCCTCCACAAGGGAGATGGAAGGCTTGAATTCAGGCTCAATCTCCTTGCCTGTCTTTTTGTGAAATGCGACCAGCCTTCCTGATGGGCAATCACAAGCCTGCTGAATGGCAGCCTTCCTGGCGGCGTCATCATTGGAGCGCTCAACGAGGTTCCAAGTGCCCCCAAGCCTCTCGCAGAAGGCTGCAGAGGCGCACAGCTTTGGGACATCCCTGAGCACAAGATTGGGTCCGTCTATCTTGTGGGCTTGCTTGAGGAACAGCTCCCTGTTTGCAGTCTCCTTTCCTTTATATCTGATTTTTGAATGAGTCCCGTCGCAATAAGGCTTCTCCCCGGACTTTCCGCAGCTGCATAATGAATAAGACTGCTTTTTTGGATAGCACATGCCCTTCTTCCAAGTCAGGGGGCTGTGCTCTTTATCCACAACAATTATCTCTTTGCATAGAGGAACATTCCCGGTGACAACATAGGGCCCGTCTTTGATTATTGTTATCTTTGGCTTTTGCATAAATAAATCTGCCCTTTAGGCTTAATAAATTCGGCTATTGCTGTGGAATAGGATATATCATATTGCCATAAAGGAAGGAATCCGCGCAAATATCAGATCTTCGGGCAATGATATATTGCTTCCCCTTGAAATCCAATTCTTCCAGCCTTAGGCTTCCGATGCCAACGCGCTTAAGGGAGACCACCTCATTCCCAACAGCCTGCAGCATCTTCCTAACCTGGCGCTTCCTTCCCTCATAGATTCCTATCTCAAGCTTGTGTTTGCCAAGCCTTTTAATGGAAAGAGCCTTGACAAGGAATCCTTTGCCGGTGTCATCGTCCCTAATCTCTACGCCTTGCTTTAGAGCAGAAATAGCCTCATCAGCGACCGGATGGCTGGCTTCCACAAGATATGTCTTCATCACATGGCCTCTGGTGAGCAGCTTCTCCAGCTGGCCGTCATTGGTAACAACAAGAAGTCCCCGCGTGTCCTTGTCGAGCCTCCCAACGCAAAACAGCGAGCTCCTTGTCTTCTGGTCTATCTCATCTATGGAATTGATTATGCCAAAGACAGTCCTCTCTTTAGATGACTTCTGGCACACCATCCCCTTCTGCTTGTTCAGCAGGATGTAGGTGAGCGGCCTGGCTTCCAGCTTCCGCCCCCTCACCTTCAAAATGGAGTTCACCTTGATGGAATGCTTCGGGTTCGTGACAATCCTGCCATCAGCTTCAACATGCCCCTGCCTGATTTCCTGCTCTGCGTCATAGGAGCGCCTGAATTCCCCTGACCTCATAAGAAGGGAAAGAAGCCTTATTTTTTTCGACATGGTTATCATTTTGTGCGCAGGGATATCAAGCTATAGAAGTTATTAGGTTGCAAGAACCTACCCAACAATTGGCTCTATCTTTTCCCCAAATATTTTTGAGGCCCTCCTGCAGTATTCTTCTATACCCTCCTTGAAATAGGGAGGGTGTTGGGACTGGATTTTCCCGGCAACATAATATCCCACAGCCATCATGGCTGCATAACCCGCATTCCTTGGAAGCGGGATGTGCAGCCTCTTAGACCCGAACAGCTTGTCCTTCTCCCCGAAAGAGATGAAAAGCTCTTTCTCGGACTGCACTATGGTCTTTGCGTGCTTGGCCTGCTCAAAGGTGAACGCTCTCCCCGAAACCCTTGGTCCGAACAGCTCGTCGAACTTTATGAGCAGCATCTCCCTTATCAGGCCGAAGTTCTCGGGAACCATGAGGAAGAACGCGTCATAGCTTGCAAGGTCCTGTGGGATTTTCAGCTTCCTTATATGCTCCAGGATTTTCTTAGGGTTCTCCCGGGTCTTGGAGAGTATCATGCCCAGGTAGGTGGAGGTGTTGTAGCTGTAAGGCTCAGCCTGTTTTGGGAATACATAAGTCCTGGAGACAAGGGAGCTGGCCTGTGCCTGGGGGTTGCACGTGAGCAGGATGCAAGGTATCTTCCGCTTCTGCAGGATTTTAGCTATCCCGGGAGCGTGCTTGCCCCCTGAGGCGGATATGAGGAAGGCTCCGTCTATGTCGTTATGTGAGTTGAGTGCTTGCTCGAGAGAGCTCTCATCCGCAAAGATTGCGTCCCTATCTGAGAAAAGCATCCTGGCAGTCCCGAAAGCGCCAACGCTTCCCGTGACCAGGGGCTTCCTGAACCCTGAGAAATCCACAGAAGGAGGCCTCTGGCTGGAGAAGAGAGAGAGGGCTTGCAGGACTACCCCATCCAAGTTCTTGATGTCCATTATCTATGATTTGGTTTATCTGCTAAAAAAGCCCAGCCTGGAAATATATTCCCGCTTTCCCAATAATATAACATGCCTATCCAAGAGCACAAGGCTTTCCGCAAAAGCCATCTTTGGCTTCCGATAATCATCATTTTCATCATGATGCTGGGAAGCCCTGCCCCTGCCGGGCTGAGCCTTCTCGGCTGGAGGGCGATAGCCGTCTTTGTCCTGGTCGTGATGCTCTGGGTGACCGAGCTGGTCCCGCTTCCTGTGGCCGCGATTCTGGGAGGCATTCTTCAGCCCCTGTTTGGGATAGCCACGGTGACAGGAGCCCTTTCAGGGTTTGCATCCAGCTCAGTGTTCCTTATACTCGCAGGCTTTATCATAGCCGCAGGCCTTGTCAAGACAGGCCTGGACAGGAGGATAGCATACTTCTTTGTGGGGATATCCAAGAGGCCTGAGAGGATCCTGCTTGGCTTCATCCTGGCCACAGGCATGCTGTCAATGATAATCTCCAACACAGCTACTGTCCTACTCATGCTCCCCATAGCCATAACCATAGCAGCAAAGACAGGCCTGGACAAGAAGATGCTCCTGCTGGCTGCAGCCTTTGCCGCTAACATAGGAGGAGTGGGCCTGCTTGTGGGGACCCCGCCAAACGTGATAGCTGCTGGGGCTGTAGGATGGGGCTTCTACCAGTGGATGTGGATAGGCCTTCCTTTCGCGTTCATAATGCTTTTTGCCCTCTGGTTGTGCTTCAGGATACAGTTCAAGCCGCACAGGGTTAAGAAAGCAGAGCCCCTGGAAAACCTGGGTAAGATGAAAAAATCCGAGAAGAAATGCGCCTCCATAATTCTGCTCACCCTGGTCCTTTGGGTCACCGAACCTATTCACGGTCTTGACAGCACTGTAATAGGCCTGACTGGAGGCTTCCTGATGTTCCTGCTCCTGTTCGACTGGAGGTTCTTCGAAAAAGAGACTGACTGGGGCCCCATCATCCTAATAGGAGGTGCCATATCCATTGCGAATGCTCTGGCAGCCACTGGCGCAGCTGGCTGGATAGCAGGGGGATTCCTCACCGCCTCAGGCCTCACGAACCCTATACTCATAGTCTTTGGCTTCTGCATGCTTGCCCTGGTTGTGACCCAGTTCATCCAGAACACAGCCACTGCAGGCATGTTCATCCCCATTTTGGTTGGGGTGGCCCAACAGCTTGGCTTAAGCCCTGCAAGCACACTAATCCTGCCCAGCATAGCCGTGTCCATGACCTTCCTTCTCCCGCCAGGCACAGCCCCGAATGCTATAGTCCATGGTAAAGGGGTGTCCACCCGGGAGATGTTCAGGGCAGGACTGCTTCCCACATTATTTTCAATAATCCTGCTGCTCGCGTTCAGCTTCCTGCTTGTAGGGAGGATTTGAAGAAGAAAATGCCTATCCTGTTGTCACCCTTCCTGAGCTGGCATCAACCGTCACATCATCGCCTGTCCTTATCATGGAAGTAGCGTTCCCTGTGCCTACTATCGCCAGGATTCCAACCTCTCTTGCCACTATAGCCAGATGGCACAGCCTCCCGCCTTGGTCAGATACCACAGCAGGGAAATCCTTTATGAGATGGGATATCTCCGAGTCCGCGTGCTCCAGAATCAGTATGCTCCCCTTAGGGGCCTTCTCTATGGGGTTCTTAGGGGAAACCACATAGGCATTCCCCTTCACCATTCCGCGACCCACAGGCATGCCCCTCACTTCCCCATAGCTCTCAGGAGCCCGTGCCTTGTATTCCTCCAGACCTTCCATGTGCTCTAGGCTGTATTTGAACATCTCAGGAAAATCCACTCCCCTGGATTTTGCAAGAAGTAGAAGCTGCACAAGGGCCTGGCCGTAAGCAGCAGTCTCAGAGGATTTTGAGCCCCCTTTTACGAACCTTGTCTCAGGCTGGTATTTCTTGTCATGGTATATGAACTTGGCCAGGTCCAGCTGGCCCATGAAGACAGCAGCCCTGAACAGGTCATCCTGGTTCCCCTGCCTTCTCATGATTTTCCCTATCCTCTCCTCAAGCTCCTTCACGGTCAGTGAGGAATAGTCCGAAGGCATGATATAGAATTAAAGTGCATGGTTTAAATGTTTGAAGTATTGGAGCCCATAATAAGTCGAAGGAATTTTCTAGCTATGCCTCTGTGCTGGGTGTGCTTTTCGTGGGGAGGATTTGGCAGCATTATTTTTCTTGTTGGTTAAAATCCCATATACATTGAATATAAGGCAAGAAATAAGATATATGTAAAACAAGCTAAGAAGGAAAATGAATAATACATATACAAATAACGCAATCACATTAGAGAGCAGTCCCAAATGGTCCATTGCAACCCCTACTGTAAGAAAGAGAATGATTGTCGGGGCAGCAAAAAACACTGCAATTGGATCGAATGTGTAGGTGCAACCATAACAAGACAACCAGGTCAAAAACAAACTAAAAAAGCAATATAAAAAGATAAATATAGTGAGCCCCATTTTGATTTTGTTCAACTTCAAGAATTCATTGAAGAATCCCATATATTACTCCTCTTCTTCCGGAGCTTCGGCTGCAGCCGAGAGGATGTCCTTCAGCGCCTTGTCAGCCTTATCCATGATCGCCTCGCCATGGCCAGGAAGCATCTTGCTGAACTTAAGCTTGGAAATCCTTTCCAGGGAGGCATCAAGCTGGGCTACATCTCCTCCAGGCATGTCAGTCCTTCCCACGCCATCGGAGAACACGAGGTCCCCTGAGAATAGGATGCCTTGCTTCTCGCAGTAAAGGCATATGTGCCCCGGTGTGTGCCCTGGGGTGTGCAGGACCTTCAGGTCCATTTCATTGGCCTTGAGGACCTGGCCTTCCTTGAGCTTGATGTCCACTGGCCTTGGCCTCAGCTTGCCGTCAAAGAAATCAGCATAGCTGTTCTGTGCATCGCCATTCTCCAATATTGGCGCATCTATTTCATGTATGGCCACCTTTGCCTTCAGGAAGTAGCCGTTTCCGCCCACATGGTCGAAATGGCAGTGCGTGTTTATGACCTGGTTTATCGATGAGAAGTTGAGCTTCATTATCTTGAGGAGTGTGTGAAGCCTTGTGAAATTGAACCCTGTCCCGGAATCGATTACAGTATCCCCTAAAACGTAAATGTTCGAATCTATATCCGAAAGCTGAATCAGAATTATGTTCGGCCCTAGCCTCTTTATCATATTTATTATTAATAGGGGCGAAAGAATTTAAACCCGTATTGTAGTCAGATGCTCTGCGTTCATGCATGCGGCCAATGCAAGAACGGTTAAGGATAAAGGCTCCTAAATTCTTATAGTAAACCACCCTAGGGGGCTGAACAGAATAGCATAGACCATCAAGGCGATACAGATAGCCCTGACAAGTTTGTGCTCTTCTATAAGCCTTCTTCCATAGGGAAGGAAGGTGAAGAATATCCCCGATGGAAGTAATATGAGCAACGCCTGAATCTTAATGGTCTCAGTACCAAAGAAGAATGAGAGCAAGCCTGAAATAATTAACAAAGGGCTTATGAGATGCAATATGCCGAACTCGCCCCGGCCGAACGTCGTGTCAACCAGGGTCCTTTCCTTCACATACTTTAACGGTTTAGGATTTTTGGGAACCTTGTTCTCAGGCACCTCTGGAAAAACCATGCCCTCATGCCCACAGTTATTGCATTTGTACATGACATTGACCAGCGTCGAGCCGACTGTTGCTGGGCTCGACCAGTCATGAGTAACATCCTTGCTGTCGCATTTGGGGCAGATCATGACGTATTTTCCCTTGGCTTTCTTCTTGGGTTTTGGCACCCTGCGCTTGGCCATAAATAGTATTGGTTCCCTGAGAATAAAAGCAATTAGACGTCTTCCTTTGCGTCATTACCCTTGATTTTCCCTAGGAAGCTGCTAAGCAGACTTTGCTCCTTCTTCTGGAGCAGGTCCTCCGCGGTTATCCAGCTGTGCCTTGCGCATTCAGGGAGCTTGCTGTGGGTCCTCATCCACTCCTCGAGCCACTTCACAGTAGTGGGGTCGCTTGTGTATCCGGAGCCTATGTCCCCGTATTCCTTCCTGAGTTGCTCTATCTTCCTGTCGCGCTCGACTTTGGCTATTATGGACGCGGCCCCGACCACAGGGTACTTGCTGTCCGCGAAGTGCTCCACCACCAGCTCCATGCCCTCCGGAGCCATCTTTTTAAGATAACCGTGCAGTTTGGGAAGGTTTGTGTCCGGCCCGTCTATGAAGGCCTTATGCGGCTTCTGCAGGTGAAGGATCTCAGCGAACTTTATGGCCTCAAGCCTGTTCAGGCTTATGCCTTGCGCCCTGTAATTATCAATCTTGCAGGCAGCGACCTCCAGGAGGACTATCTGGGCTATCTCCTCTATCTTCTTTGCCAGCTCCTCGCGCTTTGCAGGAGTGAGCATTTTCGAATCCTTCACCCCCATCTTACGGAACTCCTTCTCCCTTTCGTGCGGTATCGCTACCCCTGCTATCACCATGGGCCCGAGGATGCAGCCTCGGCCTGCTTCATCAATACCGGAGATGATAATCTCCTGCTGAGGCATAGTGCACCTAGAATGATAATTATGTGTGGGGAGGGAATAAATAAGCTACCAATATTTCTTAAGCGTCTCAACTACGGTATCCGTGACGTCCACTGCACTAGTCTGTCTATTGGATATTGAGTTCGAGACATATACTCTGCCAAATGGCTCCCTTCTATCGCCAGAATAAAGCTCCTCTAGCCTGGATCTTGCTCTCGAATATGATTGGGGAAGTCCCACGTGCGTGAATGCGGTCCAGACACCTTTAACATCACACGCAAACAGTGCGTTTATGCAGTCTATCTGCGTTCCTCCAGTCCCGCTCATATCATCAAGAGAGCAAACTTTTCCCCCCTTAATCATTTTTTTAACGTTATCTGGGATGAAAATTTTATTTTTGCTGCTATCATTAGTCCTCGTTTTGATTAGGGATGGCATTTCGACCCCTCTCGATTGGGCACGCTGTGCTGCGCCCTGGTCTGCCCCGAGAAAAATCATATCTGGGTGATATTTTTTAACCTCCTCAATAAGCTTATCCTGCACTGTGGAATTGATCACTCGTTTGTATTTCTTAAGAAAGTCTGCACCCTCAAAATGTGAATCCAAGAAATAGAATGTGCTCGCACCTAAGAATTCGCATATATCTAAATGCAATTCCGCCGCGTTCACAGCTCCCGGGAGATCTACCCAGTCTTGCTTTGCATCAGGTGGGAATAAATAGTAGACTTGTATCGATTTGGGTTTGACATCCACTTCGCCACCCGCCTTGGTCTTGACTCGCCAGTACTGCTTTTCAAAAACCCCAGGGGTTACTTCAATTTTCCCTTTAGAATAATAAGGTTCTTTAGCCGCCCTTATTAGTTTGTATAATCTATCTTTGCTTGAATTCGGCCTGGGTAATGCGCAGTGGACTATTACAACATCCTCTCCATCGAGCCTTTCCAACTTTTCAATATTGGCATCCAGTCGCGTATACTGGTGACGATCATCAAACTCCTCATGTCCGTATCTATTTGAGCCTTCATATAAGAAATCGAAGCTATCGTGGTATCTCCTTTCCAGTTCAGAACCTATATGCTTTGCTTGATTGGTTACAACAATTATCATTCTCTCATCGCTTGACTCTTACGCGCAAAATTATTTAAAACCCATCCGTGCTAGGAATATTAGCTTGAAGTCTATGAAAGATAGAAGGTGTCAAGAGACACCTTCAGTCAAAAATCCGCCTTCTTTCCACAATGAAAGCTTTTAAGCCAGCGCAGCAATTGTATTTGAAGCAATCCGGACTCTTAGCGGGGTCTGTCGCCAGCTTTCAGCTGTCTTCAGCCGCAATAGAGCAGCCTGGAGTGCTCGTTGGGCTCATAATGAGTTTGAAGGCGAACGAAAGGAAATCGCCTCCTTTCCAGAAGGGACCCAAAGGTCGGTGGTTCAAACCCCAATCCCTTCTTTCCCGAAAGAAGGTCTAGGGCTTACCCCAAGAAAGGGTAAAACGAAAATCCACCCCCCGCTATTTCTTTCTTATGGACATGCCTTTCCTCAAACCAAAATACGTAACTGTGGAGAGTGCAACCAGCAATGCCATGCTCAATGCATCAGGCCCCGGGAAGGTGGGGACAGCGTCAATTAGCACATTAATCCCTTTCGTGTCCAGCCTTCCAGGGGCGGCTGTTATCATCGAATGGATGTTGACTGAATAGCCGGTCGCACTCGGGTCTGCAGACATTATGCTGACCCTTAGAACCCTTTCCTCATAGGGATTTAGCTGCATGGTCACGTTCCTCATGTCAGCGGATAAGTTCGTGCCTGACAGGTTTTCAAATCTGGCAGGGTAGTTGCCTTCAATCCATATGGTGACATTGGCAAAATCCGGATATGGGTTGAATATATGCATCTTCGCATCATAGCCTTTACCCACTTCCAGGTGAATCGTCTGGAAGTAGAACTTTATAATGGAGGGGAAAGCCAGCGGGTAGAAATCTGTATTATTCGTTGCAGGGATGTATGGAGTGTCGCATATCCAGTTAAAATCATGATCATAGCATGTATCAGAGAAACCTGTCTTCGAAGGATTGGTCCAGTAGTTCCCTCCAATCCACGGGCCTCCCACTATACTCATCCCCGCTTTCTTGGTGGTGTTCCAGTAGTTGAGGTTGTTGTCGTTATTGGAGTAGACGTTGACTGTGTTATTCAGGTAGTTGTTGTAGAAGGTGTTGTAGCGGGGATAGTAGCCGCTCATAGAATTAAGGTAAATTCCTCGGTTCGTATTGCTCTCTATACGGGAGTCGTTTATGGTGTTGTAATATGTCGTGCCTGTTGTGGAGTATTGAAGCATGTTTAAGCCTGTCTGTAGGTTGTTTGAGATTGTGCAGTTGGTTAGTGTGTTATTCATTGACTGCTCAAAAACTATTGCGTTCTGTGCGTTGTAATTGAAGACGGAATTGGCTATATAGTTGTAATTGACATTGACGGCAAGACAGAAGCCGCAGTACCCCGTGCTGTAGCTTCCCGTGCAATTCGTGAATGTGTTATAGCTTGAGGCTGTGCCAATGTAGAATCCCCTGTCGTTGTAGCTGCTATTGACGCTTATAAAAATGCTATAGTTGGATGATGACCAATCCATTCCATAGCCATTTGATGTGGCTATTATGTTCCTGTATGTGTTGTTGGGGCTGGAAGTGCTTGTGATTCCTCTAGCCCAATCTGTTATCGTGCAGTTCTGGATGGTCACATTGTATGAGCCGCCGTAGCTGCTATTAAGCCATATCCCATATGTGTTTACTGATCTATTCCCGCCTATGGTGTTGCCCAGGCAGTCGAACGTCACATTATCCTTGCCGCCGAAGAAGATGCATGCTGGATTAGCGCTGTTGTAGTTTAAGATGCTTGTGATAAGCTGGACAGTATCCCCGCTTGATGCGCTTGCTATCTTCTGGGTGCAGTCCGGGCAGGAGCTGCAGTTGTAAATTATTGGAGAAAGCGGGAGATAGTCGATGTTGTTCGTGGCTGGGGTGTAAGAGTTCTCACATAATCCATCACCATCGATGTCCGTGCACGTGTCAGAGAAGTTGAAGCCGTCTATATCAGTCCAGTAGTTCCCTCCTATGCAGCGTCCTCCGATTATGTTTGGACCAGAAGAGCAGGAACGGGTAGTGTTCCAGTAGTTGAGGTTGTTGGCGTCGTTGGAGTAAAGATTAACCGTGTTGTTCAGGTAGTTGTTGTAGAAGATGTTGTAGCGGGGGTAATTGGTGGCCATGGCATTCAGATTAATCCCGTAGTTCGTGTTGTTCTCTATCCTGGAGTTGTTTATAGTGTTGTAATTGGAGGTGGAGGAGAGGTAGAAACCAGTATTGAAGTTGGAATTTGCGGTTATGCTGGTAAGGTTGTTGTTGGAGCAACTTTGAAGGTAGAGGCCGTACATTGAGTTGTAATTGGCTGTTATGTTGGTTAGGGTGTTGCTGGAGCTGGAAAGGAGGAAGTTGAAGCCATAAGAGTTATAGTTGGCTGTGATGTTGGTGAAAGTGTTGCTGGAGCTGGATAAAAGGGTGAAGCCCAAGCCCAAAGAGTTGGAATTTGCGGTTATATTGGTTAGGATGTTGCTGGAGCTGTAGATGAGGTAGATGCCGTTATAGTTGTAATTGGCTGTTATATTGGTAAGGATGTTGCTGGAGCTGGAAGAGAAAAAGATGGCGTAGTTGTTTTGTGAAGAGTTTATGTTTGAGATAGTGGAGTTTTGGGTAGAATCAAGGTAAAGCGCATAACCAGTTACTAGAGTGTTCAGAAACAGTGATGTGTTCTGTATGGTGATATTGTTAGTGTAGCGTATGTAAATCCCGTGAGTGAAGTAGGATATATTGGCGCAGTTCTTGATTATTGTGTTGTTCGCACCGTCAGCCACTGTGGAGTTTATGCCTGTATATGAATCTGTTCCTGAATTCGGCCCCGTTATCTTCTTCCCGTTGCAGTCCAGTGTGATATTGTCCTTGCCCTGGAGATCAATGCAATAAGAGGATGTGGTGAGGTCTGCGAAGAGCTTGATGGTATCTCCGGAGGAGGCTGCGGCTATTTTAGAGTTGCAGTCAGAGCAGGAGGTGCATGCGTATACACCTTTTGCGAGAGGCAGGTAATCGGTGTTGTTGGTAGCTGCTGCATAATTATTATCGCATATACCGTCCTTGTCAGAATCTGTACATAAATCTGAAAAGTTGGACCCATCCAGGTCAGTCCAGTAGTTTCCTGCAATGTAAGGGCCGCCAATGATGTTGGTGCCTGTGGTCTTTGTGATGTTCCAGTAGTTCATGTTGTTGGCTTCAGTCGAATTCAGATTCAACGTATTGTTCAGGTAGTTGTTGTAGAAGGTGTTGTATCGAATAAGTGCATATGAAGATAAGTTAGTCATGCTTATTCCTGATTGTGTGTTGCGAGATATGTTGCAACCTGTGAATGTGTTATAGGCTACACTGCCAGTACCAAATGAAATCATAGACACACCTACAGTGTTATAAGCAAATGTGCAGTTGATGAATGAGTTGTAGGAAGCGTTTGCATTCCATGCTTCAATTATTATTCCAGGATTAGCGGCGTTGAGGGACATTCCCGTTACATTTGTGAATATGTTTCCGACACCAAAAAAATTCCAGGCACGGCTTCCTGAATTCCTCACTACAACATTGGTGAAATTGTTGTAATTTATTGGTCCCAACCAGAAGGCCGCATTTGCATCTCCACTTGTACTGACATTTATGATGTTGCTGTAGTTGCTGTTGCCGCTAAAGTACATGAAATTGTTGCTTGACATCCCTGTTATGTTCTGGTAGGTATTGTTGGAGCTGGAGTCACACCTAATACCTGAGCCCCAGTCCGATAGGACGCAGTTCTTTATTGTGACATTGAAGGAGCCTCCGCCATAAGTGGCATTCAGTATTATCCCGTTTGTACCTCCTGTATCCGTGCCGTCTATCCACCAGCCGTTGCAGTCGAAGGTTATGTTGTCCTTGCCGTTGAAGGCTATGCAATTAGTTGCAATACTCCCTGTTATGTTCGCGGTCATTTGGACAGTATCCCCGCTTGATGCGCTGGCTATCTTGGAGGTGCAGTCTATGCAAGAATTGCAATTATAAATGGTCTGAGCGCTTGCAGGTTTGGACAGAAAAACTAGGGTTATAATCGCAAGCATCAAAGAGAGAGCGGGAAGCAGCCTCATGCTAATATATTGTTAAATGTAATATTAATAGCGCTTTAAAGGACTAACCAGCAACGCTTGAAGCTGCATCGCTCTGGATAGGCTCAGCCACAAAAGAGGCTCCACCTTTCAGCTTAGCATCCTTAATTATGAACCTTCCGGATTCCCCGTTCCACTGGATTTCCGAGTCCGTTACCTCAAGCCTCCTCTTGAAGATGGGGCCGTTCAGGACGAGGGTCTCGAACTCCCCGCCTTCCCCAGCAAGATGGAGCCTGTGCTTCTTGGCTGCCATTTTGAGCTTTGCAAGGGATTTCTTGTCTATCACCTTGCCAAGCCATTCCTTTCCAAGCCCATCAGCTGAGACCGATGTTATCATGACCTCGAAACCGGCATCGATTAGCCGCTTCCATATGGTTTCTGGCCTCTTGCCCCAGAGAGGCGCAATCATCTTAAGCCCCAAAGACCTGCATATCCTCTGGACCCTTTCCTTCTGGTATTTGGATGCTATCGCCCCGACCACAATCCCGTCCACCTCCGCCTTGATGGATTCGAGGACATTCTTCAGGTCCTCCAGCTCCTTCTCCTTCTCGCCTGCCGTCTTCTTTGTCACGAGCCTTAAGCCCATGGAAAGCGACTGCATTATGGCCATGCTCATGTTAGGGTAGTGGAACATGTAGGATTCAGGGTTCTTGGAAAACATGGAGACCAGGTACCTGACTTCCATGCCCTTCTGCAGGGAATCATACAGGGCAAGGGTGGAATCCTTGCCGCCTGAGAAGAGGACTGCGACGCGCATGTTTTTAATTATGAATATCGCCTTAAATATGCAGGCTACTGGATGCACTTTTAAATCTTTCTTCCATTTACATATTATGATTTTCACTTTCAAAAGGAAAATAAAAGGGGACGACCTGATAAAAAATGTCTATTCCGCTCTTTCTGGAAAATATTCCTACGATACGATAACCTTTCCGGGGGAAGGTGTATTTCCTATTATAGCAAATGATTCGGATTATCACAGAACAAGAACAGGCCATATGAACTACAGAACTATTGATTTGGCAGAAATAGGGAATAAATGCTGGGCGCTGGGCCTGGGAAAGGCTTGCGGTGATTATCCAGCAGAAAGCTATGAGAATGACATTATTGCCATTGGTATGTTTGAAACAAAACGGATGAAGGAAGATGAGGCCAAAAGAATGAACGAAATGCCGGAAGAATATATTGCAAAAAGGGCAACGGAAGGCAACTTCCATAATTCCATCATCCATGTATATAATGGAAGGCTCCGTCTGATTGGTGATTTCGTAATGCCTTTCAAGATGCACTTTAATCCCTTCGGGAAGAAAATGTTTGAGCAAATTCGCTCAAGAGCCCCTGGTTATATTTTCGTTGAAAGGAAGCCTGGAGAAAGAGGAAATCTTCTTGCCACGATATATCCTCCCAACGGAGATACTGGCGGCGTCTTTGATCATCCAGAATATCCCAGAGAATTTACAAATATATTACTGGAATCAGCACAATCAGTTCTTTCAGAATCTGAATAAATCAAGATGGGGCTTTCTTTCCAACTTTTATATCCAAACATACCTTGAACACCCTTGGCCCGTATGGAAGGACCTTCCTCTTTTCCAGGATTTTTATGCTCCTGCCTTCCTTCTTCGCGGCCTTTTGGGCAAGGCGCTCAGCCCCTGAGAACAAGTCATCCTCGTGCGCGTAAGAATAGAAGTGGATAATCCCGCCTTTTTTTTTCAGGCAGCGGAAGGCCTCAGGAAGGAACTTATATCCTTCTTTTGGCAGGGGCATGATCACCCTGTCGCACTTCCCGAAAAATGGCTTCGAAGCCTTCTTCACATCGCCAAGAACAGCCTCGACTCTTTCCTGAACCTTGTTCGTCCGGATGTTCTCACCCATGTATTCCACAGCATCAGGATTCACCTCTATCGCGCAAACCCTGGAAAGCGGCTGCCTCTTTGCGATAAGTATTGCGAAAGGCCCCACTCCCGCAAAGAAAACCATGACGGACTCCTTTGGCTTTACCTGTTCCGCAATCCTGAGCCTTTCTGTCCCTTCCCTGGGGGAGAAATAAGCCTTGGAGACATCCAGCCTGTACAGGCAGCCTGATTCCTTATGGACGGTTTCTGTATTCTTGCCCACAAGGATCTCCAGCTCCCGAAGCCTGAACCTGCCTTCCCTCTCGCTGAGCTTCCTGCATACCGTCTTGATATGAGGCTGTGACTTCTTGAGCGCCCTGGCTATAAGGAGCTTCTTGGACTCGAGCTCCTGGGGAATCTCTATGATGGCAATATCCCCTATGATGTCGAACCCTGTCCGCAGGAGAGACATCTTGCTTTTGGGGATTTTCCCTTCCAGCTCTTCCTTCAATGTCATTCGCTCACCTTCAAATAAGATATTTTATTGCCGAATTCCATAAATATAAAGAAAGGAACCCTATTATCCTATTAATAATCAGTTGGAAGGCGGTGATTTGCATCCATGTGCGTGAATCGCCTTCATTCAAAGAATCGAGGTGTGTGTCATGCTTAGTCTGCTTACAAAGCTTACAGAAGCCCCCTCCATATCAGGCTCGGAGGGCAGCGTCAGGGAGGTAATGAGGAAGGAGCTTAAGAATTACGTCGATGAGATCCACGTCGACAAGATCGGCAACCTCATTGCCAGGAAAGGCAAAGGCTCTCCGAAGATACTGCTTGCAGCGCACATGGATGAGCTGGGACTGATGGTCAAATATGTTGACAAGTCAGGCTTCATAAACTTCGAGACCATCGGCGGCTGGGATGAGAGGGTCCTTCCCGGCATCAAGGTCCATATACACGGCTCCAAGGGCTCTGTGACAGGAGTGATTGGAACCAAACCCGTGCACCTTCAGGACAAGGACGAGCAGAAGAATCCCTTCAAGCTAAAAGAGCTTTTCATAGACATAGGCGCAGGAAGCGCAGAGGATGTCCGGAAGGCAGGAATAAGCATTGGAGACATGATAACCCGCAGCGGAGAGGTAAGCAGGCTGCTCGGTTCCAGGCTCACAGGAGCAGGATTTGACAACAGGGCAGGATGCGCAGTGCTAATCGAGGTCATGAAGAGGATTAGGGGATTCAAAGGCACAGTCTATGCCGTTGGCACAGTGCAGGAGGAGACTGGCCTGATAGGAGTGAGGGGAAGCATATTCGGCATCCAGCCTGATGTCGTGCTCGCCCTTGACACCAACATAGCAGGCGACACCCCGGAGATAAAGCCCAACGAATCCAATCTGGTTCTCGGCAAGGGACCGACAATGGACCTTAAGGATGCGATAAGCATAACCAACCCCAGGGTCAAGAAATGGATACTTGAGACAGCGGAAAAGACCAAGATAAAAATCCAGCTCAATGTCATGAGCGGCGGCGCAACCGATGCCTCCATGGCGCCCATGATACGGGAAGGCATACCCTCAGGATGCCTTGCAGTGCCTGTGAGATATGTGCACACCCCTGTAGAGGTCGTAGAGCTGAATGACATGGAAGCCACAGCAAAGCTGGCTGCCGAATGCGTCAAGAGCGCGCCGAAGTATTTCTGATTATGGAACTCTCAAGCTCTTCATTCGCGAACGGAGGGAAGATACCCCTGAAGCATGTTATGCAGGGGATAGGAGGCCAGAACGTTTCAGTCCAGCTCTCCTGGCAAGGCGTGCCTCCTGGAACAAAATCCTTCGCGTTGGTAATAGTGGACATCCACCCGGTTGCCAGGGAGTGGGCGCACTGGCTTGTCATAAACATTCCTGCCAACGCTACTTCTATTCCTGAAGGCGCATCAGGAAGGAGCATGCCCAAAGGCTGCTCAGAGCTTTCCAATTCTTTTGGAGGCCTAGGCTACGGAGGCCCGCAGCCGCCAAAAGGGTCCGGAGACCATCCCTATGTGGCTACCCTTTACGCGCTTAACGCTGACAAGCTCCCGCTCACCTTCAACACTTCGCTCTCAGATTTCAAGAAATCGCTAATGAAGAAGGTGCTGGCCACAGCTTCTATTACAGGGAAATATGGGAGATAGCATTCACCCTAGCAGCCTGACCTGAGCCTTCACGGGTATGATTTCAGGCTCCCCCTGGTATAGCTCCACGGTTCCAACTATCTGGATGCTGTCCCCATTCTTGATTTTGGTGGCATCAAGCCCGGAGTAGCCGAGCTGCTCTGCTATGTTCTCCCATATCACGACGCGGACTTTATCCTCCCCGTCAATCAGATTGAAAAACACGTGCCCGCTCTTATGGAAGTATATGCTGGACACATATCCTGTCACATTGACAGAGCTGCCCGCAAGCTCTGCTGTCACATCGCCAACATTCACTGTCCTGTATTCCATCTGGATGAGCAAAAGGTAAATAACCGCAATGCTGAGCGCAGAGCCGATAAGGCAGAGCTTTGTGACAAGCCTTTCATCCATTCATGCACCTATTCCTGATTGAAGGCTCCTGCAGACGCCTTCCTTTCCTTTTCTGGACTGAAGGCGTCTCTTGAAACCTTCCTTTCATCGAGGGGAAACGCCTTGACATCAGCATATTCAGGCCCCTGGGGCAGAAGAACGCTTTTCTTCAGCTTTATCTCCTTCACGCGAAATTCACCCAACTTCACGCCTTGCATTGCGCGTATTTCACGGCCAAGCTCTTTCGCATTCCTTCTGGATTTCACTCTTGCTATGGTCAGATGGGGGCTTGGCCCGTGCTCATCCTTCCTTATGAACGACAGATTCTTGTCAAGCTCCTTTGCAAGATTGATTAAACCTTCCTTCCCATCTTTCACTCCAGCCCAGACTACCTTGATGAAACTCTCATCGCCAAAATAGCCTATGCCCTCAAAAGAGATTCCAAAATCGTGAAAACCCCTCAGCGAGCTTGAGATGATGTTCTCCACCTTCATGAGCTGCTCTTCATGGATGTCACCAAGGAACTTCAGCGTGAGGTGGAGATTGCGAGGCTCGACCATCTTCAAGTCATAATCCCCTGAGGCGAGCTTCTCCTGCACAGAGGCTATCTTATCTATCAGGCCCTTCTCAAGCTCTATGGCGATGAAGAGGCGCATAGTATATCTTTAAGCAGCAGCATATAAATCCCCTCATAATGCGCCATGCTTTGGAACAGGCTATACTTAAAAAGCCTCTCATAATATCCAGAATGGTATGAACATCAGCTTCACGTATGTTCACATATATAAATGAACACGTGAAGCTCAGAGCAAAAAGCTTTTAAACCACGCTTCCAAATCTCAAACTTGCTGACAGAAAGGCAGACTAACCCAATAATGCATTAATTCAAGAATCGAGGTGTTGACTGATGGATTATGAGAAGCAGATTAAAACCTTCAACTGGAACTCGAACCCGTTTACTTTTCAGATAAAGCCCAGCGTCTTCGTGGGATACACGAAGCAGCTTAATGAGATGATGACTGGCCTTCAGTGCGGCAACAAGTTCTCTCTCCTTCTGGGGCCTACTGGCTCCGGAAAGACTACCATGCTCAAGGTCCTTGAGCAGGGTTTCCGGGACGCAAGGATAATCTACATTTCAAAGCCGCCCAGGAATCCTGAGGACTGGGTGACAGTATTCGAGCGGATAACCAGGAGAAGGTTCTCTTTGCGCAGGAAGAACATAAACCTCTACAACCTGAGCGAGCACGTGAAGAAAGGCCTTAATGGAAAGAAATGCATGCTTCTGGTGGACGAGTGCCATGAGGCATCAACAGAAAGCCTGGAATGGCTCAGGTCTCTTGTCGATCAGGTGGATGGCCTTTCTGTTGTCCTGGCAGGCCTTCCGGTATTCGAAAACGCGGTGAAATCCAGCCTGGAGACCTTCATGAGGAGGGTTGGGACCAGGATAGAGATAGGTTCCCTCACCAAGTCCGAAACCAGGGAGCTCATAAAAAGGCGCATAGAGAGCGCGGGCGGGGATGATATCAGGCCTTTCTCGCACAACATGATAGATTATGTTTATGACCGGACAGGAGGCTTCCCGCGCGAGGTGCTGAGAGTGTGCAATGAGCTCAGCCTCAAAGCCCTGGAAAGCAACATAACCACCATAGACTATGACTTCCTGAGGGAAACGGACACCTCAGAGGCGCGCCTGTCCTCAGACATGATATCCAGCCTTCCTGAGAGGCAAAGGCTGATAATGGAGACCCTAGCGAAGCATGGCGAGCTCACCCCAAGCCAGATTGTCTTCGAACTTGATATTGAGGAATACAAGGACGCAGAGAACGGAGTGCGCTCAGTTAACAACATCCTGCGCAGGCTCATGAAGGAGAAGCTTGTGGAAAGGAAGAAGCGCGGCAAGTCATACGCTTACCTGGTTTCAGAGAGATACAGGACGCTTCTGGTCCAGGCCTGAACCAATTTCGTTGGTTCAGCCTGATGCTCTCACCATTTATCTTACCAAACTTGAGGCGATTGGATTGGGAATAAGGGATGCTCTTAAACTCCCAAAGACAAATATATATTAATGAAAACCAAACTCCTAATTTCCTTGGGATTGATTCTTCTTTTTATTTACCTTATTCCTCAGGCAGATGCAGCCACTTACTATGTGGATTACCAGAGCGGAAGCGACAGCAATAATGGTCTGTCAACCACAACCCCCTGGAAACGTTGCCCTGGGATGATTGGCTTTTCCGGATCGTATTCGCATCAAGCCGGTGATAGATTTATTTTCAAGGGCGGGGTTACCTGGCCTGCGTCTGTTTTTTATTCAACATCCCCGTTACAGGCCTTTACCATAGGCTTTTCTGGAACACTTGGAAATGTAGATGAATATACAACAGACCAGACGTGGTATTCCGGAGCATCATACAGT
>CAYGVS010000004.1:0-54106 GCA_964353635.1 uncultured archaeon | reverse complement strand
GGAGATCGGAAACGCGGATCTTGAGAACAAAGTTGCCTCCATTCTCAAGAAATACAGAATCCGGGCGATTGGGCCGAACTGCATTGGGATTTTTGACCCATATTCCGGAGTGGACACCTTTTTCCTTCCCAGATACAAGCTTGAGCGGCCTGGAAAAGGAAAGATCGCCTTCATCTCGCAGTCAGGCGCGCTCGGCTCAGTCATACTTGACTGGATGGCCATGAAGGGCTACAAAATCTCAAAATTCATTTCTTATGGAAACGCAGTAGACGTAGATGAGGCAGACCTCATGAAGTACCTGTCGGAAGACAAGGACACAGACGTTATATGCGCATATTTTGAAGGAGTGAAAGAGGGCAGGAAATTCTACGATATCACCAAAAAAATCTCATCCAAAAAGCCGGTAATCGTCCTTAAAGGCGGAACAACAGAAGAAGGCACAACAGCAGTGGCCTCCCACACAGGCTCGCTTGCCGGCTCCGCAGAAATCTATTTTACCGCATTCAAGCAGGCAGGTGTAATACAAACCCTGAATGTTGAGCAGGTCTTTGATTATGCGCGAATTCTTTCAACCCAGCCCATACCGAAAGGTAACCGAGTCCAGATAATAACAGACGGAGGCGGCTATGGGGTGATGACCACAGACTGGCTTATCAAGAGCGGCCTCCAGATGGCAAAAATGAGCACCCAGAACATTGAAAAGATTAAGAAAGCCTGCCCGTCCCATGTGGTTGTGAAGAATCCCATAGATTTGACAGGGGACGCTGACACAGAAAGGTATAAGCTGGCAATAGAAACAGCCATGGATGACCCGAACGTTGACATAGTTGCAGTAATAATCCTTTTCCAGATACCGACGCTTACAGCCGATGTTGTGGATGTGGTTTCTGCCGTCTCTGACAGGAAGCTGAAGCCGCTTATAGTGATAGCAGGAGGGGGCAGATACACAGAAGTCCTCAAAAAATCCCTTGAGGATTTCGGTGTCCCATGCTTCTCCTATCCTGAGCAGGCCGTAGGTGCCCTTAGGGCGCTTTACCAATACGCTTCCCAAGTAAACTCAAAGGGAGCGAAATGACAAAGACCTATAAGATTCTGATAGGCGGGAAATGGACATCTTCCGGCTCAGGCGAGACATTCCATTCCCTCAATCCGGCAACCGAGCAGGTCCTGGGTCAGTTCCAGTCAGGCAACCAGAACGACATAAACAAGGCTGTTGATGCCGCTGAAATGGCGCTTGAAGAATGGAGCGCTGTGCCTGCCCCGAAAAGAGGGGAGCTGCTTTTCCGTGCGGCATCCTTGCTTAAACAGGAAAAGGAAAGCCTGGCAAAGCTGGTGGCAACAGAGATGGGCAAGGTTATAGCAGAAGCCAGAGGCGACATTCAGGAAGCGATAGACATTGCAGAATACATGGCAGGGGAAGGCCGCCGCCTTCTTGGCAGCACCACACCCTCCGAGCTCAGAGACAAGTTCTGCATGACAGTTCGCAGGCCGATTGGCGTATGCGGGCTCATAACCCCATGGAACTTCCCCATAGCCATACCCACCTGGAAGATAATGCCTGCGCTTATATGCGGTAATACTGTTGTGCTCAAACCTGCCTCTGACACGCCTTTATGCGCGATAAGGCTTGTTGAGATACTTGAGAAGGCAGGAGTGCCTCCTGGGGTGATAAACCTGGTCACAGGTTCGGGTGAACAAGCAGGCATGCCACTTGTTCATAACAAAGCAGTCCGCTGCATCTCTTTCACAGGCTCGAGAGAGACAGGCTTGCAGATAACGAAGGAAGCAGGGATAAGAAAGATTGGCCTGGAACTCGGAGGCAAGAACGGAATCATAGTCCTGGAAGACGCTGACCTCAACCTTGCCATTGACGGGATTATATGGGGAGGATACGGGACCACAGGCCAGAGATGCACTGCAGCTTCCAGGGTGATAGTTCAGCAATCAATAAAGGAGAAGTTCGAGGCCGCTCTTGCGGAGCGCATCAAGAAGCTCCGCTTGGGCAGCGGACTTGACAGGAACACAGACATAGGCCCGCTCATAAACAGGAAAGCTGTGGAAAAAGTGCATATGTACACAGAGATTGGAATAAAGGAGGGCGCAAAGCTCCTGTGCGGCGGCCAGCCTTTCGGGAAGAAGGGGTTCTTCTACCAGCCAACGCTCTTCACAGATGCCACCTACGACATGAGGATAGCGCAGGAAGAGATATTCGGCCCGACAATATGCATCATAGCCGTGAAGAATCTTGATGAGGCGATAGAGGCAATGAATTCCGTTTCCTACGGCTTGAGCTCTTCCATCTACACCTCCAGCATAAGGAGCGCTTTCAAAGCAATAGAGCAGATAGAGGCAGGGCTCACTTATGTGAATTCCAGCACCATAGGCTCTGAGGCCCACCTGCCATTCGGCGGAGTGAAGCAGACAGGAAACACGCGCGAGGCCGGCATTCTAGGAATTGACGAGTTTTCAGAAACCAAGACGGTTTATTTTGACTATTCAGGAAAGCTACAGAAAGCCCAGATAGACTTGGGTTAGCGCTTTCCAGGAGAGGCATATGATTGACGCATTCGTTCTTGACAAGGGCTTGAAAAAATCCAAAATCCTCAGAACCAGGAGCCCTGTCTGGGTCGATGTCTCAGACCCATCCAAGCAGGACATGGAGAAGCTAAGACAGGCCTTCCCGCTCCACCAGCTCACGCTGGAGGACATGTCCAAGACCGGGAACCGGGTGAAGATAGAGCACTTCGATGAGTATCTGTTCCTTGTTCTTTACGGGATCGAAAAGGAATCCCCCTACCAGATGAACTTCGCGCTGGGCAGGAATTTCCTGGTTACAGCCCACAAAAGGAGCATAAGCAGCTTCGAAGTCCTGAAAGCAGACAAATCCGGCCTTGAAAGGCTTTTCCGAAAAGGGCTTGACCTCTTGATGCACCATCTCATCGACACGGAGATAGATGACTACTTCCCTGTCCTTGAAAAGATAGAGGGCCAGATAGACGCGGTCGAAGAGGATGTATACAAGAGCTTTGACCACAAGGCCCTTGGAAGGCTTTTCCGCCTCAAGCGCCAGCTGCTTACCCTAAGGAGGCAAGCGAGCCCGCAGAGGGATGTCATGATGATGCTTTCGCACAAAGTCTCTCCATTCATCTCAGAGCCAGCGACCGCCTATTACAGGGACATATACGACCACATAATCCGCATAAACGAGTCCATAGACGATTACCGCGAAGTCCTTTCAAACACGCTTGAAGTCCACATCTCCATGGTCTCCAACAGAATGAACGAGGTGATGAAGGCGCTCACAATAGTCGCCACCATAATGATGCCGCTCACTTTGCTCACAGGCATTTATGGCATGAATCTAACTATACCTGAATCGCATTTCGAGGACATGTACCACATAGTCCTTCTAATGATGTTCCTGATAGCAGGCGTCATGCTCATGTACTTTTGGAGGAAACAATGGATATGAAAGCGTCCTCTGGCGCTTTCCAGCCAAAGACGGATATGAAAGCCGCCCCCAAACCAGGCAAAGATTATACTATAATCTCCCTTGGCGGCTCGCTTGTGGTTCCCGGAGACATAGACGTCACCTTCCTCAAGGGCTTCAGGCAGCTCATCCTCAGCCAAGTGAAGAAAGGCCGCAGGTTCATAATCATCGTTGGGGGAGGAAGGACATGCAGGAAATACCTGGCCGCTGCCTCTGAAATCATCAAGCTTGACAGCGAAGACCTCGATTGGCTGGGCATACACGCGACCAGGCTTAATGCGCACCTCCTCCGCACCATATTCCGCGATGTGGCCCACCCTGCGATTATTAAAAACCCGACTGAAAAGATAATCGCGGAAAAGCCAGTAATAATAGCAGCCGGCTGGAAGCCTGGATGCAGCACTGATTATGATGCAGTCCTGCTTGCCAGAAACTTTAATGCTAAGGCCGTCCTAAACTTAAGTGACATAGATTACGTCTACGACAAGGACCCTGACATTAACAAGGATGCCAGGCCGCTGGAGCGCATGACATGGAAGGAATTCAGGAGGATAGTGGGCGACAGGTGGGACCCAGGGCTCAACAAGCCTTTTGATCCAGTGGCATCAAAAGAGGCCCAGAAGCTCGGCCTCACTGTAATAATCATGAACGGGAAGAATTTCCAAAGCATAGAGAATTTCCTTGGCAGCAGGCCGTTCAAAGGAACAGTCATCCAAGGGTGAAATATGGACACTCAAATCCAGACAGTCCAGAAGGACATCCTGAAAAAGATTTATTCTAAGAGGCCTGAGTGGAGCCACAAGGGGAACTTCGGCCATGTGCTGGTGATAGGCGGCTCCAGGAAATATTCAGGCTCGCCCGCCTTTGCAGCTCTTGCAGCCTTCCGCTCAGGCAGCGACCTTGTGACCATAGCTGCTCCTGAAAGGGCAGCCGACACAATAGCCTCCTTCTGCCCAGACATGATAACAGAGCCGCTTGACGGCAGCTATCTTAACAAGAGCCACCTCAAGGCCATCCTTGAAATCTCCAAAGCAGCAGACTCCATTGTGATAGGAGGAGGCATTGAAAGGAGGCCAGAAACAATCTCCTTCGTCCATAATCTGCTCAAGAGCGTGAAGCTACCCTGCGTGATAGACGCTGATGCAATCCATGCTGTCTCGCAGGCTCCTCAAATCCTTTCCGGCAGGCCGTTCATTCTCACCCCCCATCAGAGGGAGTTCCAGTCTCTGACAAGGCAGGACCCTGGCCTGGACCTCGAGCGCAGGGCAGAGATAGTGAGGCTTTTTGCAGCAAAGCTGAAAACCACCATCCTTCTCAAAGGCCATGTGGACATCATCTCAGACGGCGAAAGGGCAATCCTGAACAAAACAGGCAACCCCAATATGACAAAGGGCGGCACAGGGGATACACTCGCTGGGATTTGCGGCGCTGTGCTCGGGATGAAGTTCGACCCTTTCACAGCAGCCTGCGCAGCAGCTTATATAAACGGATTAGCCGGAGACCTGGCTGCGAAAGAGAAAGGTCCCGGGCTCATGGCCTCTGACCTTATAGAGAAAATCCCTGCGGTGATAAAATGAAGCGCAAGGTCTTGATAATGGGCGCAGCTGGAAGGGATTTCCACAACTTCAACGTGTTCTTCCGCAACAACCAAGAGTATGAAGTTGTCTGCTTCACAGCAGCGCAGATACCTGGAATCTCTGGCCGGAAATATCCGCCTGCATTGGCAGGGACTCTCTACCCAAAAGGGATTCCCATATACGATGAGAAAGAGCTCCCTGGCCTCATTAGAAAAAACAGCATAGACATTGTAGTGTTCGCCTATTCAGACGTTTCCCATGAATATGTGATGCATAAGGCTTCGCTCGCCCTTTCCTGCGGCGCAGACTTCTGGCTTCTCGGACCCAAATCCACGCAGCTCAAATCCTCCAAACCCGTTATTTCGGTCTGTGCGGTGCGAACAGGCGCAGGCAAGAGCCAGACCTCCAGGAAGATAGTATCCATCCTCAGGCAGCACGGACTGAAGGTGGTGGTGATACGCCACCCAATGCCTTATGGCGACCTTGAGAAGGAAGCAGTGCAGCGTTTTGCTACTTTCGAGGACCTGGACAAAAACAAATGTACTATAGAAGAGCGCGAAGAGTATGAGCCCCATCTGAAGAACGGCGCAATAGTCTACGCCGGAGTGGATTACGAGAAGATCCTCTGGGACGCAGAAAAGGAGTCTTCGATAATAGTTTGGGATGGTGGAAACAATGATATCTCATTCATCAAGCCCGATCTCTCCATCACAATACTTGACCCTCACCGCGCAGGCCACGAGCTCAGATACTATCCAGGCGAGACCAACCTCCTCAACGCAGACGTCCTAATCATAAACAAGATGGACAGCGCCAGGCCAGAGGACGTGGAAACTCTTTTAAACAACATAAAGCAATACAACCCAAAGGCCGTCTTGATAAAGGCCATGTCATCAATAAAAGTGGAAAACCCTGAGGCCTTGAAGGACAAAATGGCCCTGGTTATAGGAGACGGCCCGACCCTTACACACGGAGGAATGTCTTTCGGCGCTGGTGTGGTGGCTGCAAACAAATATGGCGCAAAGATTGTATCCGCTGAGAAATACGCGGTTGGCTCAATAAAAAACGTTTACAGGGAGTTCCCTCACCTGAAGAGTATACTGCCTGCCATGGGCTACAGCCCAAAGCAGATAAAGGAGCTTGAGAAGACCATCAACCGCGCCAAATGCGACATAGTACTTGACGCAAGCCCGGTGAACCTTTCAAAGATAATCAAGGCCAGGAAGCCCATAGTGAACGTGGAATACTATCTTGATGAGATAGGCAAGCCCGACCTGGAATCAGTTCTGGACGGTTTCCTCAAGAAAATGGCCAAACTCAAAAGGCTATAAGAGCCCCGGGCTATGATTTTTTCCCGTGGCCAATGCTTTTCATGAAATCCTTCACTGCAGAGTCCATCAGGTTAATGGTCACTGCTCCTGTGCCTGAGAACATGCCCTCATTTGACGGGTCGCTAAGCCTGGACACTATCTTCTTTATCCCAAAGGATTTCGCAAGCTCGCACACGGCCGAGTTGATTTTGTCATCTCCCGTCGCAGCCACAAGGGAATCACACTTCTCCGCGCTTGCGTGCCTCAGCACGGTCTTGTCCGTGGCGCTTCCGTAAAGCACTATGGAATGAAGCTTCTCGCCCAGATATTCTGCCCGCGATTCATCCCTCTCAACCACGATTACTTCATTCCCCCTGGAGAGCTCCTCAGCAAGCCTTGTCCCGAACTCCCCTCCGCCGGCTATAATCACCCTCATAACAATAATTGGCGTTCAGCTATTAAATTGCAGGCCTCACCATATCTTGACCGATATCACAATTATGCCTCCTGTCTCGTTTATCGCGAACCTTTTTGACTCTATCTTTGCCGAGACAGGCTCCCTGACACTGCAGTTGGCCAGCTCATGAAGCGAGCCGTCAGACCAGGTCTCATTTATCTGAATCTTCATCATAGTCCTCGGATGCACGCCAAGCGAGTCAGCCAGCTTCGAATAATTCGCAGGATAAATGCAGTAGTTCTTAAGCCACTGTATCTTGGTCGAGTTGAGCACAGGCCATCCTGCAGATATCCCAAGCACAACAGGCTCCCTCCCAACCCAAACACCGTTGTTCATCACAAGCAGCTCAGAGACCTGCGAGGCCTTGCTCTCCATGTCTTCCTGGAAGAAATCCCTGTCATAACCGCTGACAGCAGTATTCATGTAGTTAAGCATGAAGAATATTATTGTAAAGAATAGCATTACAGCTATGATGAACTCAAAAACCATCTGCGCTTTGAGTTTCTTTTTGCGATAACCCCATTTCATATCAATAAATAGATTGGGCAGTATAATATTATTGATGAGGCCGAAACAGTTCATTCCGCTTCCCATAGCTCTTTTGCTAGTCTTGTCCATCTCCGGCTGCACAGGCATAGAGCTGCCAATAATAGGGAACATTTGCATCCCAGGGCTCACATGCACAGGAAGCACAACAGAATACGAGAACGACGTCCTGATAATCAAGACCCTTGACGCAATCCCCCAGACCATCTCCACGGGCCAGCAGATGCGCCTTTCCGCATGGATAACCAACAACGGAGGGGAGACCGTGCCGCAGAAAGTGTTTGCTGGGAAAACAGGAGCCCAAATGACCTTGCAATTGGACATTATTACAGTGGAACTTTACGATACTTGTGAAGGGCTTTTTGAATCGGTGACGCCAAATTGTCCTTCAGAGGCAACAATTTCAAGTACAAAAAAAGGCTGTATTATAAAGACATTACTTCCAAAACAAACAATTCCTGTTTCTTGGTCTCTTGTCGCAAACAAAGCAGACAAAATACCCCTTGAAACCCCCTGCAACCTTAAGGTATATGTTCGGTATCCATATCAAACAAAAAGCATGACCAGCATATCTTTTGTTGACTACACAGAATACCAAAGAATGCTAGATACAAATACATTCAAAGCGATCACATCCTACATCACAGAAGGCTACGGTCCTATAAAACCATATCTAACAGTTGAGGATACACAACCCATTCCAGTCGAACGTGGAAAAGAATCAACAACATCAATGGCCTTCCAGATAAAAAACAAGGGGAGCGGAGTTCTCTCATTTTTCCAACAAGATTCATATGGGAATCCATATATAGCGATACTGAATCAAGATATCAAAATCCAATCCGATGTAAAGAACTATGATATAGGTAAGCAAATAGAATCTAAAATCACAGAAATGGGAAACATTCAGTTTGTAAATAAAGAATCCCCCAAACAAACTTTTGCGATAAAAACACCATCGGATAACCAAATAGAAAAAATCGCAACATATTATGTGACCACAAGTGTGGACTACATGTACGAATTCCGCAAGGAGATAAAGGTAACAATCAAGCCGCCCAAGATAACAGGGTAAACTTATAAACGAAAATATACATATATTAAAGAGATAACGATGAAGGAAGCACGCGCCAAAGAATTGAAGCTCTTTTTGCTACTTATCCCGATTTTCGCAGTCATTTCCATATCCGGGTGCAGCAACACTACAGGCCCCACATTCGGGAACGGCGTTTCCATCCTGAATTGGGAGCCCACTTTCTCCTCAGTGGAATCAGGCGACAACCTGCAGCTCAGGATTAGAATCCAGAACCAGGGAGAAGTGACAGCCAAGAACGTCCGGGCGTTCCTAACAGGAATAAACATCGATGAATGGGGATTTTTTGGAAGCAATCCAAGCAATTTCAACGAGCTGCTCCCTCCAGACAGAGTTCAGGGAACTGAAGGCCAGGAAAAGCAGGACACATTCAGCCTTGTAGCTCCAAGGCTTCCAAAGGGAACCACGCAGACATATTCTCCCCAAGTGAGGCTTTATTATGATTACAAGACAACCGCGGTGAAAGCTATAACCTTGGTCAACGAGAATGAGCTTAAAAGACTTCAGGACCAGGGCCAGACATTGACATCCACAGACACCAAAGTCAGCTCAGGCCCGCTGAAAGTCACAGTGAACACGGGCAAGTTCATAAAGGCCAGAGAAACAGGCTTCCTTTACACCAACAAATTCCCTATCACGATAGACATCCAGAATGTCGGAGGAGGTGTTGTGAGCTATTACAACACCCCGCAGGATGACTACAAAGTAAGCGTAAAGCTTGAGTTCCCAAGCAGACTGACGAACCTGGACTGTGGGACATTCTTCGGAAACACAATTATGCTCTGGAAAGGCCAGGACGCCTCAATAACCTGCTCAGTGCAGATAAGCAGCCCGCCTCTTACAACCGAGGAAGCCAACATAAAGGTCACCCTTGATTACAGCTACTATATAGACAGAAAGACAACTGTCACAGTCACAGGTACTGATGAAGGATTTTTCTAGGCATTAAAACTTGCTTATAAGCTAAGCGAAAGCTTTAAATATCTATCTGTTATTATCACTATAAAGTGGTGATTATATGAAGATTATTAACAACAAATATGTAAGAATAGGAGCATTAGCCACTACACTCTTTACAGCTTCTCTTCAAGAAGCTTGTATGCCCTCACTTAATATGGCAAGGGATAGCAGAGGAACAGTCAGAGCATTAAACATAGGTGAAGGCGCAGATACATATGTCAACGAAAAAACAGGTGAATCTGGAACAAAATATAAAAGACCTGATGTATTTTTTGTGCCCGGATACGGTTATTATGGTTATTATGGCTACGGTTTTGGCAGTCCTTCAAATTGCGGCAGCAACGGTTGCCGTTAGTTTCTCAAGCAACAATTTAAGATAACAATGCCAATAAGTAATCAATGCAGACAAAAAGCGCTTCTTGGCAGAAACCGCTTCTTATAGCCCTGCCTTTTCTTGCTGTTCTCTTGATTTCTGGCTGCACCTGGCCAGGAACCACCACGACCGGCGGTTCTGGCGTGGTCGTGAAGGAGTTCGCCCCTGAGTTCACATCTATTTATGCAGGAGAGCCTGTGACATTCAGAATGCTTATCAAGAATGAGGGTTCTGTAGACGCCATAAACGGATTTGCAGATCTTTTGGGTCTTGATGAGGACTGGTGCGCAAGCCAAACAGGAGCGGGCATAAAATCATGCGACCCAAGCAGTGGCACTAACAGACCTGAAAAGCTACCAAACGAAGACGCATGCCAATATACAAACACGAACGGCTTCAAGCTCCTCGCCCCTGACACGCAGCGCGGAACTCAGGGCGGGACGCAGATATGCACCTGGACATACAAAGCACCTTCGATAGAAAAAGGCTTCACAATCGTCTACACCCCGACTGTAAGGACTTTCTACACATACAAGAGCGGGGTAGTAAAGCTCATCACATTCGGCTCAAGCAGCGAATTACGCACCATTCAGGACACTGGAGGCAAGCTGCCAACCGAGACAGTGAGCACAACCAGCGGCCCTGTCCAATTGAGCATTGAAACAAAAGGCCCAATAAGGTTCTGGTCAGAAGAAGAGAACAGTGTGCTTCTGCCACTTGAAATCACAATAAAGAATGTTGGTGGCGGGATTGCCTGCGCAGGCAGCAGCACAGCGTACAAAACAAACTCGCCCAATGCGAACACATGCAGGGCAACGGCTGGAGAAACCCCCAAGAACAAGGTCAGAATAAAGATAAGCTTCGGAACAGACACAGCAACCGTAAAAAAAATGACACTTTCGACAGAATGCACAGACTTCGAGACAGGGAAAACCATTTCCTTATGGAAAGGCCAGAGCAACACCATTGTCTGCGAAGTCACGGCCTCCGGCCTCAGTTCAGGGGCTACAATACAGAGAATGATAAGCGTGGAAGCTGCTTATGATTATTACACAGACACGACGTCCTCCATCACAGTGATAGGAAGGAAAACAACCACAAGCACTATATAACTGTTAAAAACTAGAAATTAGAAATCTCCCAATCTCTTCTGCCCTGGCTTGGGCTCAACCTTCTTCTGCCTGCCTTTAGGTTTGGCTGGCCTTTCCTTCCCAGTTGAAAGTTGTGCTTTCTTTTCCAGTTTGGTTTTGTCCGCGCCCTCGAAGACAGGATACCCATAAACCCCATCATACCCAGGCTTAATCTCCACTTTGCCTTCCCTTACTCCTATAATGGCCTTGGCAAGCTTGGGGTCAACAACCTTCTTCAGTTCAGGCTCCTCCGCGTCCAGCAGGACGGCGAATTCTGAGCCGAAGGCCTTAATGAGGTCGTTATACACTGCCCAAATCCTCTTGGAGTAGAGCTGGTCGATGCCCATTTGGCCGCTTATAATTTCTGTGAGCGGTATGAGAGACGTGAAGGGTATAGCATGCTTGGGGACATATCCCTGGGGCCTATCCGCCAGTTCCTCTATCCTGTGCAGGACGCCTATCGTGAGGGGCCTCTTGCACACAGGGCACTGGTTGCCCAGCCTCTTGGCCTCCTCAGGCTCCAGGCACACTGAGCAAGCCCTGTGACCATCGTAATGATACTTACCATAAGATGCATCGACCTCTGTCGTATAGAGGAATCTCTTAGAATCCTTTTCCCTTATGGCAGAAAGCAAATCCTTGTATGTGAGGTCTTTTAGGTCAAATACATTGGCTTCCCTGCCTATCCTCCATGGCCAGAACGAATGGCTGTCAGAATTTGAAAGGAGCGTGTATTTATCAAGAGAGGAAAGCCTCCAGTTCATGTCAGGGGTACTGGACAAGCCGGTTTCCAGGGCATGTATGTTCCTTGTCTGGTCCTTGTAGCAATCCTCAATCCTGTCGAACCCGGACTCTGACCCGAACACGCTGAACCACGGGGTCCAGACATGGGCTGGAACGATCTCAGCTTCCCTGTCCACTCCCAAGATGAGCCCGACCAACTCAGGACATGGTATCCCGCAGATGGGCCGGCCATCTGACTTCAAGTTCACCTTTCTTTTGGTGAGGGCTTCGTTAATCTGGTCAGCCACCTCGAAACTCCTGGCCAAGACTATGTTGTGCACTCTCCTGACCTTTCCATCCTGGGAATATATGCTGGATATCTCCCCCGACAGGATAAAGCTGAACCCTTCCTTGTCCTTTAGTATACCTGTCCCATCCTCTCTGAGAGTTTCCTTAAGCTCGGCCAGCCAGAGGGGATGTGTGAAATCGCCCGTGCCAAGGAGGGAAAGACCCTTGATTTTGGCGTACTTTGTAAGATTGGGAACAGTGAGCTGGGTGCTGGTGGCCCTGCTGAACCTGCCGTGCATGTGCAAATCCGCGATTATTTTCATAAACTTCGCCGATCTTGAAGGCTGCCAAGCCTAACACAATAAAGAATTAGAATGCATGCTTTTATTCGCTGAAGTCCCCGTTGTCCTTCTTTTTCTTATCTTTCTGCTTGGCCTTGAGGTCCCTCTCGTACTTCTCCACCCATTCCTTGACCGCCTGGGCATCCTTTGGCGAGTTGCCCACTCCTGAGGTGTTGCCAACTCCAACTATTATCACAGTCTCTCCAGGCTTCACAAACTCCAGGCTCCTGTTCACAGACTCATTCACCTTCGGCAGGGCGTCCTTAACAACTTTCCTCATTGGCGTTATCGCCTCTTCCTGGCTCATCTTAACGACTATGGAATCAACAGGCACGTTCTTCTTGACCACAATGTCCTCAATGAAGAACCTTTCAGAGCCAGGGCCTCCCATTGCCACACCAACCCCTTCCGCAAGGGAGCCCGTCTTCTCCCCTTCCAGCTTGGCAGCAGCATCCACGGTAATTATCCTTGCTATCTTCTTTTGGGCCACTATTTTGGCAACAGCCTTGCCTGGATATCCAATCCTTCCTCCAGGTCCCCTGGCCTTCATGAGAATGATATTCCTTCCATTTATCTTGGTCTCAGAGACTATTATCTCATCCCCAACATCCTTCCAGGCGCTTTTCCCTGACATCTCAGCAACCACCAGCGGACCCAATCCATCTCCTATAGGCTCCCCTTTTGCGAGCGATTCAGTCCCCTTGAACATGGCCCTGGCAATCCTCTCGATCATTGGGAGCTGCATCTGAAGCACCATTGCTATCTGTATGTTCTTGGTCTTCCTGACAATCTCAACGTAGTGCCTGACTATCTTGGCTATCTCATGGACTGTAATTCCTCCTGCTAGCCCCATCTCCAGATTCGCCTTCTCCTCAGAGTCGAGCTCAGGCGCTATCTGGTTCACGAAATAGGTGAACCTCTCCTTTTCCCCCTTAATCATATGGTCCAGCTTCTGCACAACACCATATGGATCGAGAGACACCGGACCTATGACGAAAAATTCGTAGAATCGGTTGATGGACTCCTTTATGTCCTTGGAAGCCTTCTTTTTCTTAGTGGCCTCCTTGATTATGAATTTCTTGGACTTCTCAGACATGTCCTCCAGCTCATCGGCGGTCTTGTTCAGCTTATACATTATCTGTGAGACCATAATCCTTGGGTAGAAGAAAAAGAGAATGATAAGCATAAGGAAAGATATGAGCATTGAAAACCAATCTCCCCCGATAAGCTGCGCATTAGCAAAGCTCATAAAAACCACAAACAGGATTAATAAATTAAGGCTTTGCTATATATAAAAGTTTGCCTAAACACTATTTATGCTCGAGTGGAAGATCCTTGCTGCTGCTTTTTCAGCGCTGCTAGTCATCTCCATACTGCTCGTGGGGAACACAGGTGTGAAGGATCTCTTTGGAGGGATAATAGGCAAGATAACCGACTGGATGGGAGGCTCGCCTGTAGATTTCCCGAGCATTAGCGGAGGCAAATCCGGAGCCAATTCTATCTATCTTGAAATTTACCCAGCCAGCTTCACCCTCAAACCAGAATCCAACCTAAACCTCACCTTGGGGGATTCCTATTTCGAGAACTTCAACGGAGAGGTATCTTTCGACTTCTCTTCCGGAAAGATCTCACTCAGGGAAAAAGGCTCCCAGCTCTCAATATCATCGCCTATCCAGCCCTTCTCAGTCCAGCTGAAGCTATCCAGGCTGCAGCTCAAGGATACAAAATTCGTCCTAAAATCAGTCCAGTCGAATATCGCCAATGACAACGGGACACTTGACATCCAGGGCTTCGCAGGAATCTTTTCGCTCGGCAACTCAAGCATAATACTTGAAGGGAATGTCACGAAGATAACAGGCGACGGCTGGGCAGTGGGTTAAAAAGAATGATTCTCTTATTACTCCCATGAAAGTACTCCTTATCCAGCCTAACAGGAAATTCTACAAAGGCTCCTTTGATGTGTATGGGTGCTTGGAGCACTCCACCCTCCCCCTCGGCCTGCTTTACCTTGCTTCAGCAATAAGGGACAAGCATGAAGTCCGAATCCTGGACTGCCTGATGGACGAGAAGACCAGGATATACAGGAAAGGCAGGACGTTTTATCAAGGGCTGGAATGGGGGCGCATAAAAAAGTGCATTGAAGGCTTCCAGCCTGACGCAATAGGCCTCACAATCCCTTTCACGGCACAGGAAAGGGCTTCAGACAGGCTACTGCACAAAATCAGGAGTCACTTTCCAGAAATAAAAATCATCCTGGGAGGCTGCGCAATAGGTGTGAACTATGAGAAGTATCTGAAATCCGGAATCTATGCCACAATAGGCGAAGGCGAGCTGAGCTTCCCCCTTCTTCTTGAGCACTTTGAAACCGGCAGGCCTGGCCTTTCCGAAATACCAAACTTGGCTTATATTGAGAAAGGGAAAATCAAGCGGAACCAAGCAAGGCTTATAGAGAACCTGGATGAACTCAAGCTCCCCGCATATGACCTGATAGACATGGAAAGATACCTTAACAGACGGCAGTTCCTTTTCAGGAGACTTTCCCTTACAGAGAAAGCAAGGATGCCGCCATTTTTCTCTAGGAACAGAAGCCTCAGGAAACAGGACGGCAAGAGGGACATCATAATGTTCACTTCAAGAGGTTGCCCCTTCAACTGCATATTCTGCTCCATCCATTCGCAGTTCGGCTTCAAGTGGAGGGCACACTCAGCAGAATACATACTCCGCCACATCAGGCTTCTTGCGCAAAAATACGGAATCAACCACATCCATTTTGAGGACGACGGTTTCGCCCTTGATGCCAAGAGGCTCAGCGCAATACTAAGGATGTTGCAGAAAGGTGGGGTCCAGATAGAATGGGACGCGAACCTTGGATTACTGTCAGACAGCCTTGACAAAGGAATGCTTCTCAGAATGAGGAAGGCGGGCTGCACAAAACTTACCTTTGCATTAGAATCAGGAAATGATAAAATAAGGAACCGTGTGCTCGGAAAGAAGCTTGACATGCAAAAAATCGAGAGGCTGTTGGGAGCGTGCAAGGAAACCGGCATAGGAACAGCAGCCTTCTTCATGACAGGATTCCCATTCGAGACAAAGGAGCAGGCAGCCGAAACTCTCAGCTTTGCCAAGCGACTAGAAATGAGATATGGAACAGAGCCGATGATATCCGTTATGCAGCAGCCAGAGCATTAGCCGTACTCCCGCCATGAATGCTTGCATTGGGTGCACCTCAAAAAAAGTGTTGGGGCCTCGTCTGTGGACCTTGTCTGCTGTATCCACCACACAGCTTCTCTGTTCCCGCATTTCGGGCAGACAGCCTTCGTGGTGGGAAGCGTCTCCGCGTTCTTCTCTATTATTATGATATCATCAAGCGGATTCTTCTCCACCTTCTCAGCTATCTCCATCGGCTTGTAATCCTTCAGCTTGTAGCCGCATTTCCTGCAGATGAGGACTACCTTGTCCTTGTCCTTCTGCACAACAAGGACAGAGCCGCATTTGTCGCAGAAATTCATAAATATCACCAGAACCCGAAACCTTCACCCCAATACATTTTGATACCTATATATATAAACGCTATAAGACCCGCGCCCACGATCACCCAGAGGATGTTGGGCAGCACGTACTGCATCATCCCTAACTTTAGCCAGCCTGCGTAAGGTATTATGAGTATGGCCTTGCCATGTATCTGGGAAGGCTCTATCCGAAGCTCGAAAGGCAGTTGCCCCTGGTTATTGTCCCCCTTTGTCTGGAATGTGTTGTCCGGGTTTATGCTTATTATCCTATGAACCACCGGAGTCTGCTGCGGCGAAGGAGAGAACACAATGATGTCATTAACCTTGAGGTTCTGCACAGGGACTCCTTGCAGCACGAGCATGTCGCCCATAGAGAAGGTAGGCAACATGGAATTTGACTCCACCGCAACCACTGGCATGTCAGTGCTCAGGCCAAAAGCCAGGCCCCAGTTTATCGCAAAGGCCAGGACGATTCCCAAGGCCATGTAGAAGACGCTATTATCAAACCGTTTCAGCATCTTGAATCCCATAGAACCACCGCTAAATCACCTGCTTCTCCTTCTTCTTCACAACTTCCTTCTCCAGCTTGTCCAGCACGCCTTTCATGGCCTTGGTTATATTCCAGTCATGGTCATGAGCAAAGAAAAAGCCCCTTTCTGTAGCAAGCCTGGTTTTTATTGAGTACTTTATCTTGCCTGTAGTTTTGTACTCGTCAACATGTGCAACAAAGTAGTTCACGGCATATATCTTGTTTATTTTTCTCAGCGTAGCTTCAATCTCTTTGTAAAGCATCGATTTAACGAAATCATCCTCTTCCTTTATCCCGCTTATAGTGACGTATGCCCCCTTCACTTCCTTCCCAAGAAGCTTGAGCACATCCCCTGGGGTGACAATACCAACAAGCTTGCCATCGCTTTCAACAACAACAGCGGACTGTGTTTGTATAATTGAATCTACAACTTTTTGCAAAGGAGTTGAAGACTCCGTTCTGGGTATGTTAGTTCTCATGAAAGATGAAGCCGGCAAACCATCCATATGGGTCCTTTCTTCAGAAGGCTCGCCTCTTTTGTCAAGCTCACCCTTTATCAGCGGGCTCAGGAGGTCAAGCGTGTCAACCATACCCTCAACTTTGTTCCCTCTTAGTACAGGAAGCCTGGACACATTCATGTCCTTGAGTATAGCCCTAGCTGCAGAAAGCGAATCCTCCATGCTAACACAATACGGGAAGTTCATGACATCGCCTGCAGTCTTCCCTTTTAACGCAGGGTTCCCCTTCACAAGCTTGAGGAGGTTCATTTTCGTGAGGAGCATTATCCTGCCCTCATCCTTGACAGGCAGCGTCCTGTAATCGTTGATAAGGAACATGTTTATGATTTCTCCTAAGTCAGTGCCGGGCAGAAGCGGCTTCTCCTCAATCACAAAGCCGTCTATCTTAGTTTTGTGCGGGTCTGAAATCTTCTTCTTGACCAGGTCCCTTGCGAGCACGATACCAAGTAACCTCCCGTTCTCCATGACAATGGCTTCGTGCTTCCTTTCGGCAAGCATCCTGGAGGCCACCTTGCTTACCATCTCCCCCTTGCCTGCGACAAGGGGCTTTTCAAGAACTTCCCTGATTTCCATAATGCAGCAACTCCTCACGACTAGAAACCCGTGGCCTGGTAACAGGCTCAGGCCTGCTTGGGCTTTGATTTCTTAGCTTTTTGCATTTGCTTCGTTATGTAGCCTGCGACAAAATTCCTGGTTCTCTTGGATTTTATCTTCTTGACCTCACCAAGAACCTGCTTGTTCCTCTCGAAATCCTCAGTGAACTTCTTCCCGTGGGAGGCAATCAGCTCATCTCCAAGGTTCTTGACCGGAATGCTCTTTATCCTTCCCATATTTCGCACCTTATGATTTTATCCGCCATTGCGCAACCGTATATATTGGACAACAACGGCTTTTATGCTTTTTCTCCTACCTTTGTACGCAGGCTTAAAGAAGCTTATTCTGGACTTAAGGCTTTATCCTCACGACCTCGAAATAGGTGACATCGTCCTCATTATCCACTATCGCCCAGAGCATCCTGGCCCTTATAGAATGGGCAAGCCTCACAGCCCTTGAGAGCTCAGCGAAGGAGCACGCATAATCCTCAGGGACTGTGTAAACAATCCATTTCGTGTGCTCCGAGGCTTCCTTTGGACCCTTCTTGACGCCGACTCCCCGCTGGTAAACCCTGAAATCACATCCGAACTTGAAACCTGTCTTGGCGACCAGTCCCCTCTCCCTAATGTCCTTGTAGACGACATACTTCTCATGCAGCCTCTTGTCCCTCTCCATCCCAAACTCCATGAGCTCCTGGAAGCCCATCTTCTTCCCGGACTTCTTGACAGCTATCCTGCCTTTCTCAAGGAGGTAGAGAGCCTCCACGAAAGCCAGCTCCAATCTCCCTTCCATATGTTTTCCGTAAGACCTTTGGAGCAGCTCATCAAAACCCTTTGGAACAAAGAGCTTGTTCTCCAGGAGCCTGCACTCCGCAGGCTTGTAGATACTACGAACTTCATTCTTCTCTTTCGCCTGCGTGCTTTTTGCCATATAACCAATTCCAATGGAATGGGACGAGTGGGATTTGAACCCACGACACCACGGTCGCAAATAGAAAGAAGACTTGATAAACCCATGCAAGTCGTCAATCGATCTTCAGCCGTGTGCTCTCCCGGACTGAGCTACCGATGCGGCCTTTATTGACCCGAAGGCTACTCTCGTCGCCTTCAATCCCCTTAAGGTTCCCGCGACATTTCCGTCGTCCCATCTATTGCTGCTTTTTAGGTGTGCTTTCTTTTATTTCGCTCCTGCCTCGTAGCTTTCCATGTACACGTTCTTGCCGCTCTCACATATTTTGTTCAGTTGGTTTAATAAATCCTTCACACACATGTCGAAGTGCTTGCTGCAGAAATAAAGGGAAACGAGCTCCTTTTTCTGCTGTCTCTTCAGGTCATTCTCCATTATGAGGGCTTCCTTTTCAGGAGCCCTTGCGCAGCCATGGAAATTGCACCTTTTGTTGAATCCCCTGATATCGAAGCAGTTTGATATCAACTCCATCCTAATGTCCATGGAAACACCTTATTCTGTTAGCGCCTCAGGAAGGACTCGAACCTTCGACCACTCGGTATCAGCCCTTTCTTGCAAGGTTAACAGCCGAGTGCTCTTCTCATCGAAAGAACGTGACTCGGTCACGTTCAAACTTCCGAACCTGCTGAGCTACTGAGGCATGATGCCATGCGCCTAGTACGGCATTATACGCATGTATCATTAAGGTTTAAATTGTTGCTTGAAATATTAAATTATCTAAATTTTAGATAAACTACCACAGCCTATAAATCATAACGAACAGCCACCTGAGCCACTGAGGAGGGTCAAAATACTCGACTTTCAATGTCGTCTCCTTGATGGCAACCGAATATATGTTCTGGCTGCTCCTAGACTCTCCAACAGTCTGCGTAATTATACCCTGCTTTGGGACTGTTTCAGGCAGGGCATAAATCATATAATGTATCTCCAGACCCTCTCCCTTCAGCAACGGCTTGCCAGTGAAATTAAATGAAAGGTTCAATTGGCCGTTTTCATATGAAACCATGTAATCCTTCACCATAGACTTCTTGTTTCTCTTCGCAAAGGAAATCACAGGCTTCTTGCCCTTCCAGCCGTCAGGAATCTCGTCAGAGATCCTGACTCTATCTATGGAGACATCTCCTATGTTATTCAGATAAATCTCAACATGACTCACTCTTGGAGCAACAAACTGCTTCCAGAAGAGCATGACACTATCAGGCGAGAACTCTTTCTCCAATGTGAACTCAGGCCCCTCTGCAATGACCTTAGTCTTTATTGTATTGTACGCCGGCTCTGAATTCAAGCTTGCAGCAACTCTAATCTCCCCTTCATAAATGCCTGCGGCAAAGCCTTCCTGGAGCACTTTGTCAGCCATAGTCACATTTTTTGATTCTCCTGGCAAAACACTGGTGACAAAATCATCGAAGAACAGGCTAAGGTTTCCCGTGATGAAATCCAGCTCCAACGGCATGTTCGATTCAGGACTGCTTGAAACAAGGAAGTCTTGTACGCATCCAGGGAGACGGCAGTGCCATTCCAAAGGAGAAATTTCCCAATATGCAGCTTCAAGGACATCTACACCAAGTGCCATTTCCTTTGATACGCCCTCGCCTGAAACCCGAATTGTTCCGGAGAACAGGCCAGACTGATGCCCCCCATCAACGCTGATGTTTGCGTAAAGCATCCCTTGCTGTCCGGGAAGGACCTCCAAATCATCTGGGAAGAAGGAGCAGGAAATCCCATCGAACCCTTCACAATAGCCTTTCAAAGCCAGCGGAACATTGCCTGTGTTATGGACAGGAATGATTATTTCCTGATAACTCTCAGGCTTGATTGCTTCAGCAAGCATGTTGCTCTGCACATCAAACGATGCCCTTGCAGGCACAATAAAGGTGAGGTTTGCAGTAACCTTCTTGTCGTTTGATGGGAAGAAATTTACTAATCCAGAATATCTCCCAGGAAGATATGATTCCGGGACTTTCACGTATGCATCTAAAATTATATTACCATACCCTTCAAAATCGAATCCATTTGAATAGGGCTCCACCTCAAACGGCCCCTCATAAACCACGCTTATATTTTCTAGCAGGAAGCCAGCTGTGTTCTTAAGGCTTATATGGAATTCAGCCTCCTCACCTTCATTGACCTCAATTTCTGGAATATCACCGACAAATAGCGCAGGAGGGACATGAACGGAGAAATATGCATACCTTGGCCCTATTCCATTATCACCCTCAAATACAGCAGTAACTTCATGCTCCCCCAAACTAGGCTGGAAAGAAAACTCAATTGTGGTGTTCGAATTTCCCAGGACAGTCACTTCATCCAGAAATTCCAGGCTCCCATTCCCCTCCACGAAAATAGAGATGTTCCCGGAAACCTCATTTCCCATGTTCATGAGTTCCACAAGCACAGTTGCGTTCTCACCCAAGAAAACATCCTGTGCAAAAACATTCATTTCCATGGAAGCCTCATAACCAACCTGGACGGTTGCGCTTTCCAAAAACAGGCTATGGCTCTCATTCTCCGCAATAACAGCAGGGATGAACACCATGACAATGGTCCTATTATCCAGAAGCCTAGCCTCTTTCCACCAGAATGTTACGTTCGGGTACGGATAGCTCACATCCGGCCGGGTGAGATTATCAACACAATCTTCTATAAGGCTCTCCTTCTCTGCATCCAATTCCTGAAGGCTGGAAAATCCCAATGAGCCGATGCATCCGACAATTATCTCTGTCCAATTGGTGTAATGCGAATCATTATAAACCAGAGCCATACCAGAGTTCTCCAGTGAATAGTTACCAGTAACATTCACCCAATTCAAGAAGCTGCCCTCTGGAAGCACAAATTCTCTATAATAAACAGGCAGCAGAGGCTTCTCCGGCTCAGCAAGATAGGTGTCAGCGTTCAGGACTTCCTGTCCTGTTCTGTTGACCGCAACCAAAACTTCAGCAATGAAAGAGTTGGCAGGCCCGGTTTTGTAAACAGCCTTCTGCGGCGAGTATCTCCTTTCTAGAGGCGTGGCTGCAGGGTCTGCCCAAAGTATCCTCTCAAGCTTGTCTTTTGAGTAAAGCAGCGGATATGCAATGGCAGCCTCTTCCTGCCCAATATTGGAGTAGGCCATATACAATGAAAAGAAACCAACAGCGAATGTAAGAGGGTCAGTATTCACAGATTCCATAAACGCCTGACCCAACGGCTTACCCTGCGCCAGGCATATGAAGAACATGGTAGAGGTGTGCATGTTATACGGATCATGCACAATCCCCGATGATCCCATGACGCTTCCACCTTCTCTCAGAACTTTCTCCTTTATGACCGATTTTGCAGACACATCATGATCATCATAAAGGAAGCCTGAAAAGGTGATGTTGTCAAACTCCACAGCCCTGCTGTAAGGGTTCAGCAGCAGCTCCATATAGCTCCTGCTATTGTTGGGAATCAGCCAGAAGCCCTCACCCATCCCAAAGTATCCAATCACACCAGGGGATCCAATCCTTTCAGCCAGATCGGCTTCAATAGAATCAAGATGCCTCGGAACAGGTATAATACCAAGAAGCTTTGCCCATGAATTCCAATCATACTCAAGTATAGCATACATGGCAATGTTCGAATACTCGGCAACCGTCCATGGCAAAGCTATTCCTTTCACCATATTCTTAGCTATCATAGTCGCAACGATTGTGTTGAATTTCCCGAAAAAATCATAGATGCTCGAATTGCCAATCCCGTCAAGGCTGCTCAGCTTCTCCTCAACTATCCTTTTCGTGGAAACATTTACATGGCCCAGCAGGACCTGCGCTGCGAACACCTGCGACATCCCGCTACCAAAGAATTTCAAATCCTCAAACTTCCCATGCCTATACTCCCCAATAAGCACCACGCTCTGATTCTTCGGAACCGATTGCCTTGCCAAATGCAGCGAGGCTGCTTCCAATCCCTCCATCCTCCCGAGCGCCAGGTCATAATACCCATCCCCATTCAAATCTGAGTAGCCCACATCAGAATACAGCCACCACCCATCCTTATTATCAAATATCTCCAATCCGGGATCGAAGAACGGGATGTGAGGAATGCTTTCATTGCTCCCAAGAAGGGCAAGATAGAGGGGCTTCCCAGTTTTGTACATGACATTCTTATGATACAGATTATGCGAACCCAAAAAATCAGCACCGACCCTGAGGCTTGCCATGACACCCTCATAACTCCCATTCTCCAATGGTATGATATACCCATTCCGCATCCCAGCTAGCCTGCCTGCAAGCAGGCTCTCGCTGCTGCTGAAATTGGTAAGGACAAGATAGTCTATGTTCCTTCCGTCCTCCTTCACAAGATTGATGTAGAAATCCCCTATCTCTTGGAGGCTCATGTTCTCCAGGTCAATAATCTCCGAATAGCTCCCTCCATCCCTCTCAAAAACGACCGGCATGTCCAGATAATACGCTATCTGAGAGGCAAGAATCCCCTTCTCCCTACTACTCCCATTCACATAAACAGCCCTGCTCGCATTGGGAAAGAACAGTCCAGGCACCTGATTATAGAGGATCCTGCTGGAATTCCCAAGCCCGGACGAAAAACCCACAGTATAAATCCAGTCAGGCTTGTAATCCTCAATAAACCGCATGACTTCGGGTGTAATGGAATCAGCAACAAGAACAGGCGCTTTCGCAGGCACCGCGGAGAGGACATTTCTCTGCTCGGCAGAGGTTATTATGAGGGGGTTAACTACATTTTTAATATTACTATTTTTTTGGTTGCATAAATCGTTTGGACAAAATTCGTTGTAAATTGAAAACAATTGGGAGTAATTCTTAGCATAATTTGAAATTTTAACTTCATCAATTATACCATTAAAATATTCTAATTTTTTGTTACTACTATCTTCGGACATACCTATAATTAATTTTGATTGAGTCCAACGATAATCAATATCGCTATTTTCTAGCAAACATCCACTTAAAACACTATTAATCCAAACGCAAAAATAAGAATGATTGTAAGTTGCAGCGACATAATACCATGTATTATTCTTTATGCTTTTATTACTGTAAACAACCGCCCAAGGAAGACCAATAGGTCTTTGAAAATCTGCCACCAGTTTATCATTTTCATTAGAATCTAAATGTAATCTCCAAGCTCTTGTGGCCGGACCGTTTGTATCTTTATTGACAATAGTTCTATTGCCAGTACCGCCAAAACTATATATCCATGCTTCTATCGTAAAATTTTGCGGATTCAATGATGCGTGCTGATTTACTGATGCATATGAACTAAAATTATTGAAAAAAAGACAACTTCCATCTATACATTTATTCAATTCCCAAAATGCATTATTCACAGTACCATTGTTTCTATAGTTTGAAGAATCAAATACAACAGTTCCGTCACCTTCATCAAATTTCAAATATAGAACAGTTTCTTCTGAGCCTGAAACAAAGTTTATTGGAATTGAAAAACAAAAAATTAATAAGAAAAATATAAATTTCGTTTTAAATGAAATTAACATAAATAATTTTTTGTTTAACTTTATTTAAATGTATTATAAATGAGATTAGTAATGAACTATAAAACAAGTTATAGATAAACGGGTTATAAAATGACCAATTATAACATTTGCCAAACTATATACAGAGATATATTGGAACCTGCAGGCTCTCCAATAAGAGCTTGGGAGATATCATCTCATCTAAAGATTGAAAACCACAAAGTATTTGCATGTTCTGTGTCCAACAACACTAGAGTTTTTGAAAAGAATGGCATAAAAATTTATCAATATAAATTAATAAATAAAAGACCTTTTGAAAGATCATATGTTTTCGACACAGTACGGTTTTCACATTGGATAGAAAAAGCATGTGAAAACAACCAACCAGACTTAATCCATGCTCATATTTTTCAAACTGCTATAAGTGCCTATCCTGTAAAGAGATCATATAAGGTCCCAATGGTATATGACATGCATGGACTCGTTCCAGAAGAAATAACCTATAAAAATACAATAAAGAAATTGAGATGGTTCCCTTGGTACATGGTTGCAAAAGTTTTAAGAAAATATTCTGATTTCATTGTTGCAACTTCGGACAGCCTTATGGAAATGTTAATTAATATTGGAATACCCGAAGACAAAATTGAATCCATTCCAGTTGGCGTAAATACGAGACTCTTTTATCCGGGTAATAAGGACAATCACATAAGGAAAAAATATTCATTACAAGAAAAAAATGTTGTATTGTTTGCGGGTTGCATTGAATCCTATCAAGGAATAGATACACTTTTCGAAAGCATTGCGCAGATAGTTAAACAAAGAAAAGATATTGTTTTTTTAATAGTGGGTGGAGGGTCCGATTTGGAAAAGTATATCAAAATCGCTCAAAATCCTCTATTTAAGAATCAGGTAATAATGACAGGCCAAATAGATTACACTGAAATGCCTGAGTATATCAGGGCCGCAGAGATCGGTTTATCTCTGAGGACATACTCATTAATGGGACATGTAAGTTTTCCGACAAAACTAACAACTTATATGGCATGTGGACTGCCTTGCATAGCAACCAGTAATGGGGATCAGAAAAAAATAATCAATAAACACGGGACAGGATTTCTTGTGAAATCTGGAGATACGCTAGGATTAACAAAAACGATACTAGAAGCTCTTTCGGACAAAAACAGATTGAAAGAGATGTCAAAAAAGTCAAGACTCGTGGCCGAAAAAGAATTCTCCTGGGACGTTCTATGCAAAAAATATATTAGGATTTATGATAAACTAATTCAATGACATTTTTCTGAGATTTTTCTTCTTTTCGCGAACATCTCTCATCAATTCAATCGATTTTGATAACCCAACTTTTAACAGATTTTCAATTCCATCTTCTCTGTATCTGGTTTTTATGAATCTTTTTATATCCTTCTTTCTCATTTTTCTATATACTTCCCACCATTTCCTAATATAGTCAAAAGCCGCTTTGATTTCCTTTCTAGACATATACTCAGTTCTCATTACAACGAAATTATACCCATCGTATTTTTCCCAGTCCGATTCCTCTAACCAATTTTTTTCTGAGGCTTCTCTGTACATTTCTGTCCCAGGGAATGGTGTACAAAGAGCAAAAACCAACGAATCACAATCGATTTCTGAAATCAATTTCATCGTTTCCTTTATGGTCTCTTTTGATTCTCCAGGCAGACCTATCATGAATGTTCCATGTGCTTTTATTCCAACCGAATAAGTCATTTTAAACGCATTTTTTATTTGTTCTATTCTAATTCCTTTCTTAATGTTACCGAGTATCTTCTGAGACCCGGATTCTACACCATATTGGATATAAACGCAGCCTGCATTCTTCATTTCTTTTAGCATTTCATAATCTATTGTATCAACCCTACCAAAACAAGCCCATCTGAAATTCAATCTTCTTTTCTTAATTTCTTGACATATTGCAAGAACATGCTTCTTCGTAAGAGCGAAGGTATCATCATTGAAATATATTCCCCGTTTTCCGTATTTTTTTATCAATATTTCTATCTCATCAACAACGTTTTCAGGTTTTCTGAACCTTACTTGAGATGTTCTATACATGAGTTGAGGGTAAATGCAATAGGTGCATTTGTAAGGGCAGCCTCTCGAGGACATCACTTCCATGGTCGTTTTTGTTCCTGGCGCAGGATTATAATATCTCTTTAGCGGCATTAGATGCCAGGCCGGGAATGGGAGCTTATCCAAATCGACAATAGGCTGTAGCGGAGTTTTTACCACCTTTCTCCCACTTTTGAAAGCTATTCCTTTAACATCCTCCAAATTTGTCCTTTTTTCAATGCATTCTATCAAATTATTCAAAGAAATTTCATATTCACCTATCAGAACAAAATCAACAAACTCGCTCTTTAGAGTCTCTTCTGGTAAAGCGCTAACATGCGGACCACATAGCACTTTTTTACATTTTGTAATTCTTGAAACATCTTTAAGGAGTTCAATATCATTCTTAAATGAAGGGGTCGATGTTTCAAAAACTATAACATCTGGAGAATAATTTTTTACCTGAATTAAAAACCCATTTCTTGTCTGATTAGTAACCAAAGAATCGATTAGCTTTACCTTATGGCCATTTTGTTCCAAGATAGCCGCAGCATAACCTAAATAAAATGGAAATTCCGAATAAGGAACGATTTCTTTTGAATCTTTCGTCCTCCCTAAAGTGCAAATAATATTATCTAAAGAACTTGGTTTAACAAACTCATTTTCTTTCTTATGTGGCCACCTCGAGGCCGCTCTGCAGCTTCCAGGGGTCCATGGTGGATTTGCCAATATAACTTTCATACTTTTCACTAAGTATTTAATACAAAGCTTATTTAATGCCTTCTATAAGAATTCTATTAAATATTCGACTATATTGATAAATATGAAAAGACCATCCAACACCATAAAACTTAACATCGGTTCTGGAAAGAAAAATGAAGAGGGTTTCATAAATATAGATAGGAATAAGCCCGCAGACATAATTTACGATTTGAACAAATTTCCCTGGCCCATAAAGGATTCTAGTATATCCGAAGTTAGGATGTGGCATTTACTTGAGCATCTTGACAATCCTCTTCAAGCAATGAAAGAAATTTGGAGAATATGTAAGCCTAATGCAATTGTTGACGTAAAAGTACCCTGGTATAAACGTAAAAGCGTTCTTTGGAACCCCGAACATAAGCATGATTTCTCTCCTGAATGGTTCAAGGCGTTTGATCCTAAAACTATAACATCTATGCTTGTCTATAGCTGTTTTAATAAATACCCCAAAGAAAGATTCAAAATAATAGAAAAAAGGGTGACATGGCTTAATGTGAGGGTGATAGAAAGAATACCTATGCTAATAAAACCTGTTCGAGTCGATCTTGAGATTAAATTAAGAGTTCTGAAATAATATTTTTATGTATTTTTACAAGAATTCTATTTTCAATATTATTTTCTTTTCCCCAGCCTTCTCAATATAGCATTGAATATCTCTTTGTCTGCTTTTGAGAATCCTTTCAAAAGCAGCAGTAAAATCGTGTAGAAGCCGAAATAAGCTATTCCTATGAAGATGAAGGAAATATGGCCTTTCAGGAGCATACTAATGCTTATTGACACCAATACAGCAATTATGCTTTTTGAATAGTCAAGGCTGAAGCCTGTTGTCCCTGTATATCTCCATGCCATGGCGACGAAAATGACGGAATTCAAAAGATACGATACCAGCAAAGCCGAAGAGGCACCAATTATACCATACTCTGGAATGAGAGCAAGGTTCAGCAGAAAGTTGGTTAATCCTCCTATAGCGCTTATTATGAGCAGTACCTTGTTCTTCTTCAGTAGATAGAAGAGGTTAATAATGGGCTGAGTGATGAATGTCACGAAGTAACCGCAGGACAAAAGGACTAGCGTCATGCTTCCCGTGGTTATGTTATCCCCAAAGAAAGCATTACTGAAAATGAAGCTGAGAATGAAAGAAGGGAAAGTAATGAACAAAATCAGGAAGGGAAACGCCATATAAAATGACCATTTTGAAACCGTGATGAAAATTTTCTTGACATCCTCAATTCCCTTTTTTACGTAAGCTTCCGAGAATACTGGGAGCAGAAGGGAAACGATAATGGCTGAAGGCGCCATTAGGATCTGGGCCACTGGCATTGCAGCATTGTATATGCCGACGCTTTCCGGATTCTTGAAGAAGCCTATCATTATACTGTCTGCATAAGTGACAATCACCCCTAGAAAGCTTATCAGCAGCAGAGGAAAGGAGAATTTCATCAGCTCAGTTTTCATATTCGGGGCTTTGATCTTTCCTTTCAGGGGAAAGATCCTGTTCAGAAGGTATGCTGCAAGGAGTCCAGTAAGCATTATCGATACCGCCCAGCCAAGGCCTATCCCAATAACACCCAGTCCAATTATCCCGAATATGAAAGTGAAAACAAGCTTCAGAAGGTTCTGGGATATATATTCAGTATACACCTTATGTTCCACCTTCTTGAGGCCTACGGATGCAGAGTTAGAAATCGTGAACAAAGAATAAAAAGGAATGGAAAGGCTCATTATCTTTATCAAGGGGCTCATTTTTCCAGTTGAGTCATGGAACAAGTAGAAAGCAATAAGATCAGAGAACAGGATAAGAATTATGGTGATTGCTGTCGAAAGCAGAAGCGACATCTTTAGTGATCCAATCACAATCCCCTTGGTTTTATGTTTGGATTTTTTACTTTCGTAATAAGATACGAATCTTGTGACAGCTGTTGGTAATCCCAGAACCGCCAGCACGCTAACAACTCCTATAACCGCAATTACCAAGGAAAACATCCCATAATCCTGCACCCCGAAATACCTTGCAACGAAAATCAAATAAAGAAAGCTAATAAACTTAGAAATTATCATTCCTATCAGTACTAATCCCGCTCCCTTCGCTATGGTTTTTAAGTATCCCATTTCAACTTCTTTCTCATTCATACTACCGTCATTTACCTTATACTGAATATTTAAGTGTATTTTCGTTTTATTATTATGAAAATAACCCTGGTTAATCCAGAGGGGGAGAAAAAATCGCAAAAACAGTTACATTTGTCGCTCTTATATCTGGCAACCGCGTTGCACAGAAAAGGGCATACAGTAAAGGTTGTCGATTCTCAAATAGAAAACATCGGAAAAAAACTCAGGCCACTTATTCTGAAATCGGATATAGTAGGATTTTCTGTAATGACGAACCAAGTGAAAAATGCAATAGAACTATCTGATTTGGTAAAAGAAAAGGATCCTGACATCAAAGTCGTATGGGGCGGGATACACCCAACACTGTATCCCAAACAAACAGTCGAGGACAAGTCAGTCGACTTTGTGATAACCAATGAAGGGGAAATCACGCTGTTAGAGCTGTCATCCTGGCTTGAAGGAAAAGGAAAAATAAGCGACATTAAGGGGCTTGTTTATAAGGAAAACGGTAAAGTTAGAGTGACTCCTAAAAGGGAATTTCTGGATCTAAATACATTGTCTCCACCGGAATGGGAAATACTAAAAATCAGGGAATATATAAGCGATTTCAAAATAGGAGGAAAATCCTTTGGCAAATCCTTACCTCTTCATTCAGGAAGGGGCTGTGTATACAATTGTGCATTCTGCATAAACCTTTTGGAAAACAGATGGAGACCACTAAACGCTGGAAAAATACTCGATGAGGTGAAAATACTCACAGAAAGATACGGCATTGAATATATCCAATTCATGGATGAGAATTTTTTCGTAAACAAAAAAAGGGTTGAGGAGTTCTGTGAGGCAATGATTTCAGAAAATATTGATGTGAAATGGCATGCAAACACCAGGGCAAACTATTTCAACGAAAACCATTTGAATAATAGTCTTATGCGACTTGCTAAGAAGAGCGGCTGCACCACACTGGCCATGGGGATAGAATCCGGCTCAGAAAAAATCCTTAACAAATTGAAAAAAGAGATTACAATGCCACAGATATTAAACGCAGTCACTACATGTAGGAAATTTGATATTAATACAATATGTTCCTTCATGATAGGTATTCCTGGCGAAGAAAAAAAGGATATGATGGAAACGCTAAGGTTGATTACAAAAATCAAGAAAATAAACCCCAAAGCTTACATAATCGGACCCCAGGTTTTTAGACCTTATCCAGGTTGCAGCCTTTACAATGAGGTTAAGGGACTCTTTAAGGAGCCTCTTACGCTAAGGGAATGGTCAAGCAAGAATCTTTTCGAAGGGTATGCATCCCTGGATTCGCTTCCCTGGATATCAGAACCGGATATCGCCGCAAACGCTTGGTTCTATGTGATGAGGGCTCAATCAACACCCGATTCATTCACGAAGGCACTTCTAGAATTCCCTTTCAAGAAAATAGCTGATTTCAGGATGAAACACGGACTCTTCGGTTTTAACATTGACAAAGAAATATTCGAGTCGTTCCAAGGCCTTTATCACAAGCAATTTCAATCATCTATACACTAATATAAATAGTACAAGTTTGTGCCATTCTGTCCGCATCGGTCATACTTTAGATTTAATCCTTCAAAATATAAAATTAGGGAATTATCGCCTATCTAGTGTATTTTCCCATAGGCATAAAGAATAAAGAAGCCACAACAACAGCGCCTGTCTGTAGTTCCCCTTTCGGCCATTCAAAATTCCCCGCACCCGTTCAATGCTGAAATAATCCTTCACGATTTTGCTTTTTTCTAAAGTTTCCTTCGCTGCCTCCCCCATCTCCCCTGCCATCCAAGCCTCAATTGGAGTGCCGAAGCCCTGCTTCTTCTTGGATATGATGGCACCGGGGAGCTTTCTCTGCATGGCCTTCCTCAGGATATATTTTTCCTGACCACCCCTTATCTTGAACCATGGGGGTATCCTAAAGGCGAAATCCACAACATTCCTGTCTATAAGAGGAAGCCTCTCCTCTATGGAATTGGCCATCGTGGCCTTGTCCGCCTTCATGAGGTATTTTTCAGGAAGGGTGTTTTTGAAGTCCATGGCCAGGAGAATGTTGAGGGGTTTCCTGAATCCAGGGGATGGCTTGACCGCGAGCGAGTTAAGCTCTCCCACACTTTCCCTTGCCAGCCAGCTTACTTCCCTATCTGACATGAACCTTACAGAGGCAAAGTACATATCCTCGAGGCTGGTTTTTGAATGAAATAGGGCGTATCTTCTCTTCCTCCCCCCAACAAGAGAAGTTGGTAAGGTGTTTGCAGCAGCCCCTATGCCCAGCCTGGCGATTTTGGGGATTCTGAGATTATGCGCTCCAAGCACAGCTTTGTAATGCTGATATCCACCGAAAAGCTCGTCCCCTCCTTCCCCTGCCAGGACGACCTTGACGTACTTCCTGGCCTCCTGTGAAAGGAAAAAATTCGGTATCAATCCCGGATCCCCTACAGGCTCATCGAATTGCCATGCTATTCTAGGTAGCTCTCTAAGAACCTTCTTCGGATCCAGATTGAACTCGTGGTGAGAGGTTCCCAGATGTTCGGCCACCACCATCGCCCCTTTGAGCTCCGAGAAGAAGTCCCCAAACCCTACGCTGAATGTGTGCATCTTGTAATCCACGTGTTTGCCAGCCATCGCCACGATGCTGCTCGAGTCGATCCCTCCGGAGAGGAATGCCCCAATAGGTACGTCAGATGCAAACATCCTTAACTTTGTGGCCTCCTCAAGCTTGCTTTCAAGCTCCCGGACAAAGTAATCCTCATCCCTCTCAAGGATGTCCTCCCTGATGTCCCAATACTGACTTGTGTTTACCTTACCGTCCTTAAGCGTGAGGGTGTGGCAGGGAAGGAGCTTTCTAACGCCTTTGAAGAACGTCTGCTCGCCGGGGATGTAATTGAAGCCCAGGAAAGCATGAAGGGACCCCATGTTCACCGCCCTTTCCACCCCTGCCCTGATTATGGCCTTTATCTCTGATGCGAATATGAACCTCTCTCCATCCCAATGGAAGTAAAGGGGCTTCTTCCCAACATGATCCCTGGCGAGGAAGAGCACACGTTTTTTCGAGTCCCATATGCAGAAGGCGAACATCCCCATGAACTTTTTTACACAATCGCCCTCGAACTCTTCATACGCATGGACAATCACCTCTGTGTCTGTCCCTGAGGAGAATTTGTGACCCTTCTTCTCGAGACTGACTCTAAGCTCCTTGTAATTGTATATCTCGCCGTTGAATACAATCCAGACGCTCCCGTCCTCATTTGACATGGGCTGCTTTCCCCTCTCTGAAAGGTCTATAATGCTAAGCCTCCTATGCCCAAGGGAAACATGGCTGTCTGTATAATAACCTTCTCCGTCAGGACCCCTGTGAGCGATAGTTCTGGCACATTGTCTAATCAAGTCCTTATCCTCCCAACTGAACCCGACTATCCCGCACACTTTAATTCACCATTTCCTTGATATCATCGTCACCTTGTATACCATCTCAAGGCAAAGAGCCCCTCGGCCAAATGCGATCCTATGAACCCTGTGCATCCCTTTACAACAACCCTGACCATAGTAAAAAACTATTTTATTCTTTTTAAATGTTCCTCAAGAATCCCCGTCAATGAATCCCATCTGTATTTCTTCGCTCCCTTCTTGTTATCCTCAGATACCCTGGCCCTGAAGCTGGAATCCTTCAAAAGTCTCTCCAGTCTCTCAGCAAGCCCTTCTGGGTCTCCTGCTTCTGCAATCAGCCCGTTTATTCCATCCTTCACTATTTCCGGAAGACCCCTGACACTGGTCGTGACTATGGGAAGGCCGCAGGCCATTGCCTCTGCAAGAACGAGAGGGAAGCCCTCAGAATAGCTGGGTAGAACGAGAAGTTCGCACATCTTCATGCATCTGGCCACTTCCTCCTTTTCCGCCTTTCCCAGGAAGGTCACATCCCTAATCCCTTGCCTCTCCACCATCTTCCTCATACCTTGCTCTTCCTCTCCGTAGCCTGCTATGAAGAGCTTGGCCGAGGGAACGGACTCCTTGAGCAGGCGGAAGGATTCCAGAAGGTCATAGACACCCTTGAGGTTTATGAGCCTTCCCACAAACAGGACGGAGTCCTTTATCTTTTTCTGCTCAGGATAGTTTCTGAAATACTCGTAATCCACGCCGTCCGGCAAGACGGATACATTGACATTCCCATATTTTAGGACTTCCCTTTCCATGTGCTTTGTCATGGCAAGCACAAGGCTGGAGTTTCTGATCACAAATTTTATTATAAGCTTCTCGATCCTGGAGGCCACGTATATTTCCCCGACAGGCCTTGTTACTACAGGTATTCCCAGGAATATTTTTGAAAGGACGCCCGCTATGCCGCCTGAGAATAAAGTTTCCGCATATATCACATCCGGCTTGATTTTTCGTACTTTAAGAAAAAGCCCGAGCGATGTGGAGAGCGTCTTGAGCAGCCCCGGCCTTTCCACATACCTGACAAAATGCGTCCTGAAGCCTTCATCCAGCCTTTGGGGTTGGCTTCTGGTGACTACATGGACATCATTGCCTTCGGACAGTCCCTTGGCAATGTTATATGCTGCTATCTCAGTTCCGCCTATGAACTTTGGCGGGAACATTGGGGTAAGGATCGCTATTTTCATGGTTCACCATTTTTAAACAAGAACCAGTTATTGCCCATTGAGCTATTGGTTCTCTTTATGTTGATGAGGCGGAAGCGGGGGAAGTTCTTTTCCATGAAGCCAGTTATCTCTTCCGCTGTGGCAGATTCATATGGATAGCCACCAAGCCAGTCTGCTATATCAGTCCTCCAGCCCATCCCCCTGGTGGATTTGTATTCCTTTAAGCCGCTTGTGGAACTCCTTAACCTTATGCAGTTCTTTGCCATAAGAGCCATAATGTAGGCCATTTCCATGGATTTCCTGCCCGCCTCCGGCAAGGAGTTATAAAGCCTCTTGGTGATGAGCCAAAATCCAGACATCCTGGTCTTGTTGTATACGGCTATGTAGAAGAAGCCCCTTTTGTCCACCAGCCCTGCGGCATTCCTTATGGCCACCCACATATTTCCAGTATGGTGCAGAACGCCCCAGCTGTATACAATGTCAAATTTCCCGAGCTTGGATATAAATCCGTTGTCTAGTATGGAGCCTGTAAGGATCTTCCAGTTGTCAGGAGATCCTGCCTCTTTTTTGAGATGCCTGCAGCATTCCACTGAAAAGGTGTCCAGATCAAAGCTCACAATCTCATTGGCTTTCAGCCTGAAAGCCGCATATGAGAAAAGGCCGCTCCCACAGCCAATGTCCAGGAAGCTCTTTCCTTTGAGGCTGCCAATTCCTAGGAAGTCTGATATTGAACGTTCTGCTACCTTTATCCTTTCCTCATTGACAGTCCTGAGGAAAACCTGCCAGTTCTTCCCGAATGAGAAATTTTCTTTCATGCACACCTTCATCTAGGATTATGGTTAAAGCCTGTGCGAGCATAGAGTGATGTTGAACATTCGGCTTATAAAATTAAAGATGCATTTGTTGCATATGAAGCACAGGGTTCTTGACTTTCTCATATGCCCGGAGTGCAAGGGCAGCCTGTCCGTAGAGGTTTTTGTAAGCGAAAGGCGAGGACATAAGATTGAAAAAAAGACCTTCTGCAGACATCATTGCAGCTTTTACGGAAAATCCCCAAAAGGGGTGGACTGCTCAGAGTGCTTCAAGAAAGAGATAGTTGAGGGTGTCCTTACATGCGCCAAATGCAAAAGGCAGTTCCCGATAATAGGAGGCATCCCTAGGATGTTCCCAGACGAGTTGAAGGTAAGCGTGCTTGAAAGGAATCCCAAGTTCTTTGAAAAATACAAAGGCAAGGTGAATCTCCCATTTGGGAAATCTGGGAGAGAATCAGAGTTCAAGAGAAGGACAGCAGGAAGCTTTGGCTTCCAGTGGAACAGGTTCCCTGGAATAATAGAGGAATTCAGGGAAAACTTCCTTAGGTATATTGAACCCATAAAGCCGGATTTCTTCAGGGGCAAGCTCGTGCTGGACGCGGGCTGCGGCTTCGGGAGGCACACGTATTACGCGGCTGAATTCGGGTCAGAGGTAGTGGGTTTCGACCTGAGCGATGCTGTGGAGTCTGCCTACATGAACATGAAGCAGTTCCCACATGCGCACATAATCCAGGGGGACATATACAACCCTCCCTTTAGGAAAGTCTCCGATTTCATATTCTCCATTGGGGTTTTGCACCATCTCCCGAGACCAGAGGACGGCTTCCTCAGCCTTGTGGGGTTAATGAAGCCGAACAGCTCGATTTTCATCTGGCTTTACGGGAAGAATGACAAGTTCTTCAGGATGAAAGTGGTGGAGGGGGTGTTAAGGAAATTCACGGTCAGGATGCCACGAAGAATGCTTTATTACATATGCTACATTCCTGCATCTATTTACCACTCATCCAATATGCTATACCATTTCTTTAATGACCTGGGCATGAAAGGGATTGCCAATAAGATGCCCTTCAAGAACTATGCGCGCTTCCCCTTCATGGTTAAGCATGCGGACTCCTATGACCTGCTCGGGACGCCTGTGAACAATTACTATAGCATGGAGGATGTGGAAAAATGGCTTAGGGACGCCAAGCTTAAGGAAACGTGGACCAGCCAGATGGGCGGATGGAGCTGGCGCGCCTTTGGTGTCAAGATGTGAAGCTCCCCACAGTTTCCCTTAAACCTTGGTCCAAAGAGTATTCTGGCTTGAACCCAAGGGTGCCCTTTATCCTGGATATGTCAGAAACAGAATGCTTTATATCCCCAGGCTTGGGCTCTGAGAAAATCGGCTTTATCCTTTTTCCTGTTATTGAATTAATCTTCTCCAAAAGCTCAAGCACACTCGTGGGTTTCCCTGTCCCTACATTGAATATACCATGCTTTACATTGGATTTCATGGAAAGCATGTTCGCCTGGACAACATCTTTGACAAAGACAAAGTCGCGCGTTTGCATCCCATCCCCGAATATCACGGGCTGCTTACCTTTAATTACGGAATCTATGAACTTGGGTATGACAGCAGCATATTGCGAATTTGGATTCTGTCTGGGGCCGTAAACATTAAGGTACCTCAAGCATATCGTAGCCATCCCATAAATGTCAGAAAAAACCCTGCAATAGTGCTCTCCAACGAGCTTTGATACCGCATAAGGGGAGAGCGGCGAAAGTATCCTGTCCTCTTTCAGGGGGAGGTCCTTTACCGTGACGTTCCCATAAACAGCTGAAGAGGATGCGAAGACCAGTTTTTTGACGCCTGATTTCCTTGCGCTGTCCAGCAGGAGGAGAGTGGCATCCACATTTATCCCATTGTTCTCAACCGGGTTCTCTATTGACCGCGGGATTGAGACCTGCGCAGCCTCATGAAAAATACACTCAACATCCTTGAGGGATCTCTTTATTACTCCAGGGTCCCTTATGTCGCCTTTTATGAATTCGGCCTTTAGCCCAGCCATATTCTCCTTTCTTCCTGTTAGCATGCTGTCCAGGACCCTCACAGAATGGCCTTCCTTGATGAGCCTTTCCGCTATGTGCGAGCCTATGAAGCCTGAGCCTCCTGTTACCAGAATCATGGTTTTAGTTTGTGGCAATGATTTAAAAAGTAATACCAAAATATTACGTATGAAAAAGAGAATCTCCATGACAATCTCGGAAGACATACTCAGAAAGCTGGATTCTATAGTAGATGGCAGCAATATCCGTTCCAGGTCAGAAGCCTTGGAAACCATTGCGGCAAGGTTTCTTGAAGCCAACAAGATTGCGGTCTTCCTTGGCGGAGGGGGTGAAGAGAAGGTGAAGGTGGAAGGCGTCTTCAAGCCTCTACTGAAGATAAGAGGCAAGCCCCTAATTGTCCATAACATAGAACAGCTCAAGAGTGCTGGGTTCAGGAAAATCTATTTCGTGGCTGGTGGAAGTCTCATAGGAGAATGCTTCAAGGTTGTCGGAAACGGAAGCTCCTTTGGCGTGGAGATAAATTACATTGAGGAGAAGAAGGCTTTGGGAAACGCGAAGACACTCCAACTTGCTGAGAACTATCTGAAGTCCCCATTCCTCGTTCTTCCAATAGACAACTACTTTGATTTTGATCTGTCCAGCCTTTCCAGGACTCATTCCATGCACGATGCGGTTGTCACGCTGGCTGTGCAGTCCACAAGGGAATCGCTTTCCGACCTGGGTGTTGTGGAGATGGCAGGCGATCAGATAATAGGATATGAGGAGAAGCCCAAAAACCCGAAAACATTCCTCACTTCAGCTTTCATATCCATGTGCAGCCCTAAGATATTCGACTACATCCCAAAGGGGAATGTAAAATGGACTTTGCAGACGGAGATATTTCCCAGGCTTGTGAAGGAAAGGAAGCTTTACGGCTGCATGGTTTCTGGGACTGCTGTTAATATCCATTCAGAAAAAGACCTTGATAAGATAAAGTAATATAAAAGTATTACTCGGTAATAAATAGGTATATAAGCATTTTTGGACACTAATTCTTTAGGTGTTATGATGGTCCTTGAAAACATAAAAGGGCAGCTTCTTAGTGGGGAGAAGAAAGTGGGAGTGTGGGGAACTGGCTATATAGGCTATTCCACCATGGCCAATTTTGCCTTTAACGGCGTCAAATGCATAGGCATGGATGTAATTCAGGAAAAGGTCGACACCATAAACAGGGGTCTCATACCCATAGAGAATTTCGAGAAATGGCTCGGTTTTGATGTAAAGCCTCTTGTTGATAACGGTTTGCTGAGGGCTACAACAGAGTGGAAAGAACTGCTTAAGGCCGACGTGGCTGTGCATATGATAGCCATCCCAACAGAGAAGGATGGCAAGCCTTACGACGCCATACTTGAAGATGTGGTAAAGAAGATTTCTTCCTATAAGGCCGGAGGCGAACCTCCCCTTGTGATAATAGAGTCCACCCTTACGCCAGGAAGGACGGACAATGTTGTGATTCCCATATTCGAGAAAGCCGGACTTAAAGTCGGAAAGGATATTCTTCTTGGGGTCGCACCCAGGAGGGATTGGTTCATCTCTCCGGAAAAGAGCCTGAAGAACCTCCCGAGGATAATAGGAGGGACAACTCAGGAAACGACAAAGTTTATGAAGGACGCGCTTTCCATAATATGCGACAGCCTCATTCCTGCGCCAGACCACAAGCATGCTGAAATGATAAAGTCAATAGAAAATGCGTACAGGCATGCTGAAATAACCTTGGCCAACCAGCTTTCGCTTGCCTACCCGGAAATAGACATGAAGGAAGTGCTGAGACTTGTAGGAACCAAATGGAACATCGGAACGTACTTTCCAAGCTTTGGAACAGGGGGATATTGCATACCCCTCTCCTCGCAATACGTTCTTCTTGGCGCAAAGAATCCAGAGCAGTTGACTATCCTTAGATCAGCCATAGAGACGGACAGCAAACAACCTTTTGTTGTTGCGGATTCGATTGCAAAAAGAGGATGCAGGAAAGCTGGCATACTAGGCCTTGCTTACAAAGGGGATATAAAAGTGGACATACTTTCGCCGACAATAAAGATTGCGCAAAGGCTGAAGGAGAAGGGAATTTCCGTCAAGATTCATGACCCTCTTTACACAGAACAGGAGATAAGGAAAATAACCGGCTGCGAGACCTTCAAGTTTCCAGAAGGCCTTCAGGAGTTTGATGCAATCCTCCTTGTGGCAGACCATCAAATTTACAGGTTCACTCCAAATACAGTTGTACTGAGCAATCTCAAAAAATGCAAGGTTGTCCTGGACAATACAGGAATCTGGAAAGATATAGATTTCGAAAAGACGCGTGTTGAGTATCATATTGCAGGAGATAAGAGGTGGCTGTTATGAGTTCTGAAAAGATACAGACCTGGATAAAGGAAAAAGCCAAGGAATCCGGGGCGAAAGGCGTTGTTGTGGGCTTGAGTGGAGGGATAGACTCCTCTGTTGTGGCTGTGCTTTCAAAAAAGGCTCTCGGGGACAAGGTCTTGGGCGTTATCATGCCCTGCCATTCAAACCCTGAAGACATGGAGCATGCGCACATGCTTGCAAGGAAGTTCGGGATAAAGACACAGACCGTGGACTTGGGGCCAGCATGCGACACGCTTATGAAAGCGCTGCCTCAAGGTAACGGCATCGCCAGGGCGAACCTCAAGCCCAGGCTGCGCATGCTTACCCTTTACTATTTTGCCAACACCTTGGGATATCTGGTTGCCGGAACGGATAACAGGACGGAATCATTCACAGGATATTTCACAAAGTACGGGGACGGCGGAGTGGACATACTTCCCATATCTCACCTTCTTAAGACAGAGGTGAGGATGCTCGCCAAGGAGCTTGGTATCCCGAAGGAGATAATAGACAAGCCGCCTTCCGCAGGACTCTGGGAAGGCCAGACGGATGAGAAAGAGATGGGCATAACCTACGAGCAGCTGGACATGGTAATAGAGGGGATTGCCAAGGGCGACACAAAAAGCATGGACCCTGCGCTTGTTGAGAAAGCGAAAAGGATGCATGCGTCTACGGAGCATAAAAGAAGGCTGCCTCCCGCGTTCCCTGATTAAATCAGGGAGTTAAAGAGCTCGTAATGCTTTTTTGCAGCCTTTTCTTGCGTGCAGTTCTCCATAGCGAATGCTTGTGCATTCTGACCTAGATGATTGCACAGTTTCTTGTCATGTAAAAGCTTTTCTATCCCTTGCGCCAGGCTCTCTGGGCTTTTTGGAGGCACGACCAGGCCTGTTTTCATGTTCTCAACAGGGAGGCCTATGTCTGTGACTATGCAAGGTTTGGCCGCTGCCATGGCTTCCAGGAGTGAGGTGGGAAGGCCTTCTGAGGTGGAGGATATCACGAACACGTCCATTGCAGCCAAAACCTTGGGTATCTCCCTCGTGAATCCTGTAAAGACAAAATTCTCCTCAAGCCCCAGGCTTTTTATAAGGCTTTCTATCTCAGGCTTCTGGGGACCATCCCCTACCATGAGGAACTTGATGTTCTTCTCTTTCAGCAGGGAAGCAGCCCGCACAAGATATTCAATCCCCTTGACCTCTACAAACCTTCCTATAAACCCGATTACTGGAGTCTTTTCAAGGATTCCGAAATCACGCTTAGTGCTTTTTATATGACGGGAGAACTTTTTCACAGGTATGCCAGTGAGTATCACCTTGCTCCTTTTTGGGGTGAATCTAAGGATTCTTACGAAGTTGTCCCTCTCCCCCTCGGAATGAAACACCACACAGTCACATTTCATGTAAATGCTTTTTGTCAGTAGGAAGAGAATTTTATTCAGTGGAAACTTATATTGATCGTAGGCTATCCCGGCCGGCCTGCAAGCCACGGGCTTGCCTGAAAGCTTGGAAAGAATATAGCTGAAGAATGAGGCTATAATACCTTGAGGATATATGGCATCAACATCCTTCATAAGCCGCAAGGATGCAAGGAAGGAAAGAAGATTGAAAGTGGGGTTCCTGAAATATTTTCCCTTTATATATGGAACCCTCAGGATCTCTATGCTCCCCGTCCGTTCATGTTTTTTTGTCCCCTTGAATTTCCTGGTGACTATAACAAGCTCGCAGTGTTTTGAAAGCGCCAGAGCTATATCATCCACATAGGTCTCCATCCCACCTGAAGGTATCGGGTCGTCGCCTTTGTTGGAGCCCATAGGATATTCCTTAGAGCCAAGGATTAGGATTTTCATGCAGCAACCTCTTTCTCCCAAAAAGCGATAGAGAGCAGCAACCATGTCATCTGGGCATGCCTGTAATTTTTAGGTTTTGTACCAATCAGTTTCCAGATTTTTTCATTGAAATACCGGTTGATTATTCCGCTTTCTGAAATCTCTTTCCTTGCCAACTCTCCCATCTCTCCCCTCAGCCAGTGCTCTATTGGGGTTCCGAAACCCTGCTTGGTCCTCTGGATAGTAATGTTTGGGAGTTTTTTCTTCATAACTTCCCTTAATATGTACTTTTCCTTCCCTTCATGAATTTTCAGGTTTGGATTCATCCTAAACGCGAACTCTATGAGATTCTTGTCAAGGAGCGGTAGCCGCTCCTCTACGGAATTGGCCATGGTCGCTTTGTCTCCCTTCATAAGATATTTTTCAGGCAGCATGTTCTTACAGTCCAGGTAAAGCATCCTGTTCAGCGGATTCGTGAAAGCAGCTGGCCCTACTGTCATCCTGTTTAGATTGAGCGCTTTCAGATTGGTTATCTTGCTTATCTCACTGTCGGAGAGGAATCTTGTTGAAGAGAAATGAATGCTGTCCAAATCTGTTTGAGAATAGAGCCTGAGGAACCTCCTCTTTCTTCCATTAATAGGGCTTTCGGGAAGGGCTCTAAGCGCGCCTGCAATGCTGCTTTTTGCCAGCTCCGGAATTCTGGAATTGTAAGCCTTCAGGGCAGCCTTGTAATGTGGATAGCCCCCGAAAAGCTCATCCCCACCTTCGCCCGCCAGTACAACCTTCACGTTCTTTTTAGCTTCTCTGGATAGGAAGTAGTTAGGGATTACTGCAGAGTCGCCTATGGGCTCATCATAATGCCATGCTATTTTTGGCAGAGCCTTTATCACATCCTTTTCCTTCAGCTCTATTTCACGGTGGTTCGTATCAAGCCTTTCCGCAACAGCCTTGGCATAGTCAAGCTCGGAAAAGGTTTCGAAGCCTATCGAGAAGGTGTGCATCTGGTAGCCAACATGCTTTTTGGCCAGGGCCACGATTGAGCTGGAGTCCAGGCCGCCGGAAAGGAAGGCCCCTATAGGCACGTCAGAGGCGAGCATCCTTATCCGAGTGGATTCTTCTAGAACCCTTTCCAGCTCCTGGCTGAAATATTTTTCATCCTTATTCACAATGTCTTCCTTTATTTCCCAGTACTGTTTTTTGCTTATTTTCCCGTCCCTTAGTATAAGAAAATGTCCGGGAAGTACTTTATAGATTCCCTTGAAAAAAGTCTGCTCTCCAGGCACATAATTGAACGCAAGATAGGCCAGAAGTCCCTGCACATTTACTTCCCTTTTAATCCCGGCTGCAAGTATAGCCTTTATTTCCGAAGCGAATATGAACATTTTTCCATCCCAGAAGTAATATACAGGCTTCTTCCCTATTGGGTCCCTTGCCAAAAAAAGAATCCTCTTTCTCGAGTCCCATATGCAGAAGGCGAACATTCCCCTGAATTTCTTTACACAATCAGGGCCGTATTGCTCATATGAATGGATTATGGCTTCTGTGTCCGTGTTGGAGGCGAACGTGTGGCCTGATTTTTCCAGACCTTCCCCTATCTCCTTGTAATTATATATCTCCCCGTTGAATGTAATCCATACTGTCCCGTCCTCATTTGACATTGGCTGCTTCCCCTTCTTTGAAAGGTCAATAATGCTCAGACGCCTGTGGCCAAGGGAGACATTCCTGTCAGTGTAATAACCTTCGCCATCAGGACCCCTGTGGGAAATTATCCTAGCACATTCCTTTATCAGTTCCCTATCTTCCCAGTTGAATCCGCAAATCCCGCACATGCTAACTCACAAGTTTCCTGAAGACATCAGCATAATCGCTTATTATTTTTTCAATTTTATGGTTTTTTTCAACATAGAGCCTTCCGTTAAGCGCCATGCGTCTCCTCATCCTCTCATCCTCCATCAATAATCTAACATCTCTGACAATATTATCAAAGTTCCTGGAATGGAATCCCAGGGAATTTTTGCATATTATTTCATCCGGGTCGAACTCCAGGGCGACTACAGGCACGTAATTCGACCAGGCCTGAAGATACGTGTTCGGGAATCCTTCATCCATGGATGTGTTAACAAAGACTTTGCACTTTTGGAAATATCCTTGCGTTTCCTCATACGGCCTGAACCCCAAAAATTCAAGGTTCTTTATGCTTTGCGACTGCCTTTCGATTTTCCGGTAGAATTCCTGGTTTTCGCCCTTTCCCCCTATCATGACAAATCTATGCTTGGGGAATGAGCTGGCCAGACGAAGGAACACATCAGGCCTCTTGCGCTCGTTGACTGTTCCCACCCAAAGGACCATGTTCTCCTTCCTGGATTTAGTAGGAAGTTCAGCCACCATGTTCCTGATCACGGAACTTTCAAAACCAAAATTCTTCTTCAAGGCAGACCGCTGGTTCTCTGTCTGGACCAGGATTTTTGCTACCCCTTTCAGACCCCACCTGTAAGAGACCCTTTTTAAAAAATTCCCACCCCTTGGCCAATCCTTGCGGCACTGATGCATGCTGGAAACATGGAAAACGAATTTCCTGTTTCTTAGCGTGCAGAACAGGCCGATTATGCCTGTGATAAACCCGCCTGTCCTTTGGTAATATATGTCGGCGTCCGCCCTGCACATTGCCCGGAATAGCGAGAAGGTACTAAGGATTTTCCTCTTATTTATGACGAAAATCCTTATGCTTCCTGGAGGCTTGCGGTTTTCCTTTAATATTGCGCTGACGTTATAATTCCTTCTGGAAAGCTCCTTTGCAAGAATGTATGTTTGCATCTCGGCACCGCCCAGATTCTTGGAAGACGGATCAAAAGCATAGTACATCTCAGTCTGTACGAAGCATATTCTTGACATATTCAATCATCTCTTTCAATCCGCTCTCTATGCTCGTTTCGGGCCGATAACCAAGGTCCTTTCTGGCTTTTCCTATGTCAGCGTACGTATTCCGCATGTCTCCTGATTGGGCTTCTTTGTGCTCTACTCTGGCCCTTTTGCCGGCAAGCCTCTCTATAATCTTGATTGTTTCATTTACGGATATCCTGGAGCCCCCACCTATATTGTAAATCTCCCCATTTCTGCCCCTTTCCATGGCGAGGATATTTGCTTCCACAATATCCGATACATATGTGAAATCCCTCGTTTGCTCACCGTCGCCGTAAATGATTATAGGACTGCCTTTTAATACGGCATTAATGAACTTGCTGAAGGCCATGTCAGGCCTTTGCCTGGGACCGTAAACAGTGAAGTATCTCAGCGAAACAGCAGGAATGCCATAATTCTTGTGATATAGTCCGCACAGGTTTTCAGCCGCAAGCTTTGTGACCCCATAAGGGGAAAGGGGTTTTGTAACAGACTCTTCCTTTATTGGCATTTCTTTGGCGTCGCCGTAAACAGAGGAGGAGCTTGCGAACACAAGCCTTTTTATATCTGATTTCATGCATGCCTCAAGAAGGCGCTGCGTTCCAAGGATATTGTTCTTGATGTAAATCTCAAAGCTTTGTCCCCAGCTTGCCCTGACCCCTGGCTGGGCTGCGAGGTGGAAGATGTAATCACTATCCGATATAAGGCCCTTTAAATCAGCATCTATGACATCCCTTCTTATAAATGTGAAATTTTTGTTTCCGATGAAGCCTTTTAGATTATTTCGCTTGATTTCAACCGGATAATAATCAGTAAAGCAGTCTATACCTGTTACCTTAAAATCCTTCCTAAGAAGCCTTTCAGTTAAATGGGACCCTATGAACCCTGCGCATCCTGTTACAATTACACTATTCATACTAAATACTCACAGCAATATCCTGAAATCATACACAGTTATATCAGTTATATAAATCACTATAGAATTAAAAACTAACTAGTAAAACTTGAATGTGACATATTATGAAAGTTGTGATATTATGTGGTGGGATAGGAACAAGACTAATGGAGGAGACTGAAACAAAGCCGAAACCCATGATAGATATTGGTAAAAAGCCGATTTTATGGCACATAATGAAAATGTATTCAACATACGGTTTTAATGACTTTGTCCTGGCGGCTGGCTATAAAGGGGAGATGATAAAGCACTATTTCTTCAATTACGACGCAATTAAAAACGACTTTACCATCGAATTGGGCAAGGGAATATGTGAAGTGCATAAAAACCATAGCGAAAAGGGATGGAAGGTCACAATAGTCGACACAGGGGAGAGCGCCCTAAAGGGGTGCAGAATAAAGAGAATTGAAAGGTTCATAGACTCGGATATATTCATGCTGACCTATGGGGACGGCCTGGCTGACATAAATCTAAGCGACCTGTTGGCTTTTCATAAAAAACACGGAAAGATAGGCACTGTCACGGGCGTAAGGCCTCCATCAAGGTTTGGCGAAATGATAGTGGATATGAACAAAGTAATATCTTTTACCGAAAAGCCTCAACTTTCCCAAGGGATGATAAACGGCGGTTTTTTTGTTTTTAATAGAAAAATATTTAATTATCTTTTTTCCGATGAAAAGTGTGATTTTGAAGTGGGTCCCTTAGAGCAATTGGCTAAAGACGGTGAACTGATGGTTTATGAACATAAGGGAAATTGGACATGCATGGATACGCAGCGCGATATGATTTACCTAAACTCTCTATGGAATAGTAATAGGGCATTCTGGAAGATTTGGGATGACTGAATGAAATCTAAAATTCTTGTTACTGGGGCCACTGGATTTATCGGATCCAATGTTGTGAGAAGATTAGTAAACAATGACATTGATATCGGGATAATTAAGCGCCAGAATTCAGATCTCTGGAGAATTAAAGACTTGATTGATAAAATACATGTATATGATACCCCTTTAGAAAAGACAGAGGATGTTTTAAAGACAATCTCAGAATTTGAGCCTGATATCATATTTCATCTAGCAACGAACTATTCACCTGACCACAAGCCGCAGGATATACCCTTGATGGTAAATACGAATATCCTAGGCACGGGAAATCTTCTAGAGGCCTCAAAGGAGTACGGAGTGAAGCTGTTCGTAAATACAAGTTCTTGTTTCGTTTACAAAAGCATAAGGGAAAAGATAAAGGAAGATTCAAGACTCGACCCCTTTAACCTTTACGCTATGACAAAGATTCAGGCGGAAAATGCGTGTAATTTTTACGCAGAAAAATATGGGCTGGATATAGTGACTTTTCGCCTCTTCCCTCCATACGGACCATATGACAATGAAAAAAAACTCATTCCTTATCTGATACGGACAATCCTAGCTAAAGAACACCTTAAAATGACTAGCGGAAAGCAGCAATGGGACTTTATTTATGTTGATGATATAGTTGACGCTTACATGAAATTGATAACCATGCCAAAACTGCCAAATAAACACGAGATTTTTAACATCGGAACAGGCCATTCAACTAGCATAAGAGACATTACCAATCTTGTAAGCAGTCTAATTGGCAACAAAGTTAAACCAGCCTGGGGGGCAATCCCACACAGGAAAAATGAGATTTGGCACATGTGCGCAGATATAGACAAAGCTGATAAACATTTAAAATGGAGACCCAAAATAAGCATAGCAGAGGGGCTAAAATTCACAATAGATTGGCATAAAGGATTTAGAAAACGGTGATAAAAATGGAGAAGATAGAAGGCGTTGAGGTAATCCCTCTGAAGAAGATACCTGACGAAAGGGGGTGTATATATCATATGCTTAGGTGCGATGACCCCCATTTCGAAAAATTCGGGGAGATTTATTTTTCTATGGCATATCCAGGCGTTATAAAAGGGTGGCACTTGCACAAAGAAATGACATTAAATTATGCTGTCGTGAAAGGTATGATAAAACTGGTCCTATTTGATGATCGAAAAAATTCCCCTTCAAAAGGAAACCTAATGGAATTATTCATAGGCGAAGAGAACTATTGCTTGGTAAAAATACCTCCGGGCGTGTGGAATGGCTTCAAATGCATAAGCACTACGCCCTGCCTGGTGGCGAACTGCGCTACTCTGTCCCACAATCCTTCAGAAATTGAGCGACTCGATCCATTTTCCAAAAAAATACCTTACGATTGGAATATAAAATTCAACTAGTCTAGACATGATTCTTATCACGGGAACATGAGAAACATAGGTTCAGTCCTGACAAAGTTCTATACTTGATTGAGAATAATAAGCTGAATAATAATGTGGGCTTAAAACCATATAAACCAAAGTGATCGCATGGATAATCATCTGGAGACAGGCGATTTAGTAAGCTTTAAGGACGTGCAGAAGAGTGAAGATAGCCTGGGCGTGGTTTACGGTTTGGCAAGCAGCTCAATTATGATCCTTCCAATTACACCCAACACAATTGCCAATCAAAACACCGTCCATGTGTCTATAGGAGATCTTTCAGATGGCAGCATCCCAAAAGACTACCTTATTTCGACAGACTACATTCTTTCAATAGAAAAAAATCATATTTTAGAGAAAATAGGGAGATTATCCACGCAAAAAATTGATGAATTGTTAAGGAAGATGATTTTTAATATAACTAATCTACATTATGACTTGATCCATAAAAAGAGCCAAAAGTTTGTCCCCGGAAAAACATACGTTCCGTACTCAGCCAAAGTATATGATGCCGACGAAATGACGACATTGATGGACAGTTCTCTTGATTTTTGGCTTACATCTGGACGCTATGCCAAAAAGTTTGAAAGGGATTTTGCCAATTTTCTGGGCGCAACGTATTGCAGCCTTACTAATTCTGGGTCATCAGCCAACCTCTTAGCTGTATCGGCTTTAACGTCTATCAAATTAGGCGAAAGGCGATTAAGCCCTGGAGATGAAGTAATAACTACTGCTTGTGCTTTCCCAACCACGGTAAACCCCATTATTCAAAACAACCTTATACCGGTATTTCTGGATGTAGACCTAGACGGGACTTATAACATTGAGTCAAAGAAAATCGAGGCTGCCATATCACCAAAAACTAAGGCGATTTTTTTGGCTCATACGCTTGGAAATCCTTTTAATATAGATAAGATTTTGCCCATAGTAAAAAAATACGATTTATGGCTAATTGAGGATAACTGTGATGCTGTCGGTTCAAAATATAATAATAGGTTTACAGGCACTTTTGGAGATATTTCCACATACAGCTTCTATCCCCCTCACCATTTGACTATGGGGGAAGGCGGCGCATTATTAACCGATGATGCTTTGCTAAAAAGAATTATCGAGTCTTTTAGGGATTGGGGACGGGATTGCTGGTGCGATCCAGGAATTGATAATACATGCAAGAAAAGGTTCGATTGGCAGTTAGGAAAGCTGCCTTTCGGATATGATCATAAATACATATATTCGCATATAGGATATAATCTCAAGATTACTGATTTACAAGCATCGATTGGCGTTGCTCAGCTGAAAAAACTTCCAAGATTTATAGAAGCCAGAAAGAAGAATTGGGAATTTCTATACAAAAAATTGAAAAAATATGAGAATTACTTCATTCTTCCAAAAGCCATGGAAAATTCGGAACCAAGCTGGTTCGGTTTCCTGCTTACCGTAAGGGAAAATGCCCCATTTACAAGGAACGAAATAACAAAACATCTGGAAGATAATAAAATTGCAACAAGACTACTTTTTTCAGGCAATATCGTTCGGCATCCAAGCCTCGAGAACGCAAAATACCGGATTGTTGGAAATCTTGCAAACACAGATTTTATCATGGAAAACTCTTTCTGGATAGGAGTATACCCAGGCTTGACAGAAGACATGCTGAATCACATGGTAAATGTCATTGTAGATTTTATTGAAATGAAGAAAGGTACATAAGATGGATAAGAAAGAAGAAAAGATTGCCATATTCATTCCAGCATATAATGTAGCCCACACTCTTCCTATGGTAATAGACAGGATACCAAAAAGCATTAAAAAAAAGGTCAAGGAAATACTCATAATTGACAATAACAGCCAAGACAATACTCACATAGTGGCCGTTCAATATAAGAAGAGGAGCGGATTATCAAAATTAAAAATCATAAAAAACGATTGCAATGTCGGCTATGGCGGTAACCAGAAGATAGCTTACAACTATGCCATTAAAAAAGGATTTGATTACATTGTACTGCTGCACGGAGATGCACAATACGCTCCTGAATTCATCCCAATCCTTCTTAACGGAATTGAAAAAGACAAAGCTGACATGATTTTTGGTTCAAGAATGAAAGGCAATCCAAGAAAAGGCAGGATGCCTATTTATAAAATAATCGGCAACAGAATCCTGACCAAAATCGAGAATTTTGTGCTTAAAATCAACTTGTCAGAATTCCACTCAGGGTTCAGAATTTATAAAGTGGATGCATTGAAAAAAATACCTTTCAGCAAATGCTCTGACGGCTATGTCTTTGATACTGATATTCTAATTCAGTTTAGGGTTAATGGTTTGAAAATAATCGAAAGGACAATACCAACGCATTATGGCGAGGAATCGAGGCACCCATCGAACATGGATATTATTAAGTATTCTTTTAACATACTAAGAGCAATGTTCTCATATTTTCTCCACATAAAAAAAATAAAAAGAAATGAAAAATACGAAATTTATAACTCTTAGGCGTTTTTCTAGAAAGACATCATTAAGCGACAAGGACCGAGATTCCAGGCTTCTGCAATAGGACGTCAGTGATACAATTCACGATTCCAGGAAGTTGCAGGAACCATTCACACTGCAATGATATACTGCGGCATGACAAGTGCACAATAAATGACCCCTATTATCACGTACATAAGGATTATTAGGAATTCATACCACCTGCTGCCCAGCCTTGAGAAGAGAGGCTTCTCAGACAGCCGCTGGGAGAAATGGTCTATTCCAAAGACGGAAAGAGCCATTATCAAAGGAAATACTGTGTACGTTATTTTCCATTCCTGAACAGGCCACAGAAACACAGGAAGGAACGATACGAACATCGCATAATATGCAATCAGCCTCTTCCTGTCGCTGTCTGCGACAAAGCCAAGGAACGCGAATATGGGCAGGAACTCAAACGCCATGAAACTCAGGATTATCCTTTCCACCCCATACTTTTCCGGGTTATTATAAGACATGCCCATATTTCCGCTGTTCAGTGTGTAGTTTAAGGGGTTCACATTATATGCGAAATAATACACCGAAGTGAAAGCAAAAGCAAGGATGATGATGGCTCCCCCTTTCAGAAGGACCTTCCTTTCGCCATACCTACTCAGAAGGAAAAATATTGGCAGGATGAACATGGAGGTTTCCCTTATGAGCATTGAGAATGACAGCAGCAAAGCCGCTATTATCATATCTTTGTATGTCATTTCTTTTTTCATCTGGTATACGATGTAAATGACCATGACCGTGGCGAAATATGCCGGCATCTCTGTAAGCACAGATGCGCCGAGGGATAGTACGGGAATGGACGTAGCAAAGAGCAGAGCAGCATAAAACGCCAGCTTTGGCTTTTTGTACATCCTCATGACGAGCTTGTAAATGACGACGGATGTAAGTATCCCGAAGATTATATTGACTATTGCAAAAGAGTTTATCAACCCAAAGGCAGGCGCCATCGCGCCGGCCATGAACAGTGTCACAGGCCTTATCATCCTGTGCTCCAACCTGACGCCGCCTTCATAGCCAAAGAGGTAATTGGCCGTCTTTAGGTATGAAGCAGAGTCGCCATATGTAGCGCCCCAGCTGAAGACAGAGGCGATGATGACGACCAGCACAAGCATGAGATAGTGCAGCCTTTCGTTCTTCGGATTGAAGAATCCCTTCATCTAAAATTCTTCGGTAGTTTATTTATATTCTTATCCTTGAAGGGATGCTAGCTATGCGCCTTATAGGAAATCATGAACCAGATCATCCTCAGGCCAACCTTGAAGGCCTTTTTCTTTTCCCCGGTTATCTTCGATTCCCCTATTCTGGGCATGTAGTTCACAGGGATTTCCAGCATCCTTATCCTTTTTTTCAGCGCCAGGATCATCATCTCAGGGGAGAAATGGGATCCGCCTACGCTGAAGCCGGGTTGTATCTCCTCTAAGGCTTCCCTCTTGATGAGTCTGTATGTGCACCCAACATCGCTTAGATGGGGTCCATTGTAAAGGAATTCCACTATCTTTGCTAGGAACCAGTTGCCCCACCTGAGGAAGCTTCCCATATTCGAGCCTTTCCAGATGAGCTCCTTAGTCGTCCTAGTGCCGAGGATGAAATCAAAATCCTCGCTGTATGCGAGGAACTTTATTATGTCCTTGCTGGAAAACGTGCCGTCAGACTCCACAAGTATTATGATATCCCCAGTGGCGTTTCCCATGGCTGCCCTGCACGCATATCCATACCCCTGCCTCCTTTCCGAGACCACTTTCGCCCCGGCCTTCCTGGCCAGCTCATTTGTCCTGTCATTAGAGTTGTTGTCAGCAACCACGACCTCGTCAACGAACTCGTTGCTCTTGAACTCTTTTACAGCCTGGGATATGTTCCCCTCCTCGTTATATGCGGGCATCACAACGGATACACTCTTCCCTTTGAACATGGCTATATTTTATAGGAGAGATTAAAATACCCTTCCAAAATGGAAGGGCAGACTGTAATATAAATCTAATCTGGATAATTAATTTGAGATGAAAGCGAACGTTCTAGTTACAGGCGGGGCAGGCTTTATTGGAAGCCATGTTGCAGAGAAGCTACTGGAGGAAGGCTACAACACGGTCGTGCTTGATGATCTCACAGGAGGGTTCGAGTCCAATGTACCTAAGGGCGCGGTTTTCATAAAGGGCTCTGTCACTGATTACCCTCTTCTTCAGAGGCTTTTCGAGAAATACAAGTTCGAATACGTGTTCCACCTTGGCGCATACGCAGCTGAGGGGTTGAGCCATTTCATCCGGAGGTTCAACTATGATAACAACCTCATCGGCTCTGTGAACCTCATCAACCTCTCCGTGATGCATAAGGTAAAATGCTTCGTATTTACTTCGAGCATAGCTGTCTATGGGGAGAACCAGGTCCCGCTTACCGAGGACACAATCCCAAGGCCCGAGGACCCTTATGGGATATCCAAGTACGCAGTGGAACTTGACCTGGAGGCAGCGAGGAAGATGTTCGGCCTCAATTACATAGTCTTCAGGCCGCATAACGTGTACGGGGAAAGGCAGAACCTTTGGGACAAGTACAGGAACGTGATCGGGATATTCATGAACCAGATAATAAGCGGCAGGCCGCTTACCATATTCGGGGATGGTTCCCAGACAAGGGCATTCACGCATATAGATGACGTTTCACCCCTCATTGCCAAATCAATACGAAATGAAAAGGCCTACAACCAGGTCTTCAACATAGGCTCTGAAAAGCCTTACACAGTGAATGACCTTGCGAGGATGGTTTCCCAGGAGTTTGGCATTGAGCCAAAAATCAATTACCAGCCAGCGAGGAACGAGGTTAAGCATGCTTATTCTAGCGTGGCAAAGCTCAGGAAATATTTCGGCTATGAGCCCAGGATAGGCCTGAGGGAAGGAATCAAGAGGATGGCCTCGTGGGCGAGGAATCAGGACAAAAGAGAGATACGGAGATTCGAGGGCATAGAGATAGAGGAGAAGCTTCCTCCGTCCTGGAAGGAGAATATTTCTAGCCAATGATAGAGAAGACAAGCAGCCTGTTCTCTCCGAAGCTTTCTTCTTTTTCCAGCTTGAAATACCTGGACCCTTTCATCATTTCTTCCATCTCTCTGAGTTCTCGAACATCCTCTTCTGTTATGCTCAGGGAGAGGTATTCTCTAGCCTTCCCATCCACCATTGGAAGGACGAAGAAGGTTATATTATTCTCTTTGCAAAAATCCTTTAAGGAATCTTCTGTCGCAGGCAGGACAAACGCTAGGTAATCCCTGTTCACAAGACCCTCATAGCTTCTCATATAGAACTGGATTATGTTGGGAAGGCCGAAGAACATGTCGGGCGCGGGCGCGTGCCCAATAGAGACCGTTCCCACGTTCTGCCCTTCTTTCATGTTCTCAGTCAGGTACTGGGCGATTTCCCTGTAGGGGAATTTGTTATTGTTAACAGCATATCCTCCCTCAAAATCTATGGTTGTGCCATAGAAGTCTGAGTATCTGTAATTCCTCACGTCCCCGCTTCCCATAAAAACGATGAAGCTCTGGAAGGCCAGGAACGCTGTCATCAGGACTATCACGGAATACTGCAGGTTTTTTTTACTGAGATTAAATCTCTCGGAAACCTTTCCCGCCAGCGACATCACCAAATCGCTGTAAAGAATGACCAGGGGAACGAGAAGCGGAAGGATCACCCTCCCTCCTGCCCACCAGAAGGCTGTGATTAATACATACCATGCAAGCATCCAGACAAGCGAGAACCTGGAAAGGTTGTTCTTATTGAACCTTGTAATCACTGCAATTATCCCCAGGACAGCTACCGGTATCGTGACCATCAAAGGGAGGATATAGAAGAATGCCAGCGCCTTGGAGAGGCTAGGAAAGAAAAACTCGTAGGGGTCAGGACCCTCGAAAAATACATACTGCAAATAATAAGGGCCAAGTGAAAGTATAGTCAGCAGCGTGAACACGAGAATGTTCCTTGCCTTTTCTCTAAACCTACCCTTTCCGAAAAGGAAGATACACAGCGGGACAATTATGATGAAAATTAACAAAGGCCTCTTGAAGAAACCCCCTGCAACAGTGGCAAAAGCTGTTAGCAGGAGGTACCTTCTGTCAGAGGTGTCCAGATACCTCACAGCAAAATATGCTATGAGCACGGCGAAGAAGACCATACCAGCCTCAAGGTATGCAGTGGATGTGAGGAGGAAATAGCTCGGGAAGAAGAAGAGAGAAATCGATGCCATCAAAGCCGTCCTCCTGCCATAATACATGGAAGTGATTTTGAAAAGAAGGAGAAATGTCAGGACCGTGTAAACAAGGGAGGGGAATCTGACCGCCAGCTCATCTAGATAGAAATGAGAAGCAAACGCGCTGAATCCCTGTCCCAAGTAGGGAAGGGCGTTAGCAGAACCGAAGAATAGGTAGGAAATCCCCGAGAAGGTTGCAGGCAGAGGTTCAAACCTGTTCAGCGTTAAATCCAGTTTGTAGTCGCTGATACCAAAGCCTCCCTTTAGGAATCCGATTTTCTCTGCCGTATAAAAGAGGAAGGCCTCGCCCCTATGTATGTGAAAGTCCTCATCGTTGGATAGGAGGATTGGATTGTAATAGATCGAGAAGACCTTGATTGGCAATAGGGCAACTATGAGAATGAGCAGAAGTAAATATGTCCTGTTTAATTTCCCAATCAGCCTCTTCTTCTGTCGTTTCCTGGCCTTTGGGAAAAGGGAATGGAACAGCCCTGCCAGGAAAACGGCATACACGAAAAACAGGGCCCTCAGGAGAATGCTGTCATATTTCCAGTATATGGGAACGGGGTAAATCACGTAGACAAAGATGAGCAGTGCAAAGAACAGAGCTGTTATCTTATTGAATCCCATTATCCTGTTCCAGAGGCCCTTTAGGGAAGTAAAATTCATCCTTATTATATGAGGCAAAACTTTATAATACACAAAATAGAAATTTGCCTCAACAT
>CAYGVS010000003.1:0-60973 GCA_964353635.1 uncultured archaeon | reverse complement strand
TTATATGAGGCAAAACTTAAAGAAACCAGACTGTTAAAGTCTTTTATCTATAATAAAAATGATATACGGTCGAATGGAATAGGAGGAATCATGAGACCAAAGAGCTTATTTTGTAGCGTTCCGACGTACTCTTTATCACTTGTTCGATCCATGGATTCTCCCTATACCAGTTGAAGGTCCTTGCAAGGCCTTCCTCAAGCCTCACTTTAGGCTGCCAACCGAATGTTTCCTGGGCCTTCCTGTATGATATGTATTGCCTGTCTATTTCGCCTGGGGTGAGTTTCCCCAGGACCTTTGGTTCCATCCTGATTCCGGAAACCTTGATGCATAAGCTGGCCAGATCCTTTACAGAGATCGGTCTTCCAGTTCCGAAGACAAACGCTTGGCCGTTGGTCTTCTTATGGTTCTCTGCTATCTTCAGTAGTCCGTCTGCAACATCCTCCGCGTAGACATAATCCCTTTCGTGCAATCCGCTTCCCCTTATTATTGGAGGCTCTGATTTTAGGAGAGACCTTACGAAATCAGGGACAGCCCTGAGCTCATTGGCCTCCCTTCCCCCATATATGTTGGAGCTCCTTGCAATCGAGACCTTTGTCCCGTAGGTCTTGTGGAAGCTGTAGCAAGCCCTGTCAGCGGCAAGCTTGCTCGCATCATACGGGCTCTTTGCAGAAAGCGGGTCGTCAGCCTCTATAGGTAGCCTCGAAGGCTCACCATAGACCTTGTCCGTGCTCATGTAGACTAGGAACGATTCCTGCTCCTTCTTCCTCAGGGCCTCAAGGATGTTGAGCGTCCCTGTCAGGTTGACCTCGAAAGTCTCAATAGGGTTCCTAATTGCATATATTACCTGGGTTATTGCCGCAAGGTGGAATACCACTTCCTGGCTATCCAAGGAGTCAGAAACTGCCTTGCCATCCCTTATATCCCCATGAATCACCTTGAGTTTTCCTGAAATATGATCCAGAACCTGCCTTCGAGTACACTTATCCTGTACGAGAACCGTAACTATAGCACCTTCTTTAACAAGCCTTTCGGTCAGCCACGAGCCCAGGAAGCCTGTTGCTCCGGTCACCAGCACCCTTGTATCTTCCCATCCCATATTATCAAGCTCCCAGCGTCATCCTTATTATATGGAGCAAAACTTAAAAACAGGCAGGCAGTGCTAAGCCTTTTTATCCCTTTGGCATATTAACAGTATGGATTTCCAAAGGCTTGTCTCGGAGCATAAATGGATCGTCCTTTTTGCAACAGTAATTTCTGTCTTGGTTTTTGCTCTCTCTCCGGCAGAACCTTTGCTTTATGATAATGCATTGTATACGGATATATCAAAGAACCTACTTAAGAGCGGATGCTTCTGCTCGAATTACCAACAACAGCCCACCACCCCACCAATTTTCCCTTTGCTTGAAGCTGGGTTCATGCTGGCTTTCGGAGAGGGCTTCATAAAACCCATGCTGGCTTTCATTGCAGCATTTGCCATATTATCCTCCTATTTGCTTACATTGAGGATTTCTAGGAATAAGAGAACGGCCCTGCTCTCAACTATATTCCTTTTCATGACCCCTTTGGTCTTTTATAATTCACTTCTTCCTCTGATGGACCTGATCTTTTCTGGATTGATTTTCCTGTCAATCTGGAGCTATATTGAATTTATCGAAAAGGGGAGCAAGTCGAATATTTTCATCTGTGCAATCATAACAGCCCTAGCAATAATGACAAAGTTCACAGGCTATCTGCTCTTCCCTATATATATTATATATTTTTTGGTCCGCAGAAATAGACTGAAAATAGGCGTAAAGCAGATTTTGTTTCTTTTCATGCTAATAATAATTTTCCTACTTCCATGGAGCATCTGGAGGTTCGCTCTGGCCTCAAATGAAGCCAAGGTCGCCGGCGTGTTTTTCTCAGGATTGGGATATGGGCACCTTGTTTTCAGGCTTGAGTCCTTCTTTTATAACGGGGAGCCGGTTAACATGATTCCCTTATCCATAGACACCAATGTGCCAATACAGTTAGTCAATCTTGCACGCATTCTTGCAACCCTCATTATTTATGCAACGCCCCTGATGGCAATATCATTTGCTTACTTCCTACTGAAGCGGAAAAAGTTTGGTAAGAACAAATACGATGGCCTAATGATTATATGGTTTTTCGCGTTCTTTATATTCCACATTATTGGCTTTTCATATTTTGGAGCAAGGTACCTCATACCTTTTGCCCTCCCGCTTGCCTTTTTGTTCGTGCGGTTCATTGAAGCCAATTTGAATAAAAGGAAGCTTATAGCTATTTCGCTTATTTTGCTTCAGGCAGTCCTTGTAGTCGGAATTTCATACTTTATTTTCAAGGAAAATTTGAGTGAAAATAACACGCAGATATTCGAGGAAGCCGGGTTGTGGATAAGGGATAACACACCGCCAGTAACAACCGTGCTCCCGCTTGGCGCGCCATCTGGAGCACTTGTGTATTATGGGGAACGAAAAGTTGTAGGCACAAACGAGACGGCAGACATAATAGTCGAATCAAACTTTTGGTATTCCATATCCCTCGACCAATATGAAAAGGAGCATGGAATCGATTTCACCCAAATAAAGGAATTCTCCGATTCCAGGTATTTCGCCAGAATATATAAAAAGACATAATCGCTTATGAAAATTTAAATATTCCAGAGTCAAGTGATATCATGTCACAGTCTATTAATGTAGACAAAAAGCTTGCCATGCTGTTGTTCTTCATAGCAATAATCTGCATATTTATAGCTAACAATGCCGACGTCTTCATATCAGCGGAGAGTGACGGGTATTTCCATGCTCTGGGCGCTTATTTTTTCGATGACATCGCGAAATGGTGGTTCAGTCACCCAACACTCTCACTCGAGGCCGTAAAATCCTTTGTCCATGACTATGAGTTGCAGTACAAGTTCTTCGGGGGGATCTCTTACTACCCGCCGCTGCAATCAGTTCTTGTGGCAATGGTCGCGTTCTTCATGGGGAAGAGTCAGATAGCGTATTATCTTATAACCGCGGCGGAGACTGTGCTCACGATGTTCATTGCGTACCACTTTTACAGGATGCTGTACAAGGAAAAAAGGGAATGGATTCTCTGGCTTGTGATGCTTCTGATAGCTTTCAATGCGTCTGTTTTCACAATGTCTGCCTCATTCAGCCATGACCCCGGGGTGATGCTCTTCGCGACAGCCACAGCGTTTTTCGTCGTGAGGTTCATGAAATTCGAGGAGAGAAAGGACCTCTATCTGACCGCGGCCTCACTTGGTCTCGGCATCATCACAAAATTCACTTTTGTAATTTTCATACCCATGGTCTTCCTTTCGCTCCTGCTGGAGAGGAGGGTACGGCTTCTGCTGAAAGAAAAAAAGGCGCTCTTGAAGGCGACCGCCATTTTCTTCTTAATACTGTCGCCCTGGCTGCTCATGGAATACGTCTTCATGACCATGGGGATATCAAAGCTAGGGGAAAGGGTCGGTGACGTCTTTGGCGGTGGCTACACTGTCCAGGGAATCCTGGCGAACGTCAGCAACACGATAGCCTACGTCTTCGGCTTGCATGTCATGCTATTTTTCATCCTTTACTGGCTGTGGAAGTCAAAAAAAGTGACAGGGGAGATAACGCTGGCTGTGGTGATAATCTACTATTCGCTCTTCTTTAATATAATACCAAATGTCCAGTTCAGGTACCTTGCAGCATTGGTTCCATTGGCGACTGTGCTAGTTGTCAGGGGAATGCAGACGTTATACGACAGCAGGAAATCCAGCGTAGTGCCTGCCATAATTGTGGTGCTGTTTATAATCTCCGTCCTCTCGTCCTACGGGTTTTCCTTGGATAGAAGGATATCACAAGCAAGCACGGATTTCGTGGCTCCGGCCATTTACATAAGCGAGCGGATGACGAACAGGACGACTGTCCTCTCCGACTTCTCAAGGATGCAATCCGTGCCTTTCGTCGTCTTCGGAGACAAGAACGTGATTATAGAGAGGCAGCCCTATGTCGCCGACGGGGGCGAAGAGGAGCTGAAGATAATGCTTGACAGCAAGGATTACATGAGAAGGCCACACAAGCCTGAATACGAGAAGTTCAACCTGACGCCGCCTGCGATAGAGTGGGTGATTGTGCACGAGTACTGGGATGGCGAAGAGGGTGCGGGCTACAAGCTCAAGGACGTCATTGACAGGAGGGACGATTTCGACTTGGTGATGGTCATGGAAGGGAATTGGCCTGGAAACAGGGTCTTCATATACAAGAGGAAGGCGTCGTTCTTTAGCTAACGATTTTATAAGCTATTCGCATTAATTTGGTATATGGCCAAGGTATTCTTCCTTAATCCGGCTTTTTACGGCGTTAAAGGGTTTGTCAGGGAACAGAGATGGTTCGCAAGAACGAGGGGGAGGGTTTCGCGCGCTCCTGATTATGCACTGGTCGCTGTCGCAGTCCTTGAGAAATCCAGAAATAAGGTGATGTTTCTTGACTGCGCCTCAACGGAGATGCCATTCGAAGATGTGAAAGGGAAAGCGTTGCGATTTAAGCCAGATATGATAGTCATCCCTGCAACGACGCCCTCCATCTACAACGATATTAAGCAGGCATCTGAGCTAAAAAAAACGCTTGGTGGAAAACCACTCACAATCCTGATCGGAAGCCATGTCTCTGCCCTACCTGAGCAGACACTTAAAATAGATCCTGGAATTAATGTGATTGCAAGAGGAGAATACGATTACACTCTCAGGGATATAGCCTTTTCAATAGATAAGAATCAGGGACTTGAAGGTGTCTTAGGTATAACATACAGGAAGGGGAATTATATAAGGAAAAATCCTGACAGGCCCTTCATTGAGAATCTCGATGAACTTCCATTTCCGGCATGGCACCACATTGACCCGAGGAAATATTTTGATGCCGGAAAGCTGTACCCATTTCTTACAATCATTGCTGGAAGGGGTTGCCCCAATTATTGTTCGTTTTGCCTGCTTCCGCAGACCCTTTACGGAAGGAAATACAGGCTGAGGTCCGCGGAAAGCATAGCGGATGAGATTGAGCATGACCTCAAGATGTTCCCTTACTTGAAAGAGATCATGTTCGAGGATGATACCTTAACTGCCAATAAGGAAAGATGCAGAGAGATATGTGAAGAGATAATGCGCAGGGGCCTCCATAGAAAGCTGTCGTTCTCAGGCAATTCGAGGGCTGACATTTTTGATCCAGAGTTATTCAGTCTCATGAAAAAAGCCAATTTCAGGATGCTTGTCGTCGGGTTCGAGTTCGGCGATCAGAAGGTCCTGAATTCCGTCAGGAAAGGGGAGACCATAGAAAACATGAAACGCTTCTCAAAGGTCGCGAAGAAGGCTGGACTCAGGCTGCACGGGTGCTTCATGATAGGCGGGCCTGGGGAGACTATGGAATCAGCAAACAAAACTATACAGTTGATCAAGAATCTCGCATGTGACACCATCCAGGTGTCCGCGCTCATCCCGTATCCAGGTACGGAGTTCTACGATTACTGTCAGAGAAACAATCTCATAAAAGCCAAGCGATGGACAGAGTGGGTTGATGGTGGGGAGCAATGCACTGTCATTGAATATCCAGGGCTTACAAAGGAGCAGATTGTAAATCTTGTTGACAAGGGATTGTACGAAAGCTTCTATTTGAGGCCAAATGTATGGGCCCACCACATAATGACTGTGCGGGACCTGTCCGATATGAAAAGGAAAGTCAAAGGATTCTACAACCTGCTCAGCTACAGGTTCGGCGCAAAGGGCGGAAAATAATCATTTCCTATTGCCGCGCAAATTCGGTTTGTTTTTGAGGGAAAGGAATGAGATTGCCCCAAGCGGGATTACAATCAGCCATAGTATTAGCTTGTAAGTCAGTTCTGTTGTGAGTATTGCAGCGGTTTCAAAACCGCTTCCTGAAAGCACTGCCACAAGATAGGCCTCCCTACTTCCGATTCCTCCTGGTATGCTTGCCGCAAATGCTATGACATTTGCGGTCTGCTGCAGAAAGATTGCAGTGCTAACCGATACGTCAATGGAGAAAGCATGAAGGATGAAATATAGTATGAAAGACTCTAGAAAAGTCCCTGCAATGGCTAACCCTAGAAGTATAAGCATCCTTGTCGTGCTGAACTGTCTTATATGTTTCTTGAATCCCCACAATCTTTCCCCAAAATAGATTACGAACGTAAGGATTAGGAATGCCGCCCCGATAAGGAGAAGGATCCTATATTGGTCTATGAAACCAGAGCTGAAGAAAAACGTTGATACGAAAATGAGAATCAGCGTCGCCAGTGTTTCAAGGAATCTATCAATCACGACGACGCTTGTGGATTTCTGTCTCTTCCCTTCCTCGACAGCCAGCCCTGTCATTATCTCACCAGAACGGAAGGGGCTCACCGAACCCATGAACTGCACTGACAAGGTGAATGCGGCAGAGTTCTTCATCCCGGAATATATCCCAAGAGTCATAAAGTAGATCGAGGTTTTTATGATCCTCAAGAAGATTGCTGAAAAAAGAGGGATCAATGCCAGGAGGAGAAAAATCGGGTTCGCTGCAAGTAAGGATTGAAGGACCTTTTCCGGTCCTGTCCATATCAGAAGAGAGGCTAGGAGTATCAATCCCGCTGCAAAGAAAACTATATTAAGCCTCCCAACAGCCTTCCGGGAAATCATAATCGTTCTTGTGTTTTTGAAATATTAAAGGAGTTGTCCTGTCCCAGGTATGTGAGATTCCAATCGAAACTTTGGAAATCCCGGTTCCTATTTTTGACAAGGGCATTCATTACCATTTCTTCGTGTCTAACTATATTCTTCCACGAATAGATCGCTGGTATCTTACTGGCATTTTGTATTTTTTCCTTGAAATGCTGGCCATTGAGCGCCATCCTTATCGAAGCTGCCAAGGATTGTGGATCATTCGGTTCAGCATAGAAAACGCATCCGGGAAACATCTGGTCTATACCGAGTGATTTTGTGGTGACAACCGGCCTACTCATTGCGAAGTATTCCAGAATCTTGTTTGTGACGTTGGTGTTTGAAGTGCTTGAAAGCCTAAAAGGAGAGACAAAAACGTCTGCACAGGAAAGGTAGTCTTCTATTTCCTCATACGGGACCCAGCCGGTGAAGATGAATATATCTTCCAGTCCCCTTTCCCTAATAGCCTGCCTCAGGAATTCCATGTACCTCCTTCTCCCGTCACCGACCACCATGACCCTTATGTCGAATTCCTTCCTCAGTTTTTGGGCCGCCTCCGCCAGCAGATCCAGTCCGTCGAGGTTGCTGATGTCTCCGTGGAAGAATAGGACCCTGCTCTTCCCCAGTCTATACTTTTCCAAAATCTTGTTGCTCTTCCTGGAACTCTTGAATCTTGCCGGATCAATGCCGTGTGGTATTGCCACTCCCCTCGTTTTGTCGAGCCCCCATTTCCCCCATTCATCCCGCTGGGAGGGCGTATCCACAACAACCAGGTCCGTGTTCTCCATTATCGAACGCTCCATTCTTTTTATGATGGGGATGGCCATTCTTTTCGCGGGAAGGTTGAATTGCAGGTAGAAATCCGAATAGAAGTCCGTGAGGCTGGTCATGACCGGGCATTCCGGCCTGAGCTTGGCCGAAACGTATCCCGGGATGAGGGAGATCGACCTTATCAGGTCGAACTCGCTCTCGGAAAGGACTCTTTTCATAGCCTTCCGGATTGCGAAGAATGATTTGGCCCGACTGAGGAGGCTCGATTGCTGGATCTCCGGAGTGTAGATTATCTTGATACCCTCGTAATCGCTGTTCTGCATGTCCTTCTTGTTCTTCGGCTCAGGGCATACGACTGTTATCTCATGGCCCGCCCTTTTCAGGAAGATGGCCAGTATATCCGCCCTGCTGGATTTGTAGGAACTGGGCACAGAACCCTCGCTCACAAGCAGTATCCTGATTTTATCACCCGGTCAGATCCCGAACCTTTTTACAATTGAATTGAAGCCTCTGGCGAGCCTCATTAAATCGTGCATGTCGCTGGACATGCCCAGCGCCTTGATCATGTAAGAGGGCCTCAGATAGAAGCTCTTATAGGCGCCGCTCACGGTCGAGGAAAGCTCCTCCCTCGTCATGCCTTCGGGCACAAGCACCGGCATCACGCTTCCTGAGAACCCGTCTATGTCTTCATCCCTGAACCAGCCGTTCGCCTTCCCCTGATCATAAAGCTTTGTCCCGGGAAACGGGACTATGAAAGAATATTGGACGACGAACGGATTTAGCTTCTTTGATAGCTCGATCGTGTTCAGGATGTCGTCCTTCGTCTCTCCTGGAAGGCCGAATGTGAACGTCCCCATGGTCTTTATCCCTGCCCTTTCAGCTATGTGGAAGCCTTTCCTTATCTGCTCGACTGTCAGTTTCTTCTCGACGTTCTTCAGGGCACTGTTGCTTGAGGATTCCACACCGAACCTGACGATTTCGCAGCCAGACATGGCCATCTTCTCGTAAAGCTCGATGTCGTCTATGTTCGTCCTGGAATAGCAATACCATGTTATGTCCAGCTTCCGTCTCAGAATCTCGTCGCATATCTCTATCACCCTGTCCTTCCTGACGGTGAATGTGTCATCATCGATGTTTATGCTCTTGGCTCCGTACCGTTCAACCAAGAGTTCTATCTCATCCACCACGTTCTTGGCGCTCCTGAACCTGAACATGTTCCCGTGGATTGTCGCAGGCCAGACGCAGAACGAGCATCCGTACGGGCATCCCCTGCTGGTAGATATAAGGAAATTCGGCCTCCTGTACATAGGCTCCTCGTAGCCGTGTATCTCGTAGAGATGCCTTGCCGGCATGGGAAGTGAATCGATGTCAGTGATGAGCGGCCTAGGCTCCGTCGTCACTATCCTGCCGCCGTCCCTGAACGCTATCCCCTTTACCTTCTCAGGATTGCTCTGGTTCTGCATTATCTCGGATAGTGTGTAATCATACTCTCCTTTGACCGCCATATCTATATTCGGGTTCTCCATCATCAGTTGCTCGCCTATGGCGGTGGAATGCGGCCCGAATATCACTATCTTTGCAGGCGTTTCCTTTCTCAGCGCTTCGATGGTCAGCTTGTCGAAATTGTAGGAAGTGTACGCGGTTTCCATGAACAGGTAGTCCGGATTGCCTGCCTTGACCTCCTGGACGAATTCCTCTATGGTCATCTCCTTCTGCACGGCGTCTATCCCTTTTACCTGTATCCCGTTCTGCTCGAGGACGGCGGCAGCGTACATGTGGAATATCGGAGGAGGTATCACCCTGTCTTTCCTCAGGTGAGGCCACCTGCTGGTCGCCCTTACTCCGTAGTACCCCTTGTACATCCAGGGCGGATTCGCTATTATTGCTTTCATAATACCTTCTTATTCTAGAAGTGAGAAATATAAATCTTGTCTCGCTGGAGAACATTAATCAACGCTTTGAGGAAACGCTTACCAAATCGGCTCCGAGATATTTGAGCGGCGTTCTCTGCAGAAGAGACTCCATTTTAAGATAAGCAGAAGCCGCTCTATCACCCAACCTCGTTTGGGGCGGGATGAATGAGAAAAATTTTAGAGAGACTGTTTGGAAGAAGGGATTTATTGACCTAACCAGTTCCTCAGGCGTGATGGGGCATTCGTTCTCTGTAACTCCCGACCGAAATGGGGAGAAAGCGGCTTGGGAAACCATTATCTTCGGGTTGAGCATGTTAGGGTCTTGTGTGAACAAAAAGCCTTTTCTCTTGAGCACGCGGTTCATTTCTTTTACCAGATTCTGTTTTGAAGGAAAGTGGTGAAGCAGTCCTCCTGCGATTACCCCATCAAATCGGCTTTCCTCGAAAGGGGTGTTTTCAGCATCTCCCACAACAGCCGAATCAAGCCTTTTTGCAGCGACTTTAACCAAGGAAGAAGAGACATCCAAGCCGACTACTCGAAAGCCCTTCTTCTTGAAGTAGTGGCCGAAAATGCCGCTCCCACAACCCAGATCAAGCAATTCCCCCGAACGGATTCCTGATTCCTTGAGCCAGTAATCAACAAGCGAGCTGTATCTCCATTCGGAGAACACGTTCCATTCCTCTCTGGAATCGAAGAACTTTTTTTCAGCAGACTTATCCTGTACATGCATATGAAAAATTGGCGGAGGAACAACCCTGTCTTCCTTGTACATCCAGGGCGGGTTCGCTATTATCGCTTTCATAATGCATTTCTAAGAGTGAGGAATATAAATTTGTGGAATGGTGGCAAACCATCCGCTGTTAGTTTTATAAGACATAATCCATCAGTATACGCATGAAAATCCTTGTCACTGGAGGGGCCGGCTTTATCGGTTCTCATCTTGTGAAAAAGCTGCTCGAAGAAGGAAACAGTGTGAGGATTCTTGACAACCTTGATCCACAAATCCATCACACGAATATCCCGGAAGACGTGGAATTCATTAAAGGCAGCGTGAATAATCCTTCTGACTGGCTTAAGGGATTACAGGGTGTAGAAGCTGTATACCACCTTGCCGCTGCAGTCGGTATAAGTCAGAGCATGCACAAGCCTGTTCACTTCCTTCAAACAAATACGATAGGCACTGCTAACCTTTATGAAGTGCTCCTGAACCAGCTTGAAATTAGGAAGTCTGTAAAGAGGATTATAATTCCAAGCTCAAAAACCATTTATGGCGAAGGGACCTATGAATGTGAGGTTTGTGGAATAGTCTACCCTCCACTCAGGGAAAGGGAATTATTAGAAAGGGGAGAATGGGAAGTCAACTGCCCCAAATGCGGGGAAAAGGTCTCTCCAATAGGTACAAAGGAGGGCAAGCCGATCAATCCTATATCAGTTTATGCGCTTTCCAAGTATGATACAGAGAACCTCGCCCTTACTTTTGGAAGCGCACTTGGTATATCCACCATGGTCTTCAGAGGTTTTAGCATTTACGGTCCCGGGCAAAGCCTAAGCAACCCGTATAGTGGGGTATGCTCTATATTCCTTAGCCGAATCAAAAATGGACAATCACCTGTGATATTTGAGGATGGCAAACAATTGAGGGATTATGTTTTCATAGAAGATGCTGTGGATTTTCTTGTCAAGGTTCTGGAACACAAAGCAGAGGGTGTTTTCAATCTGGGTACAGGAGAACCCGTTTCCGTGAACGAGATTGCAGAAATCCTATCAGAGTTGACAGGCTCGGGTGTCCAGCCTAATGTCACAGGCGACTTCAGGGTCGGAGACAACAGGCACGACTTCGCTGACATAACAAAGGTGAAGAAGGAAATAGGCTTTGTTCCTAAATGGAATATAAGTAAAGGGCTTAAAGCCCTTGTGACATGGGGAGAGAAGACACAGGCTAACGACCGATTTGATGAGAGTGAAAGAATAAGGAAAAACTTTTTTGGAGCGAAATGATCTAAACCCAAAGGATATAAAACTTAGATATGAATTTCTTACAGGTGTTTTGATGCGCGTTCTAGTGACAGGCGGTGTTGGACTAGTGGGAACTGAGTGCTGCAGGCTTTTTTCTGAAAAAGGTTGGGATGTATTAAGCGTTGACAATTATATGAGGGGTAAAATATTCGGCGCCGAAGGCCAGACTAAACCCAACGTATCCTTCCTGAAAGATTTCGGCGTGGAGCATCACGAGATAGACATCAGGGACGAAAGGATTGCTGACCTGATTAAAAGATGCGATGCTGTTATCCACACCGCAGCCCAACCCTCCCACCCAAAATCGATTGAGATACCTCTCGAGGATTTCCAGATAAATGCGTGGGGGACGCTGAACCTTCTGGAGGCTGTAAGACAAAACAACAAGGATGTGCCATTCGTGTTCTGCTCCACTAATAAGGTCTATGGAGAAATGCCAAATCATTTTGCATACAGGAAAGAAGGCAATAGGTTCGTGCCTCTGAGCCCTTCACTTAAAGACGGCTTTGATGAGAGCCTGCAGATTGACAGGAACATGCACACGCCTTTTGGTGTATCCAAGGTAGCGGCAGATCTTTATACACAGGAATATGCCTACCTTTATGGACTCAAGACAGGCGTGTTCAGGATGGGGTGTATAACCGGGGCAGCTGCAAAGGCCGTGGAGATGCATAACTGGGAGCCGTTCTTCATGAAGAAGGCGCTTGCTGGCGAGACCTTAAACGTGTATGGACATGGCGGCTACCAGGTGAGGGACGTGATACACGCGCGGGACCTTGCCCTGCTGTTCTACAGGTTCGTGGAGAAGCCTAGGCCTGGGGAAGTCTACAATGTGGGCGGAGGCTTGAAGAATTCGATTTCCCTGCTAGAGAGCTTTGACCTGATAGATGAGATAACAGGGAAGAAGATGAAATACCAGAATGCGCCTGAGAGGGAGGCTGACCACATCTGGTGGATATCCAACATAAACAAGGTAAGGTCGCACTATCCAGGATGGGACATCAGGATAGGATTGAAAGATGTGTTCACAGAAATATACGAGGCCCTCAATAGCAGCTAATTCTCTAACAGAATATAAATCAGACGTATGTGAACTAATTAAAAAGCATCTTCTTTAAATTAAAGAGTGGTTTGGATGGAGAATCTGGTGTCTGTTTTGTTTCCTGTGTACAATGAGGCCGGAAGGCTGAGGGATAATGTCAGGCGCGTCCACGAATCCCTACAGGGCTCGCGGCACCGCTATGAATTTTTCGTGGTGGACGACGGCTCCACTGACAGCACGCCGGAAGTCGCCTCCGGGTTGAAGCAGGAGCTGGATATCAACTATATAAGATACGAGAAAGGATACACGAGGCGGGAGAACCTTGCAAGGTCGTTCAAGGAGACCAACGGCGATATCATAGTCTTCATGGACATAGACCTGGCAGCGGACATAAGCTATCTGCCCGCGCTCGTGGAGGCGGCTAAGAGGCACGGGATTGCGATCGGCAGCAGATACGCCAAGGGCGCGGTCACGGAAAGGCGGCTTTCGCGTCTGCTTTTCAGCCTTGCTTACAACAGCTTCCTGCGGCTCTATTTCGGCTCGAGTGTGAGGGATCATCAGTGTGGCTTCAAGGCGTTCAAGAGGGAAATCATACTTGAGCTCGTGAAGGATGCAGGATACGACCGCTCGCTGAGGAGAGGCTGGTTCTGGGATGCGGAGATCCTCATAAGGGCCCAGAGGAAGGGATATCGGATAAAGGAGATCCCTGTAAGATGGAATGAGATGATGAAGAGCTCTTTCAGATTCGGAAGGGAGCTGGGGATGATACCGTACATCCTCAGGCTAAAGTCTGTTTTGTGATATGCCTTGTGCAGGCGAAATCACTTCTTGTGTTTCCAGCTCGCCCCTGACGGGGCATTTCCCGAAAGGAAGCTGATCCAAGAAGCGATTACGACAACCTGCATGAAAATAAAATGTGCAATAAATCCCGGTTTGAAAATCGAGGCCAATAGAACACCTAATAATATCGTAGCTATCAAATAAAAGGATATGCTAGCCGCTGCATACATGAAAATCGCCAGTAAAAACGGGCTGAAGAATGGCATCACTCTATGAGAGAAAAACGACAGGGCCTTTGCTCCAAACCTTGGGTTTAGTAACCCCATATGCCTGAAAACCACTTCCATGCTGCACACAGTTCTTCTTTTCTTCTGTCTGTAAAAATCATGAAGGGTGGATGAAGGCTTTTCGAATACTACTGCCCGGCTTTCATGTACAACATCATTTCCCATTTCAAGGATACTCAGGGCAATTTCTATGTCATCTACAGCAGATTTAAGGTCTATCTTTTTGATCAAATCCTTTCTAAATGCACACAGCTGGCCATAAAGAAATACGACAGAACCCATCCTGCTTTCAGCTGAGAGTAGCTTATTGTTCTGATTCACGTAATCCCGTTCCATCATGGCTATGAGGCCTTTATGATTCTTGATTTCAAGATTCCCGTTCACAGCACCAATCTTTCGGCTGCTGAAATTCCTCACCAGCATCCGAATCGAATCTGGTTGGATTTTTGTATCCGCGTCGGTAATGACAATGATATTATTTTTGGCCTGTTTCATTCCAGCATTCAGTGCACCTATTTTTCCCTCCCTTTTGCTGAGTTTCTTATATATTATTTTTCCTCTGAACCGCCTGCATATGTCACCGGTTCTGTCATCGGAACAGTCATCAACCACAATTATTTGTGAACGGTTTTTAGGATAATCAATTGAAAGCAAATCCAAAACCTTTGACCTTATGTTTTTCTCTTCATTGTGCGCGGGAATTATAATCGAGATTTTAGGTTCGAATGGTTTGGGATTCATCTGCTCCCTGAATAATCTGGAAGCGAATGCAATCATAAAAGGAAGTCCGAGCAATACAAGTGATATAATCAGAATCAACAATTCGGTAATCATAAAATCACATGCCATTCCCACGAGAGGCATTTATCACTTCTTTTCCGCTAACATTCTCTTTATTGAGTCCAGTACAATTCCTATCGTGAAGAATTGCACGCTGAGGAATATCATGAGGGCTGACAGAATGGCGGTAGGTATTCTTGTTATGAGGCCGGTTGCAAGCCATTCCTGGACAACAGATATGCCCGTAAGCAAACCTATAGCACCTGAAATTAACGACAACACCGAAAAAAACAACAGTGGTTTATAATCTCTTAGCATTGATATGATAGTGTAGATTATCAGATATCCGTCGCTGAATGAGCTTAGTTTTGACTCGCTTTTTACAGACCTTTTCCTGTATTTTATCGGTACCTCAAGAACCCTAAAATTGTTAAGCAGGGCCTTGATGCTCAGCTCAGTTTCAACCTCAAACCCTTTTGATGTAATGACAGTCCTTTTTACAACAGACCTTTTGATTACCCTATAGCCAGATAAAACATCAGTCAGCCTCTGGCCAAAGCTTAAGCTGAGGAGGCTTGAAATGAATTTGTTCCCGAACCTATGAAACCTTGTCAGGGAACCTTTCTGGCTCATTTTATTTATCCTCGTTCCGACCACCATATCAGCCTTGTTTTCCAATACAGGATTGAGGAGCGCATCCAGGCTTTCTGCAGGGTATGTGTCATCGCCGTCAACAAGGACATAAATGTCTGTGTCAACCCTGTCAAAAATCTCCCTTATGGCGATCCCTTTCCCCTTTCCGTCCTGTGTGAGCACTTTCGCCCCGGCCTTCCTTGCGTTTTCCCTTGTCCTGTCAGAGGAATTGCCATCAAAAACTATGACCTCGCTTACCTTCCTGTTCTTCCTGAAATCCTTTACGACCTTCGCTACAGTGGCTTCCTCATTCAATGTCGGGATTATTACCGAGATTTTCAAAGACATTCACCATTTTATGATTGGTAGCGAAATTTATAATGCTATCTGGCATGCTCCCTAAGAATAAAAGCAGCACCCGCAAGCCCTGCCGTAAGATAGCCAAAGAATAGGACAAGCAGCGAAAGGGAGATCGCATATTCTTTGCCCACAGAAACGAGCGAAAGGAACAGTATTAACGCGGCGTCGCGGGTTCCGATTCCAGAGAATGATATGGGAAGCATATCAAGCAGCACCACGATAGGAACGATTGAAAGGAAATAAGCAATGGGCACCTGGATGCCTATTGCAATAGCCAACAAATAATACTGGATTATAGAGAAAAACCACACAACGATTCCAAGTAATGATGCTATGACAACATTTCTTTTGTTTTCCCTCATTGTGCCTAGTCCATCATAGAAATCATTGAAGGTGAGGTTGATTTTTGACTTGTGCTTTTCAGGGACAAATCTGCTGAAAATAGGCCTTAAAACCGTCCTGATAACCCTTTTCTTTGTTGAGAGATAAACCCCGGCAATGAACAGGAGGAACAGCCCAATGACCCAATAAAAGATACTAGAGTACTGGGTGAAGAAGCCAATAAAAAAGATGAATCCCAATACAGCCAGAGAAAAAAGAATAGCTACATCAATTATCCTGTCAGCAACAACCGTGATCATCCCTTTTCCAACCCCCATCTTATCCTTTATGTAATAAGCCCTTGAGATATCACCAACCCTTGCCGGGGTCACCATGCTTATCGAAAAGCCCATGAGCCATGACTTTATGATTTTACTAAGGGGATACTCCTTATCATAGAGCGCAATCAGAAATTTCCATTTTATTGATTTCACGATCACAGCAATAACTATCATCGACGCGCCTAACAATACAAATAAAGGGTCTGCCCGTAGGATTATATCCAGGGTCTTCGCCACATCTATGTTCATGAGTATGTATGCGAAGATGAAAATCCCAACCAGGGGAAACAGCCTCGTTAGTTTCATCTGAATGCCTCTATGGTCTTCCTCAAACCTTCCTCCAGACTAACCTTTGGAGACCATCCAAGATATTTCTTTGCCTTGCTTATGTCAGGCTTCCTTTTCACCGGGTCATCCACCGGCAAATCCTTGAGAACAATCTCTGATTTTGACGAAGCCATCCTCCTTACGATATTCGCAAGCTCAATCACACTGTGCTCGTCAGGATTCCCCAGATTGAATACCTCTCCGGCAGGGCCGGAGAACATGGCCTTCTCCAGGCCAGATATGAGGTCTGAAACAAAGCAGAAGCTCCTGGTCTGCTTTCCGTCACCATAAACAGTCATCGGACTGCCTGACAGCGCCTGCGTGATGAAGTTCGGGATGACACGGCCATCGTCCTTCCTCATCCTCGGGCCATACGTGTTGAATATCCTCACTATCCTGGCGTTCACTCCCTTCCTGAAGTAAGCCATAGTCAAGGCCTCAGCGAACCTCTTGGATTCATCATAGCAGCTCCTGGGACCCACCGGATTAACATTGCCCCAATAGTCTTCGCTTTGAGGATGCTCCTTGGGATCCCCATAGACTTCGCTCGTGCTGGCCAGCAGGAATTTGGCCTTCTTAGAAGCGGCCAGGTTGAGCATGTTATAGGTCCCCAAAGAATTGGCGAGCATGGTTTCCACCGGAACCTTCTGGTAATCAACCGGAGACGCAGGAGAGGAAAGATGGAAGATATGGTCGACTCTGCCTTCATATGCCAGAGGCTTTGAAACGTCATGGCTGAGCAGCTTGAAGCATTTGCTTTCAAGAAGATGAGCTATGTTCTGCTTTTTCCCTGTCAAGAAATTGTCAACACATACGACGCTATAGCTCTTGGCAAGGTCCTGGCAAAGCCAGGAGCCCAAGAACCCTGCCCCGCCGGTTACGAGCGCAGTCTCCATATCATCTCCCGTTAGGCAGCGGAGGAGGGATTATGAGGTTCTCATGCGCCAGCTTATTGGCCTCCTCATAAGCCTCCTTATCTCCAATGTCAATCCAGAAAGGCAGCTTGGAGACGAAGGCGGCAAGCTTGTTCTGCGATGCCAGAATCGGGAATATGGACTGCTCCATCTTTATCTTCTCCCTGGGAAACAGATGGAACACATCTTCGATGTCAAATATGTAATACCCTGCGTTTGCCAGCCTGGAAGGGGCGTGCTTGAGCTCGGGCTTCTCTACGAAGCTCTCGATAAGGCTGAATCCGCTGACCTCCTTTATCTTCGCTATTCCGAACCTGCCGACATCCTTTTCAGGCACTTCGAAAAGCAGGACAGTCGCAGCTATGTTAAGCCTTTTCTTGCATTCCCTGTGATAATCAATCATTGGCTGGAGGTTCACATCAGTTAAGTTATCCCCGTAGGCCACAAGCACAGTGCCTTTCTTGTAATCGCTTTCCATGAGGACATGAAGCAGGTCTCCTGCAGTCTCCCTTTGGGGAGACGGGATTGTGCGCACAGGAATCCTGTACTCCAGGTTTTTAAGGTAGCTGTCAACGCATATGCCGTGCGTATGGGAGAGTATCCTCTCCTGGAAATCATTCCCGATAGTCCCGGAGATGGCAACGATTATCTCGTCTATTTCTTTGACTGTGAGAATATTCCTTATGACATAGTCAATTATGGGCTTGCCTTTGACCGGCAGAAGAGGCTTGGGTATGCCATAGGTGAGAGGCCTGAGCCTTGTCCCCTTTCCAGCAGCCAGAATGATAGCTTTCATCATTTTCACCAGCAAATGCCTTCAAAACCCCTTACCTTAGATGGGTTCAGAACCTTTCTTCCCTCGATTATTACCTTGTTCCTCATGAGATTAAAATCATTTTCCCCAAGATCCCTGAATTCACTCCATTCCGTGAGGATGATGCACACATCAGAGCCTTTCAGGCAATCGCGACTGGAATGGAAATAGCTTATCTGCGGGAATTTCTCCCTGAATTTTCCCATGGCCTTTGGATCATATACCCTCACTTCACATCCTTCCTGCATAAGCCTTTCCACTATCCTCAGCGACGGGGCTTCCCTTATGTCATCAGTGTCGGCTTTGAAGGCAAGGCCGAGCACGGAAACGCTTTTTCCTCTGATAGGGCCTTTTTTCTTGAGAAGCTCGATCAACTTAAACGGCTGCTCCCTGTTGATTTCCATCACGCTTTCCATGATTAAAGGCTGGGCATCCACATCCCTGGACTTGCTTATCAGGGCGCTCACATCCTTGGGGAAACACGATCCACCAAAGCCTATTCCCGCATTAAGGAAATGGGGAGAAATCCTTTTGTCCATACCGACCCCTTTCATGACATCATAAACATCAATGCCCATCTTCTTGCATGCATTGCCAATCTCGTTGGAGAAGGAGATTTTGGTAGCAAGGAAGGCGTTTGAGACATATTTTATCATCTCGGCAGTTTTTATGCTGGTCCTCAGAATTGGGCAGCCGAAGCCTTTGTAGAAGCCTTCCAGAAAATCACCTGATCTCTGGTCAAATGAGCCAATAACTATCCTGTCAGGCCGCAGAAAGTCCTCAAGGGCCGATCCCTCTCTTAGGAATTCGGGGTTCATGCACAATCCGAAATCCCTGCCGCAGACCTTATTGGAATTCTTTTCCAATGCAGGCAGCGCTATCCTTTCCGTTGTCTCCGGAAGGACTGTGGACTTCATTACAACCAGATGGTAGCCTTTCTTCTTTGACAGCGCTTTTCCCAGGGCAGCAGAAGCCTCCCTTATATAAGCAACATCGATGCTACCGTCTGATTTTGGTGGGGTAGGGACGCAGATGAAAGTAATCTCGGAATTGGAAACAGCGTAATCCAGGTCTTCTGATGCCTTTGCAAGCCTCTTTGCGACAGCTTCCTTCAGGGCATCCTCGACCATAGGCTCGTAGAAAGCTGGCTCCATCCTGTTTATCCTTTCGACGACATCCCTCGAGACATCATGAAATATGACAGAGTGGCCTTTTTTTGCAAAGCCCAGGCCAGTGCACAGGCCGACATATCCTGCTCCGATGACTGAAATTTTCATGGTTTATACATGAATGGAGGGTTTAAAAAATCAATTTTAACCATCAGGACAAATATAATCCATGAAAGCCATAGCCCTGATTTCTGCTGTCATATTCATTGGCCTGACGCTGGCAGCCACGGTAATAGTTTATAATGCAGGGATGCCCGTAGTCCTGAGGATGCAGCATGCCGCAGCCTTGGAGAAGATGAAGGGCGTGTTCTCGGAGATGGACAGCATCACGCATGAAGTGGCCTCTGAAGGCAATGGCTCGAAAAGGACAGTGAGCCTCAAGTTCGATACAGGCAGGCTTTCCTTCAACGGCAGCTCAGACAGAATATTCTGGGATTTTGATTCTGAAAGCCTTCTTATCTCCCCCAGGACCAGCGTGAGTTTCGGAAATGTGATATTCGGCTCCAAGCTTGATACGCAGGCTTATGAGGACATCTTTGAAGGGACACAGTCCTATGTCCTGGAAAACGAGCACATAAAGGCCTATTTCCGCAAAATAGGCTCACCATCAAGCCACCAGAGCTATAGCACAGACCAGATACTTCTTGCTGTCTACCAGAAGGACTCAGGCCAGCGGATGCCAATCCAGTCGCTTGACATTAGCCTCGATGGCATGGATTCATCAAAATCCGGCACAGGCTTCACAGCACTTGAGCAGTCCGGGACGGACCTGGCATACGCGACCCTATACAGCCACATGGATTCTGTCTACGCCGGATATACGGTTAAATTCACGCTGGAGTCAGGAGCCGATTTCCTCGAAATAGAAGGTTCGGAGATATGAAAGCCATTGACGCTATCCTATCCACGATTCTCGTGATATCCATCATAGTGGTGATAGCAGGGATCATAGGGCCATGGGCATTAAACCTCGCCAGAAATCAAGCTAACAGCACAGGACAGAACGCCAATAGCCAGATAACATGCCAGAGCACAAGCTATGATTTCGACTCCTCCTTCGGAAGCAACGGTGTGGAATGGGATTTTTCAGGTGGAAGCGACTGGCTTAGAGCCAAGATAATCAATACCGGCACAATCAACCTTTACGGATTCTCTTTCCAGGTCTACATACAGGGCACTGGATACAAATCCTTCCCGGCAAAAGAGCAGATTGATGCTGACAACTCCCTCAAGCCTTCTGAATCCATTGTCATAGAGGCCAACATAACAGAGAATCTGGCAGGCCAGCTGACAGAGGTGCAGGTTCTCAACAGCGTGTGCAAGGGCTACAGCCTGAAGCAGGAGCTCTGAGATTCCGCGGGCTTTTTATTCAGTCAATCCAAATTATATTCATGCGCAAACTCATGCTTAAGAAGCATGCTCCTGAGAAACACGAACAGCCAGATAATGGCACGGCTGCTGTCCTTAGCGAGATAAGGGGGATGCAGCTGGAGATAGAGACGCTCAAGAGCTCAATCCTTTCTGACAGGAACATCAGAACCCTTGAGGAGGATATAGCAAGGGAGTTCCAGCATCTCAAAAGCGAGGTCAGGGAGAGCATAAAGAAAAACACCCACCTGGTTGAGAAGATGGAAGCTGAAATAAAGTTCCTAAAGGATGACATGGCCAGAGTGATGAGCCTGGAAGAGGAGATGAACAGGCTTAACATGAAGAGCCTGACAAGGGACCTTGAAAGCCTCAAGGCGAAGAGTCACTGGCTCGAAGGCAGCATGCAGAAGTTCGATTTGGACCCGTTAGTGGAAAGGATGAGTGAGATGGAGGAAAAAATCAAGATACTGAAGGCGTCACAGCCGCTCATACTTGAGTGAGGCGTTTGGCATGAAAGAATACATTATAGCATTCATCATTGGAGTTATCTTGGGATATATTATAGGGCTATACTTGCCGATTCACATCTAAGCCTGCCCTACTTCCTGCCGATTGAAGACTGAAGTTGACATCAGTCAACTTCCTGCCATTTCTGGACCGAAGTTGATTTCAATCAACTTCCTGCCAAAGGACGAGGGACTTCCCGGAATTCGCTGTTTTTGCAACTTCTGCACCGAACTGCTCGAGCTCCTGCTGGGAGATATTCCTTCCTCCCAGTCCTGCAATGAAATCGCTCACAGGGACCTTCCTGTCATAAATGCAGTCCCTTATCTCTGGATAGACTATTCCTCCATAGCCTGGAGAAAGGTTCTGGTCTATTACCCCAACCGCTTCCACGCCTTCCAGGGACTTCCTTATCTGCTCTCTAGGGAACGGCCTGTAAACCCTCAGCCTGAGAAGGCCTACGGACACGCCGTTAGACCTGAGGCTTTTTACAGCAGCCTTTGCAATGGAGCTGTTCGCGCCCATGCTTATCAGGGCAGCTTTGGCTCCATCCATCATGAACTCCTCGACCAAACCATACTCCCTTCCAAACTTTTTCCCCCATTCCTTGTGCACTTCCTGGATGACATCCAAAGCATTCCTCTGGGCAAGATAGACCTGACTGCGGAAATATGGATACTCCTTCATCACTCCAACACCCATGGCCATGGGCTTCTTGGGGTCAAGATAAACCTTCGGCCTGTACTTGGGCAGGAACCTGTCAACAGCCTTCTGCTCTGGGATTTTGGTAGGCTCCCTTGTGTATGAAAGGACGAAGCCCTCCATGTTGACGAATGCAGGGAGAAGCACACGTTCATTCTCGCAAATCCTGAAGGATTGTATCACTGTGTCCAGGACCTCCTGATTGCTCTCGCAGAAGAATATCAGCCACCCGGAATCCCTCTGTCCAAGAATGTCATTGTGGTCAGGCCAAAGGGATATGGGCGCGGACAATGCCCTAGACACATTAATCATCACTACAGGCACCCTCATCCCTGAGGCCACATACGTCATCTCATGCATGAGCATGAGCCCCTGGGACGAACTGCCGCTGAATACCCTAGCTCCTGTGGCAGAAGCAGCTATCGCAGCTGCAAGGACGCTGTGCTCTGATTCCATCGGGAGGAACTCACCTTTCCATTCTCCCTTGGCCTTCCATTCAGCAAACCTTTCGATGAGCTCTGTCTGCGGGGTCACAGGAAAATTGGGAACGACCTGCACCCTGGAAAGCCTGCCTCCCCAGGCAGCCGCTGCGTTGCCGTCAAGCAATGCGGGTTTCATGAATTATATTTGCCAGGGGTCTGATATAAAACCCGCTGGCCGAAAAGCAGGGAAGGAAGCAGTGGCTATCCGCCATGAACCCCTTAAATTCCTTACATCCAATTCTATAGCAGGGATTTCAGGCAGCTGCGTGGTGGCGAGATGGGGATATTCGATATTTTCAAGAAGAAAAAGGAGCAGGAGCAAGCCCCGGAGCAAGCGCCGGAGAAGACAGAGGTGCACATAGACGAGGTCAGCGACTGGGTCAACCAGACGCTTGCAGGCAAGATCAAGGACAAGCATGAGAGGGCCAACGAGCTGTACTCAGGGATAATGAAGGGATTCCAGAGAATCAAGGAATCCGCAGACATCCTGGAGTCAGCGAAATTCGAGAGCCCTGACAAGCTGGGGCCTGTCGTGAACATGACCAAGGAGCTTTTTGTCAAAAGAATTCACACGCTTGTCAGCGGTATCCAGGATTTCAATGGCAAGCCAGTCGACTTCAACATACTCAAGCAGTTCATGGAAGCTGCAGAGGAAGCGCTGGCTGACATGAGCAGCATCACGCCAAAGCAGGCATATCTTCTTTCGACTTATTTCAGCAAGGATAGCTCCGCAGTCATCGAGAGGATAAAGGAAACGCAGGAGAACGTCTCTATCCTCAAGGAGTTCTTGGAAGCTGAAGGGGAGACCATACAGCTGGCCCACAGCATAAAGTCCAAGAAGGACCAACAGTCCATCCTGAAGATGAGGCTGAGCACCGTGGAAAAGGAGGAAGGCGGGATACAGATGCGCATAAAGGACCTCAGGAACAAGACTGAGAAGCACCTGGCTGAGATAGACAGCATAGTCAAGGGGCATGAATACGCCGAATACAACAGCATAGGAGAGCAGTTAGAGAAGAACAGAAGAGCCATTAGTGCTCTCAAGGACCACATAACAGATGAGATTTCCTCTGTCCAGAGGCCCCTCAAGAAGCTTGAGTACCTTGTCAGCAAGAACTATCCTATCCTGAAGGAGCAGGAGATTGCGCTGGAAAGCATGATAAACAGGCCTTTCGAGGCCATCATGAAATGTGAAGAGAAGCAAATCAGGGAGGTGTTGCTTATTACAAGGAAGGCGGCAATGGAAGAGAAGGTGAGCCTTAAGGACAGCGAAAAGCAGAAGATAGACGATCTTGCCTCCAGGCTGGATACAGACGTAAGAAGCCTGAAGTACGACTACAATGAAAAAGTTGAGGAAACCAAGGTGCTTGAAAGGGAAAGAAGCAGGTATGAATGGGCCATTGAACGGAAGGCCCACCTCGAGAACAGCATAAGGAGGAACCTTGACGAGATTGCCTCCCTGGAGAAAGTGCTCAATGCCTCTGCCCAGGACAAGGAGAGCATAAGGAAGGAGATGGAGAGACAGAAGCAGGAGCTCGAGGACATAATCTTCAAGAGCAGCGGGAAAAAGGTGAGCATAGTGGTGCCGCAGGAGGAAAGCAAGAATGATAGCGCGTCCTCAGAGCAAGAGCAGCGGCCTTTGGCAGAATGATAGTTTTTATTCTTGCGATTGAAATTATACCCATGGTTCTCGATACCTCCAAGGAAATCCTCCAGAAAGGATACGTCTGCGATAATTGCCTGGGCCGTCAGTTCGCTCAGCTCCTTTCTGGATTCACGAACAGGGAAAGGGGCTGCTCCATACGGATTGCTCTGGCCATGGAGTACTCCATAAAGCCTTTCCCGATAGATAAGGCGAATTTCTCAGGCCTGAACTTCAGAAAAAAAATCCAAATGCCGGATAGACATGAGCCTTGTAAAACCTGCAGCGGCCTCTTTGAAAACCTTGATAAGTGGGCCGGCCAGGCGGAAAAGAAGCTGGCTGGAATCGAATGCAGGACCTTCGTGGTGTCCACAATGCTTAGCAGGGCGCTTGTCCAGAATGAGGAATCCCTGTGGGAGGACATAGGTATAGAGCACTGCGAGCCCATTAAATCAGAGGTGAACAGGGAGCTGGGCAAGCTGATTGCTGAGAAGACTGGAAAGGAGCCGGACGAAAGCAATCCTGATGTGGCGTTCATCCTTGACCTGGAGAAGAATGCGCTGAGGTTGCAGATTAACCCGGTCTACGTCTATGGGAGATACCGGAAGCTTGTGAGAGGGATTCCCCAAACCAAATGGGAGATGTACAAGGAGACAGTAGAAGACATAATCGCCAAGCCTTTCATGAGGGAATCAGGCGGAAGCGGGCACTCGCTGCATGCCTCGGGGAGGGAGGACATTGATGCCAGGTGCCTTGCATGGAGGCCTTTCGTCCTGGAAATAGAATCACCAAAGAAGCGCGGCTTCCAGCTTGCCAAGATGGAGGCTGAAATAGGCCGCACAAAAAAAGTGGCTGTTTCCGGCATGCGGTATTCTGACAGGATGGAGGTCGTGAAGGTCAAGAGCTCTTCGTTTTCCCTCAACGAGGTTAAATATCTAAACACAAACAAAAGCCTCATGAAAAAGGAAATTCTGTCTGATGCCCTCATAAGTTTCTATCAAATGATGGGAAAACATGGAATAATTCCGGAGCCAAGAATATATGAGACCAAAACTAAATACATACCTAGGTCTTCTGATTTCATAGTATTCGGCGGAGCAAGCCTGGTTCTTCAAGATGCGCTTTTAGAGTCCTCTGACATAGACATAATTGTCGCAGGAAAAGAAGCTTACGCACATGCAATCGCGAAAACCCTTAATAGCTTGGGAATACCAAACAAATTGGAAAGCATATCGGCCGAATTTCTTGATCATCTCAAGTTTAATCTTGGCAGCGTTAAATTCGACTTGATGGATCCAGGCGCAATATCTCATGCTCTGAGCAGTAATTGGGAAAACAACACGACAATGAAAATCAACGGCTTTGAAGCACGCCTCAGGCCAGTTTATGATATCATCGGAGATTTTCATAAGGCCATCAAGATAGCAAAAGAAGATCCGCTTTTGGACCCAAGAAAGAAAAGCGAAAAGATTGGGAAATATACTGAAAGGCTAAAACTATTAGGATACAAGATAGGCTAATTCTTAATTTATATTCCCACCAGGCAAACTATACCCATGATCCTCGAAACCGCGAAGGAAATCCTGCAGAAAGGCTACGTGTGCGACAACTGCATGGGAAGGCAGTTCGCGCAGATACTCTCTGGGTTCACTAACAGGGAGAGGGGCCGCTCCCTACGGATTATTCTGGCTATGGAATACTCCATGAAGCCCTTCCCCACAGACAAGGCCAACTTCTCCGGACTTGACTTCAGGAAGAAAAAAATCCCCATCCAGGAGAAGCACGAGCCATGCAGCATATGCGGCAGCCTCTTCGATGAGCTGGGGAAATGGGCCAGCCAGGCTGGAAAGAAATTAGCAAGGATAGAGTGCAGGACATTCGTGGTCTCCACAAAGCTAAGCAGCTCGCTTGTACACAAGGAAGAGGAGCTGTGGGAGGAGATCGGGATTGAGAACTGCGAGCCTATAAAATCAGAGATAAACAGGGAGCTGGGCAAGCTGATAGCCGCAAAGACCGGAAAGGAACCGGACGAAAGCAATCCTGATGTGGCGTTCATCCTTGACCTGGAGAAGAATGCGCTGAGGTTGCAGATTAACCCGGTCTACGTCTATGGGAGATACCGGAAGCTTGTGAGAGGGATTCCCCAAACCAAATGGGAGATGTACAAGGAGACAGTAGAAGACATAATCGCCAAGCCTTTCATGAGGGAATCAGGCGGAAGCGGGCACTCGCTGCATGCCTCGGGGAGGGAGGACATTGATGCCAGGTGCCTTGCATGGAGGCCTTTCGTCCTGGAAATAGAATCACCAAAGAAGCGCGCCTTCCAGCTTGCCAAGATGGAGGCTGAAATAGGCCGCACAAAAAAGGTGGCTGTTTCCGGCATGCGGTATTCTGACAGGAAGGAGGTCGTGAAGGTCAAGAGCCTCATGCCTGACAAGACCTACAGGGCTATTGCCTCTTCTGAGAAACCAATACCCAGGGAGCTTCTTCCAAAACTCAGGAAGCTTTCCCTGATAAACCAGCAGACGCCAGCCAGGGTCATGCACAGGAGGGCTGACAAGACAAGGGTAAAGCGCATGAAGTCGGTTTCCTGGAAGCTCATGCCAAAGAACAGGATAGAGTTCACCATAAAGGGATCGGCAGGCCTTTACATCAAGGAGCTCATAAACGGGGACAGCGGAAGGACAAGGCCTTCCTTCTCATCCGTTTTGGAAATCCCTCTCAAAGTAGAGGAGCTTGACGTGGTCAAAATACATCTTCCAGGGAACAAGTAATAGAAGATGCCAAGGCACTTTCAGACTCAAGCAAGAATTTAAATAGCAAGCATACAATTAACCAGGTATAATTGTCACGGTGTGAGTTATGTCAAGATCGGGAAGAGGTTTCAGGACGGGAACAAGAAGGAAGCTAAAGAAGCCGCACGGCGAGAAATTCACTGTGGAGAGGTTCCTCAGGGAGTTCCATAGCAACCAGAAAGTGCTCATCGACATCGACCCTTCTTCCCCCAAGAACATGCCTCATTACAGGTACAAGGGCAAGGTCGGCAAGGTCCTGAAGAAGCGCGGAAGGGCTTATGTCGTGAGCATAATGCTTGGCAACAAGCAAAAGACGCTCATGCTGAAGCCCGAGCATTTAAAGCCTGTTAGTTAATATTTGTTCAGTTTCTGGCAAGCCGTGAGGAAAGAGCATGAAAGTTGAAAACGAGAAGTTCGTTTCTTGGTCTGAGGTGAGGAAGATCCTCGAGAAGAAGGAGAAAGAGAAGGAGCTCAGCTACGAGCAGAAAAATGCTCTGGACCACCTCAGGAAGTTCTCCAAGATATCCGAGAAGTCCGCTGCCGAGCTGGCCGAGGAGCTCGGGAAGATAGAGAGGCTCAAGGAGAGGCAGATAATCTCGATAATAAACCACATGCCACAGGACCCGGATGAAGTGAGGACGCTCTTCTCGAACGAGATAATCAGCCTTTCGGAGGAAGACAGGAAGAAGATAGTCTCTATCGTGAAGAAGTTCAGCTAACAATTTAAAACTGAAAACCAATTTTATTAAAATCACACGATTAGCTCAAAATCTAAATGGTGAGTTCATGGTTCCCCACGATATAAAGAAGGACGAATGGGCCGTTTGCCTGGAATACCTGTCACACGGCCATTACGGTATGGACAGATCGCAGCCTGTCGCGCAGGTTATGGGAGATATGTTCTTCTCGCTGCTTGAGGTCATAATAAGGGAAGGCACTGCGCTCAAGATAGGCGAAAGGATATACATTGGCGACGGAAAGAGGGACAAGGTGAAATACATACGGGGAAGGCTTGAGTTCAAGGAGCTCACCAACGCAGCAAAAGACGAGGTCCAGCCTGCGGTTGAGAAGATAGTCGATGAGAACCCACAGAAGTTCCTGGAATTCTTCAACAAATCAGGCCAGCTCACGACGAGAATGCACCAACTGGAGCTGCTGCATGGGATTGGCAAGCGCCACCTCTGGGCGATAATAGACGAAAGGAAGGTCAAACCATTCGAGAACTTCACCGAGCTTAAGAAGAGGGTTCCGCTCCTCCCTGACCCGGAGAAGATGATAGTCAAAAGGATAGTCGAGGAGATGAACGACAAGGACAGGTACAGGATATTCGTGCCAAGGATGGAGAGGCAGAGGGAGTGACAATGAAAGTAAAGGATATAATGACGACAGATGTGAAGACTGTTACTCCAAAATCTACCATACAGCAAGCGGCCAAAATAATGGCCTCATGCAGCATAGGATGCCTCATCGTTGTCGACAGCAAGAGGCTTGTTGGCATAATCACCGAGAGGGACATAATGAGGGAGGTCGTTGCAAAGAACAAGACCCCATCAAAGACCAAGGTTCAGGAGGCCATGACTGGGGAGGTCGTCGTGATAGAGCCGGACGCTGAGATAGAGGACGCGGCCAATGCGATGACAGAGAAGAAAATAAAGAGGCTGCCTGTGGTCTACAACAACAGCCTCATCGGGATTGTCTCCTCTGTGGACATAGTCGCCGCGGAGCCCAGGATGATGGAGCAGATTGCACAACTCTTTCTCTTCCGCTCGAAGAAAAAAAAGGCTGCCGGCTGACCAGCATTCTAATTTATAACAGTATCCTCCAATAACTACAATTAGCTGGATGCATAGCAAATCCATAAAAGATTGGAAGTTGACAATAGTCAACTTCTATCCAGAATCGAGATTGAAGGCGTCAAGAGACGCCTTCTATCCACAATCGGGCTCGTAGCTCAGTCGGTAGAGCGCCGAATGCCGTCCTTTATGGCCGGCTTGCGCAGGTCTTATAAGGCCCCGCGAGAGAGAAAGATCGCGGTTGCTATGGCGTAGAAGCCGAAGGTCCTGGGTTCGATACCCAACCCTTTTCGAAATAGCCAGAAGGTGTCAAGAGACACCTTCCTTTCGGCGTTGAAAAGGGTAGGGCTTATCCAAAAGAAAGGATTTACATAGGAAGCTGATAAAACGGCTAACTGTGCGTTCGAAAATCCCAGCGAGCCCATTTTCTTTCCCTTTGAAGGGAAAATGGCATGGAAAAGCATTTATAAGTTAATTGGTTACATATACTATGCAATTCCATCTAAGATGGAATTGTTTTTGATATTTACCAGTGAGGTGAAAATATGGCTAATGGATTCGCGCAACTCGGCGGGCAGCCGATTTTGATATTACCTGAGGGAACCTTGAGGAGCAAAGGCAGGGATGCCCAGCGCTCCAACATAACCGCAGCAAAGGCGGTTGCCGATGCTGTACGTACTACCCTAGGGCCCAAGGGGATGGACAAGATGCTCGTGGATACCATAGGGGACGTGGTAATAACGAATGACGGCGCAACGATTCTGGAGGAGATGCATATAGAGCATCCGGCCGCGAAGATGATGGTTGAAGTAGCGAAGACGCAGGACAAGTCCGTGGGTGACGGGACTACCACGGCAGTCGTGCTGGCAGGGGAATTGCTCAAGAAGGCGGAAGACCTCCTTGACCAGGAGATACATCCCACTGTCATAACCAAGGGCTACAGGATGGCCAAGGCGAAGGCCCTGGAAGTCCTCAGCACGATTTCCAGGAAGATTGACATAAATGACGATGTGGCTCTCGAGCAGATTGCGAACACTGCCATAACAGGCAAGTCCGCGGAGAAGGCGTCCGAGGAGCTTGCGGAGATCGCGGTCAAAGCCATAAAGAAAATTGCCGAAGTGAAGGGGACTGTGGTGAGCATAGATGTGGACAACATAAAGCTCGAGAAGAAGGAAGGAGGCTCGATGAACGACAGCCAATTGATAAACGGGGTGCTCATAGACAAGGAGGTTGTTCATTCAGCCATGCCCAAGAAAGCAGAGAAAGCCAAGATAGCGCTGATCGATTCTGCCCTCGAGGTGAAGGAGCTGGAAGGGGATGCGAAAATCAGCATAAACTCCCCGGAGAAGATGCAGGCCTTCATAGAGCAGGAGGAGCGCATGCTCAGGGACATGGCGGACAAGGTCATCAAGTCAGGCGCGAACGTGCTCTTCTGCCAGAAGGGCATAGACGACGCTGCGCAGCACTTCATGACAAAGGCAGGCATCATGGCAGTCAGGCGCGTCAAGAAATCAGACATGGAGGCCCTTGCCCGCGCAACAGGAGCAAGCATAGTTTCCAACCTGAACGACCTTACCAAGAGCGACCTTGGCTTCGCAGGCCGGGTTGAGGAGAGGAAGATCGCCGGAGACCAGATGATTTTCGTTGAGGAATGCTCCCAGCCCAAGGCCGTCACCATCCTTATAAGGGGCGGGACTGAGCATGTGATAGACGAGGTCCAGAGGGCTGTGGAGGATGCTGTCAAAGGCATAGCAGCAGCCCTTGAGCTGGGCAAGATAGTTGCTGGCGGAGGGGCCACAGAGATAGAGGTGGCCAAGGAGCTCAGGAAATACGCAGAGTCCTTCAAAGGCCGTGAGCAGCTTGCGATAAACGCCTTTGCGGATGCCATGGAAGTGATACCAAGGAGCCTGGCAGAGAACGCAGGCCTTGACCCCATAGACAAGATAGCCAACCTCAGGGCACAGCACGACAAGAAAGGGATAACCTTCGGTCTTGATGTGTTCTCGGGAGAGGTCCAGGACATGATAAAGCTGGGGGTCATCGAGCCGCTCAAGATAAAGACCCAGGCGATAAAGTCCGCGGCAGAGGCAGCAGAGATGATACTGAGGATTGATGATGTGATCTCATCCTCAGGCTCAGGAGGCAAAGCGCCTTCGATGCCTCCAAGGGGCATGGGTGGCGGAGGAATGGAAGACTACTAGCTTCCTTCCCCCTTAAAAAATCTCAGTAGTCATCCGGAAGGTCTATATTGTGAATACCCTTTCCCCTTAGGTATTCTAAGGTCTTGCTCCTGTAATCATCCAGTGGGTTTGGGCAATACATGCAATTCCCTACTATCACTCCCTTTATCACAATACCTTCTGCTTCCTTGGTAAAAACTTGATATTCCATCCAAACCACCTCTATTATCCAAACTGACCAAAAATTAGGAGAGCGGATAGAATCATAGTTTGACCGAGCAAGTATTTAAATGCAAGCATGATAATACGTTAAGTTTAAATAGTATCACTAAATGATGGTAAAAGTATTTAAATATACCTTAAAAAAACCGATACCTTTATAAATGAGCCAGTGCAAAATATAGCATTCAAAAACCCTCATAATCACTGGAAGGGAGTAACAAACGGAGAGAAGTGCCCGATGGCACTTCCAATTGAGGATACCATGATGGAAAAAAAGCCTGTCCAGACATGCCCTGAATGCGGTTCAGAGAAGATAAAGTATGATTACGAGAGAGGAGAAACTATTTGCAACGCATGCGGCGCTGTGCTCAACGAGTCAATGGTCGACCTCACACAAGAGTGGAGAGCCTTTGATGAGGACCAGCGCTCCAGGAGGGTCAGGACAGGAGCAGCCCTTACACCAATGAAGCATGACCAGGGGATAACCACTGAGATAGGCAAGGGCAAGGGTGAGCTGTTCAAGGTCTCTTCCAAGAAAAGAGCCCAGTACTACAGGCTCACGAAGTGGCACAAGAGGCTCATTAAGTCCAAGGACCGCAACCTTTCTTTCGCTTTTTCAGAGCTCCAGAGGCTCGTATCACAGCTTCATCTCTCAAGGGCAGTCCACGAGAAGGTGGCCAAGCTCTACCAGCAGGCTGTAAATAAGGGCCTTGTTCGAGGCCGCTCCACAGAGTCCATAATCGCAGCCCTTCTCTACACAACCTGCAGGGAGGAAGGCGCCCCAAGGACACTGGACGAGATATCAAAAGCCTCAGGCATAAACCGCAGGGACATCGGAAAGACCTACAGGTACATAGCCAGGAAGCTTAGGATAAGGATTCTTCCAGCCAAGGCCCAGGATTACGTTCCCAGGTTCGGCTCCATACTCAACCTCTCAGAGAGGGTACAGGTCCGCGCTGCTGAGATACTTGATGAGGCAGGCACCTTTGACGTGACCTCAGGGAAGGGCCCAATAGGCGTGGCCGCAGCCGCTCTGTACATAGCCGCAGTCCTCGAGGGTGAGAAGAAGACCCAGAGGGAAGTGGCTGATGCCATAGGAGTCACAGAAGTCACCATCAGGAACAGGTACAAGGAGATGGTGGAGAGCCTTGGCATAAAGGACGAAGTGGAAGAGAAGGTCCGCGAAGAGGAAGAGAGACAAGGCAGGTAAGCCTTTGCGTCTTATGAAAATGAAGATATCCGGAATTAGAGGAAGCTATACTCTAAGCTTTAAAGGGAACAGATTTTATCTTCCCAAGGACCTCTGCTCTGCCTTGGATAGCACAGTAGTGAAAGGCTTCAAGGCCTCGCTAAAGCAAGACGAAAGATACAAATATCTGGTTCTTATCCCTGATACAGAAGAACAGGGCAAGTTTTACACAATAAGAAACTATAAGATGGCCATACCACCCGGAATAAAGCGTTCTCTTGGAATCGAGAAAAACGGCCATCTTGTCGCGTATTTGGGAAATCTTGAGCTATGGGGTCCTTCCTGGGATGAACACGTAAAAGATGTAGAATATATGCTGGATGATAACCTAAGCTTGTAATATAATCCCTAATCCTTTTCCTGATTTGATTTCATTGTTTTCAGCGTCTTGTACATCCTGGCCTCCTTGCTTTTGGCAGACCAGAAGTAAGCCTCATCCCTTGTCCCTCTGGCAAGGAGGAATATGACCCTCCCTATCTTCTGCCTGCCAACCCGGCCCCTCCTCTGTATCGAGCGGATCTCAGAGGGAATGGCCTCATAAAAGACGGCCAGGTCCATTGAGGGTATGTCCAGGCCCTCCTCTGAGACGCTCGTGCCCACGAGAACATTATACACGCCTTCCCTGAAGTCATGTATCCTTTGTATCTGCTCCTTCTGCGTGAGCCCCTCCTTCTGGCCAACGAACTCCACAGGCCTCACGCCTTCTATATTGCCCAGGCTGGACACGATATCCTTAACGGATTCCCTGTAGTTGGCAAATACTATTATCTTGGAATCGGGCTTCTCCCGGACCTGGTTGTCAATTATCTGGCAGAGCTTCCCCATCTTGGGGTGCCTGGAGCCGCTCTCGAACAGCCCCCTGGAGAGCCAAATGGCATTTGCAACCCTCTGGTCCTTCATGATGTTCTTCGCAGCCCCGGAGGGGTCCTCCTTAAGCTTGTTCCAGTATTTCTCCAGGACTGTTATACTCTGTGTCTCCAGGAGCTCTATGCTGTGCTCCAGCTTGATTATCTGGGCTGTCAGGGAGGATATCCCAAAGGCTGGCTTGTAGCCTTTCCTGATGGAATCCTGGGCCCTGGCCTGCAGCTCCAGGAAATCCCGCTTGGAGGGCTTGGGCTTCTTTATCAGGCCCATTGACTTGAGCCTCTTGACCCTGTCCTCCACAGCACCCTGAAGGTAGCCTTTTATCTTCAGGAAGCTCTCGGGAAGGTCCACATAGATCCATTCGACCTCCTTCTCCTTGACCCAAGGTATGACATCCATGTCATTATCAGTCCTTATCTCAACAGCGTCTATCCCAAGGTTCTTCTTTATCTCCTCTATCTTCTCTTTCGTACCTCCCGGTGATGCTGTAAGGGCGAGTATCCTAGGGAACCTGGACTGGCTCAGGTAGAGCTTTGCTACAAAGGGATAGGCATACCCCCCTATCGAGTGGTGGGCCTCATCAATCACAAGCAGCGAGAAATCCTTCAGGGAGAGCCGCCCCTTCCTCAAGTCATTCTCTATCACCTGGGGGGTCGCGAAAACGAGCCTTCTCCCATAAAGCTCCTCCCTTTCCATAGGGTTGATGAACCCTGTCACAGCCACCATCTCACCCTGAGGGATGTTCATGCTCTCCTGGAAGGTCTTGAAGTGCTGGTTGACCAGAGGCTTGGTTGGAGCCATTACAAGTATCCTGGAGCCAGGGTGCTTATCCAGCCTGTGCGCAGCCAGCATCAGGGCTATATTGGTCTTTCCCAAGCCAGTCGGCAGCACGCAGAGGGTATGGTTCTTTGCAGCAGTGCCTAGCACAGCCTCCTGGTAGGACCTTGCCTCTACCAAATTCTCCCTTATCAGCGGATGGCTCACGTATTGCATAAGCTTGCCCTATATTTATTCAGACCAAGACAATAATAAAAGAGTGAATTCAAAGGACGAAGCGAATGATTGAGGAATCCAGCATTAAGTACGAGAAGTCCAAAGGCGTCCCCCACATGGAGAAGCCGGGGAACTCCGTTGAGGTGAGGACTGGCGCCTGGAGGGTGTTCAGGCCTGTTTGGGACATGAAGAAATGCGTGAAGTGCAAGCAATGCTGGCTCATGTGCCCTGATACAGCCATCCATTGGAAAGGAAAGCCTGTCTGGGATGATCAAGTCTGTAAAGGCTGCCTGATCTGCGTGGAAGTCTGCCCGCAGAAAGCCATAACCTCTGTCAGAGAACATGATTAATCAGAGCCTGATTTCTATTCGACAAAAAGCTTATAATCTATCTTTTTAACTAATCCTGAGGTGATTCAATGGGTTTCATGAAGGAATTCATGGACTATATGAAAGAGCAGAAGATCATTTCTGTGGCCCTTGCATTCATAGTTGGTATTGCCACAGCAGCATTAGTGCAGGCTTTGGTAAAGGACATCATAACGCCAATATACGGACCCTACCTTAACTTCCTAAACCCAGCAACATCAGTAGATGTCGGCCCATCCAAGTTCCTTGTTGGAGACTTCATGATGCAGCTGATAAACTGGATAATAATCCTGCTTGTGGTCTTCATAATAGGGAAGAGGCTTGTGGGCGAGGGCAGCAAGAAGTAAAGCGGGAAGATTCTTTTCTTTCTTTCAACCTTTTTATCTTTTTAGCCTCCTAATATATTATGCCAGAATCCCATGAGATGCTCAAAGCTGTCTCCAAGAAATCAGATGACAGCGAGTTCTTTTCTTCCTTCCCCAAGGGCTACCAGAAGGGCAGGACCAAATACATAATAATAACAGGCACAGTGATTTCAGGGGTTGGAAAAGGGACCTTCTCCTCCTCCATAGGCACACTCCTCAAGCTCTTCCATGGTTACAGAGTCTCGCCTGTGAAGTTTGACGGCTACCTCAACTATGATGCAGGAACCCTCAACCCGTTCAGGCATGGCGAGGTGTTCGTGCTGGATGACGGGACTGAGTGCGACCTGGACCTGGGGACTTATGAGCGGATGATGAACGCGAACTTCTCGAAAGACAACTACCTCACCTCAGGGAAGATTTTCAAGATGATAATAGACAAGGAGCGCGCTGGCAAATACCTGGGCAGGGATGTGCAGTTCGTCCCGCATGTGACAGGCGAGATAAAGGGATTCCTCAGGAGCCTGGCAGTGGGCTCTGATGCTGATGTGGTGCTGGTGGAGGTTGGCGGGACAGTGGGGGATATCGAGAATTCATACTTCCTTGAGGCCATGAGGGAGCTTGCTTATGAGGAGGGCAGGGAGAACGTGTGCTTTGTGACAGTTACCTACATCCTTCAGCCCCGCTCGCTGGGGGAGCACAAGAGCAAGGCCGCCCAGCTTGGCCTCAGGACCCTGATGGGATTGGGGATACAGCCGAACATAGTGATATGCAGGAGCGAGAACCCTGTGAACGAGAAGGTCCGGGAGAAGATTAGCATATACTCCAACGTGCCTTTGGAGAGGGTGATTAGCTGCTATGACATCGACAACATCTACAAGATACCCATGTTCCTTCAGGATACTGGCATAGACGAGGAGATAATAAAGATACTCAACCTTCCAAGGAAGAAGAACGGCGACATGGCGGATTATGAAAAGTGGAAAGAGCTTGTGAAGAAGATAAACTCAGCCAAAAAGGAGATAACCATAGGCATAGTGGGTAAGTACACCACTGTGCACGACTCATACTTGAGCATACTCAAGGCAATAGAGCACACCTCCCCTTACGTTGGTGCCAAAGCCAAGATACAATGGATAGAGGCCAGCACAGTGACCCCTGAGAACGTGAAGCAGAAGCTTGAGGGAGTGGACGGGATTATAGTTCCCGGAGGCTTCGGGGAGAGAGGGGTCGAGGGCAAGATAGAGTGCATACGGTATGCCAGGGAGCATGATATACCCTTCTTTGGTTTATGCTACGGCATGCAGATGGCTGTCATAGAGTTCGCCCGGAATGCGTGCGGCCTGAAAGGGGCGCACACAACAGAGATAGATGATGAGACGCCGAACCCTGTCATTTGCATCCTTCCGGAGCAGGAGGAGATAAAAGGTTTGGGAGGCACCATGAGGCTGGGAGGCTTCGACCTGCTAATAGAGAAAGACAGCCTGGCTCACAAGCTCTACGGGAAAACCCATGCCCGAGAGCGCTTCCGCCACCGCTGGAACGTAAACCCAAAGTACATAGAGTGCCTTGAAAAGAATGGGATGGTCTTCTCTGGCCGCGCTCCTGAGAAGAGGATAATGCAGATAATGGAGCTTCCTGGGAAGAAGTTCTTCCTTGGAACGCAATTCCACCCCGAGCTCACATCCAGACCAATAAATCCGCATCCGCTCTTCAGGGGATTCCTGGAAGCGTGCCTGAAGTAATCTTTTACCGGAACAAGGAAGAATATGGCTGTTTCTCGATTTTTCTTCTGCGGTCGCGGTCATATACAGAATGTGGTATGGATACCGCATTTGGCTCGTGCTTTTTCGAGTTGCCTTTAGAAAAGTGCTTTACGATATCCGGTTTGGCTTTTGCTCTTTCCCTGTGGGAGATATGAGCCATGTGATAGAAAGGATTTGAGCGGATGTGTTGACCGTTGCTCTGATAATGAGCATCCTTAACATAAATCTGATATTTTTCAGCGCAGTAAAGGATATCATGGCCTTCTATCACGCAAGCCAGCATAGGGTTGTGCTTCTTGAGCAGGTCGTAAACCATGTCGACTGCCATAAAAAGAATTGTCATGCATGCTTATAAAATCAGCCTGAATAGAGACTATTCTTGCACCTCTTTATCACGCTTGTAACCCGAATTAATAAGATCCCAAATCCTCTTGGCCTTCTCCTTCCCAATCCCTTCCACCTGCACGAGCTCCTCCGGAGTGGCGTCATAGACGTCCCTCACAGTCCCGAAATGGCTTAGAAGCCTCCTGCTCAGGACATTGGAGATGTTCGGGAGGCCCGCAATCAGAAACTCCTGCTTGTGCGCAAGCGTATGGTTCCTCTTGCTGCATCTTATCTGCAGTTCCTTACTCTCCTTTACCTGCTCCCTGTAAGCCATCCAGTATATCTGGGCTGCGCTCTCCTTTGAGTTGCGGGTCCACATAAGAGGGACCCTGTAGTCAATTGCTACGGAGGAGAGGACTCCACGTATTGTGTTGGCATGCATGTTCCTCTCCAGGAACAAAGCCTCAGGGTTGCCTTCAAGCATGACCACAGGCCTCTCATAGGAGCAGGTAAGCTCCTCCAGCTGCTTGAAGAGTCTCTGGTCGATGATGGATTGTATGAAATCCTGGATGGCCTTCCTCTCCACAGCAACCCTCTCAGAGACAATGTAATCCCCTACTTTAAGCTGGGACTCCCTGACATCAGCATCAAAGCTTCTGAGATGCCTTGTCACATTGGAGGCTATCTCCCTGTGGTCTGCCAGGATGACAACCTTCTCCCCTTTAAGGACTTTCTGCGCTTCCATGATAATCAACTTCTTAACAACAAGCCGCTAATGATGCAATTACTTCCTTCCAGGTCAGGATACCTTGGAGCCGGGCTTCACATCCTTGTCCACAGTCAGCAGGCTCACTACCTTGCCGTCCTGGGCTGCAAGCAGCATGCCCTCTGATTTGACCCCCTTCAGAATCACCGGGTCAAGATTCGCAACGACTATTATCTTCTTACCTTTGATCTCCTCAGGGGTATAGTAAGGCTTGAGGCCTGCGACCAGGGTTATCTTCTTCTCTCCCATGTCCACAGTCAACTTATAGAGCTTGTCAGCCCCTGGCACGCCTTCTGCTGAAAGCACCTTCCCAACACGAAGGTCCATCTCCTGGAACTGCTTGAACGAAACCATAACCAATATTCTCCGCCCAGGTTTAAATTGTTTATATAAGCCGAGCCAATATAATATATATGAAAATCCCACTCTCAGGGCTTCTAGCTTTTCTCCTGCTGGCTCCTTTCGCAGGAGCGATACTGACGCCTGACGTGACTTTCATCCCGGACAAGATATCGGCGAATTCCAGTTTTATTGTTACAATAAATCCTCACGCAACACCAACAGAGATTGTCGGCGTTACAATGATAGTTCCTGGCGTGGAAAGCGGTGTGAGAGGCATCCCATATAACACTGAAATTAATGAGTATCTGTGCTATTTTTCAAATACAGACCCACAACAAAATTGTGGTCCTAGTATATTCAAATATTCTTCTGCAGAGTGGGGAATTCCATACGAAGTTCGGATTACAGCTTTCAATCAATATGAACAAACGGAAAATACAACACTAAATCTTACAGTTGGAGGTATAACAATAACAAGCAGGATAGATGTGATAGGTCAAAATGTTTACATCTTAGCACAGGCCAAAGGAAATCCAAACTCAATTTCATATAAAGTATACAACACAGCAGACATCTCTAATTTTGTGAAAAGCGGAACAATAATTTACAATCCTCAGCTTTTTGGATATCCAGCCAATATAACGCTTACCAACGGGGAATATTACATAGCCTTCTCAGCTAGCAGCTCCACTGATTTTGGCGGAGGCGTCTCAAGAGTAACTGTGGGGCAAGGCATACCCTCTGAAGGAAAGATAAGCCTCGAATCCTGCACAGTAAACTCATGTCAGGCCGTGAACAAGATAGTTTATGCAACCACCATAAACTCTGGCCAGACCTTCACCCTCAAGAAATTCAAGCTGACGAACACAGGGACGGAAAACATCACCGCAATAAATTTTGTTCTTTCCACAGATCCTGTTGACGTAAACAACTACATAAGCATAAGTGCAGAAAGCACGAGCCTTAAGCCGAACGAGAGCACTTTCCTGATAATCACCCTGAAAAACATACAGGATGACATGAATATATCAACAACAGTAACCATGTCATCTAATATAGTGCAACAGTTCCAGATACCCATGGAATTTAGCATCAGCGTGATTGGCGGTGACTACACCACGTGCACAGGGAAGCCTGACAAGGCAGAGTGCCTTGGCGGAATATGCTGCGCAGAGGTGTGCAGGAAGAATGGGGCGAATTGCTGCTCTGTTTCGGACTGCGGCTATGCAGAAAAGTGCTCGTCCTCATTCAAGTGCGAGGCTTCTGTGATTCCCGGAGAATGCGAAGGCAAGGCTGACATGACCGCATGCACAGGAGGCAGATGCTGCTCAGGGTCATGCATAGCAGGAGGGGAATGCTGCTCTGACCCGGACTGCACCTCAGGCACGTGCTCCTACAACAGCTGTCAGCAGCAGAGCGAGTGCTCCGGGAAGGCGGATGGTGACTCATGCACCTCAGGCGTGTGCTGCAGCGAGAGTTGTGTGGACTGCTGCACAAACGAGGATTGTGACACAACAGCAGGTGAGACATGCTCTACCCTTTATATATGTGAGACCAATAAAACCTCATCAGAAGGAATAGATTTTGTGACCATCGCCATCATCATAGGCGGCGTGGCAGCAGCTGCAGTCGTCGGGTTCTTCGTGTTCAAGAAATTCAAGAAGAAGGGCGGCGGCGATGAGGAGCTGGACGCCCCTGCTGAAGAGGGAGAGGACGAATTCTCCGATGAAGACTTTTACTAAACATTGGACAGAAAGTGACAAGAGTCACTTTTCCAATCAATCACTTTCAGAATATTTTATCAGAACTTTATGCTGTCCAGGCTGTCTCCTTCTTTGCCTTGCCTCTTTCTCATGAATAGCAGAACGAAAAGGACAGCCACACCAATGATAACAGGTATAACTATCATCCCAAGAGGGCTGGCCGGAGCAGGCTCCTCCCCAGTTTCGTTCTCAGGGATTTCTGTCTGATTTGACTGCCCTTTTTCCGATTCCAGGTCCTTCTGAAGGCTTGCATAAGCTGTCATGTTGGAGCCGTATTCTGACTTGGTGTAGGAGCTGTACCACGTCTTCACCTTGCTGTCCACCTCTGCCTTCACAGCAGTGCTGGCCTGGGAGCGGACCTCATCAGCGCTCCTGTAGACATCGGAAACCATCTCGTTAGTGGACAGATAGGCTGAGGCAACCTTCTCCATATCATTGGCGTTCACAATGACCTTTATCTCATAGAATCCTGTCTGGTTCCTTGGCGTGACTGTGAAATTCACTGTCTTCTCAGAGAGCGCCGGGATTGCAAAAGTATCTATCACGAAGGAGCTGTCTAAGTCATAGGGCTTCTCCACCCTGGTCACGAAGCTTGCCTCTGCTTGGTAATTGTTCTGGATTATAAAGGAATAAATCACAGGCGCAAGGCTCTTAATTGCAAGGTTCTCAGGGAATATTGAGACAGAATAACCGCTCTTCGGGCCTGAATCAGAAACATCAAGGGTCATGGATGCTTGCTTTGTGCATGAACTAAGCGTGCAGCTCCTGGCTTTCGCAGTCGCCCTTATCTGGTAGGTTCCAGCTGCCCCTGCTGTGCCTTCCAGCATGAGCGTGCTGGCTCCAGAGACCTTGCCTGTCTGCAGCATGAAGCTCTTCTGCGCCAGCTGGACATCAGAAGCCACACTTACATCTATTGTGAGGCTTGCCTGGGACTGGACTAGAAGCTCAAGTGAAAAGTTCTCGCCAGGCTTGACTGCCTTGGAGGCTGTCCTGAAACCCAGGCTGAACAGGTCCACATTCTGGTTCAGGGCCTCCTTAGGGCCTGATACAGGGCCTGTAACAATGTCCACATCCATGTACTTAGAAACGCATATCCCGCCTTTCCATGACCTGGACAAGCCCAGGCTTGGCGCCTGTATGGCCACACTATAATTGGAGCACTCCCCCTCAGACTTGCCTACTGTGAAGAACCTTATGGGTATTATTGCAGTGTTGTTAATGTCCGTGGATATAGTCCTCTGGGTAAGGTCCCTGTCCCAATCCGGGATAGCGGTTGTGGTGATAAAATAGTCAGCCTTCCCCATCCCAGTACCCACATCATCGGGAAGTATGAAATACACCTCAGCAGTAGAGTTGGGCAGCACTGTGAAGTAGAGGCCGTCGGTGAGCTTGAGCGCATGTGCGCTCCCTGAAACAAAGAAAAGCGCCAGGGTAAAACCAAGCAAAACGGATTTCATATATTAATTATTGCAGTAGACTTGTTATATCTTTAAGAAAATAATCAATAATACCCAAGAATTAATCATGATACTAAAGCCTTCATAACAGAGTACTCCACTCCCCACGTCTCAAGGAACTCCCTTATTTTTTCTGAAGCCTCCGCAGGAATCATGACACATCCTTTTCCCAGGACAATGCCTTTTGTTTGCCTGAGTACCCCTCCTTCTCCATCCCTCCCAACCAATGCATGGGAAAACATTGATTTCTTTACAGAGTCTAGTTTTTTCAAATCGTATCTGAAAATAATCTGTGAATCGAATCCGAAGATTTCGTGGACAAACTTGTTTTTCACCAAGCTAAACCCTTCATGGATGAGCGTCTGCCATAATGGCTCCTTGTACAATTCATGAAGGAAAAGATGCTCCACATGGCATCCTTTAAAAACTTCCGCTATCCTTTCTCTCTTACGCTCTTCCATCTCCTGCCTGAATATTATGCATATGTCAATGTCCCCCGGCCTGTACTTTTCCTTTATGGAGGAGCCGAAAAGCACCACATCAAACACAGACTTCTCGGCTTTACAGACATTTCTCGACAGACTCTGCAAGCTTTTTAGCCTTTCTGAAAGCATCTTTCATCATCTCCATCTGCTCCTGGCTTATGCCGGAACGGTATGTCTGCAGGTAGGTTGAGAAAATGCTGTCTATCACCCGATAAAGCAGGATGAAATGGCTTTCAAGTATCCTGAACCTCTCCGCATGGTTGTCCGGGATCTTCCTGAGCTTTTGATATATCACATAATCGCATACTGTGGCAATGGCCTTGAAATACAGGGTGGCCGCAGCCCTATTCCTTCCTTTGGCCTCCTCTTCCCTTGCAGACTGCTCGAACTCAATAATTCCGCTTTTCAAGCCATCTTGTATGGTCATGTAAATTATTTACACTGAAGTCCTATAAATACTTTAATGTAAATTATTTACAAAACAAAAGCTTCGTGACAAATACTATATAAATGTTACGTTTTAGCGTAACATTCTAATCAGCAAGGCCTTTTTGGATAGTTCGCCTGCAAGCGCGCCAGGGCAATTGCTCATATCCCTGTCCCAGTCCGGAATAGCGGTTGCGGTAATGAAATAATCAGCCTTCCCCATCCCAGCACCCACATCATCAGGAAGTATGAAATACACCTCAGCTGTAGAGTTGGGAAGCACTGTGAAGTAGAGGCCGTCGGTGAGTTTGAGCGCCTGCGCGCTTCCTGAAACAACCAAAAGCGCCAGGGCAAAACCAAGCAAAACGGATTTCATATATTAATTATTGTGATTGTCTGCATAAACCTTTATCCCTTAGAAATTTGATCCCACACACGTCAGTTGTTTTGTATCAGTGTTTTCTATAGTAGATGCAGTAACAGTTGCAGAAGGAATCTTATATATGGAGCAATCCCCCACCACCATTCGCGTTCCAAAATTGCAATCGAAATTAACATCATTATAGTTATACATCAACTGAGGAGTTGCATCTTTATTGGGAGTATACTCTTTGCTATTATCATATAGAGGACTATCATAATCATTGGCATTTATAAGTTTAGTTTTTACAGTAAGCCTCAGCATGTATTTATCGCCAGATGTTGATGGCAAAGCATTGCATACAAAATTAAGTTTCTGCCCACTAGCAAAGTTTTGAGTAGCGCTAGTAACCTTTACTCCACCTACAGTCAAATCCATTTGTGCTTTTGGAGATGTGGATGTTATTGACGGTGTTGATGTCACTCCTTTACATATAGATTGATAATCAGATTGGTATGCACTGTCAGTGCATTTCGAATTGCCGCCTTTATAGCTCCCTCCAAGCACTTCACAAGAAGATTTATCTAGTGCTTCTGTACATCCTTTAATTGTTACTTCGTCAGAATAACCAATACAACAACCTGTTGCAGCCGTAGGAGTAGTTGTCGCGGTTGTCGTTTTCGTTACGCAAACATTATTGCTGCACTCTTTACCCCCTTCCCATAAAATACCAATCCCTTGGTTGGTCGAAGGGGAGAAAATCGACGAGATTGAAGAAACGGTCGTCGGGTTCGGGCCCACGCAAGCCACTTGCGATGCGCTTTCGCATTTCGTTTCAGTTTTGCTGGTGTTGCAGCAACCCATTATGGCTCCGTTAGCTGTCAGGCCTGTGCTAGAAACGCATTCTATGGGTTGTTTTGTACATGTGCAAGTTGTTAGGTCGACTTTCATGAAAGTCATTTGTACGCTTCCCACAAAAGCATCTGTTCCATCTTTAATTCCGTTTCTATTTAAATCACAATATAATGAATATGTGTGGCAGTCGTCCAGGAACATGTTGCCAGAAATTGTCTGTGAATTCGAAACTATGTTGGTTCCAGCTTTTGTAGTGTCTAAAATTATGTATGATGGACAAGATGTGGAGGAACCCGACGAACTAATGGATAATCTGACAGATGAATATCTGCATGGATATGTCACAGTGCCACCCGACTGTACAGATTCTTTATAGCCTCCACAGCATTCACTTGATGTCATTCCATTGCATGCCACCTGAAGGCTTCCATAAGCCCCAGTAATTGTACTCCCCCCTATCTGGCCCGCATAGGTAGCGCCTTGATTGAAGGCCGAGCTCATCTGGCCTAGGACAGTGGAGCCAGCTGATGCGATGGTCTTGTAGTCATTGGCTATGCTGCTTATCGCATTGAAGTTGATGCAGTTCACCATGCTGGTGAAGCATGTCTGCTCCTGCTTGTCGCAGTGGCCTATGTCCATCTCGTGCTGCTGCACCTCGAAGCAGGTTTGCATCGAGTCAAGCTTCTGCTCGATTTCAAGCGACTTGATGGCCATCTGGTATTCTGTCTGCAGGAACTCGCAGAACTTGGCCCAAGCCTGGGCGAAGCTGGAGCCTGCGGCAAGGGTTAATGCAGAGTCCTGGGCGGCTGCTGTGACCTTACCTCTCTGCCCGCTCATAAAGACATTAATCGAACCGGAAGTGCTACCAGGTGTATTGGTTGGAGCGGGTGTATCCTGGTAACTCTTGTAACCCACCAAGATGGCTGTGATGAAAGTCATGTACATTATCATCTTTACCTTTTCATAGCAGTCCTTGATGGAATCCATAAGATCCTTTATCACATTCTTGAGGTCCATTATCCTTTGGGTGGCTCTGGATCTTGCATCCTGCATGATGTCATACAGCGTGCGTATGTTCTGGTAGATTTGGATTTGAGGGATGGAGCCTGTGAGGGTGCGGGTCTCCACACTGTTCGCTCCGGCTGCGTTGCTGAAGGTTATGAGCATGGAGAAATTGTTAGGCTCATAGTCGTAAGTGTTGCCTATATGACAACTGCTGATCCTGGGGATGAGAAGCGTGCAGTTGAAGGTGTAGTTTGCCCCGTAGAAAGCCTGCTCCGGACTGCAGGATATGTATTGAGTGGCAGAGCCGTTAAGTGTAGCATAGTAGGACTGAGGCCGCATGTCCTTGGGCTGGCCCTCTATGTGGGCCTTTATGTTGACCGAGTTGGTGAGCTCGCAGCTTTGCAAGAGGACTGGGGCCTTGGGGGAGTCTACGATGAGCTTGATGTTGGATTTCGGAATGCAGCCGCCAAGCTTGGTTGTCATGTCGTAGTCGCAGTAATGGTTAGTGAAGGAAGAGGAAGAGGCGCAGCTGCAGTCGTAGCAGCAGTTGGATGCGCTCTCCCCAAGATCGGATTCGCAGGTCCCGTCTCCACAGTGGTACACAGGAGTGATTATGATATTGCCAAAGGCGGTGGAGAGCTGCTTTGTCACCTGCTTGCTCTTCCCATTGTAGAAGGAGATGGTTATGTTTAATGAATTGGGGCCTATCACCTTGTAGGGAAGGGAGCAGCCTTCGCTTTCCAGAGCAGGGATGGCCAGGGTGCATTTTAGCATGTTCACGCTGGACTTGTCGCACGCCAGGTTCCAGCCTTTGACAAGGCCTCCCTGCATGTATGTGAAGTAGGTAAGTGTCATATCGGTTGGGGCATTGTTGACAGCTATCTCCAAGTTCGCATCATGGGCCTCCCTACAGTCAGTGAAGTTGGTTGGGTAAAGGGAGCTTATTGAGATCCCGATGGAATTAAGGCTCTGGCATCCAGAAACCTTATCGCAGTAAAGGTCTGTGTTGTCTCCACATCCGCAGTCAAGGCAGCATGTGGACTGCGACTCGCCCATATTACAGCTTGAATCCCCACATGCCTGAGAGGGTATGCTTACCGGGCCGAAAGGCGCAGAGATGGTCTTGGTCTTGGCAAGAGGACCGTCATTGTAAGTTATTGTGAAGTAGAGGTTATTTGGTGAGAAGGTATATGCCTTTTCATTGCTGTAACTTGATATCTGGAACGGGATTGAACAGCTGTACTCGAACTGGGAATTCGGTGCTGAGCAGTCAGGCGTGCCTGGGGAAACCTGGCCATTAGTCAAATTCATTGTGGCGCTCTTGTCAACCAGGACAAGGCCTTCGGGAGGGTTGAATATCTTTGCCTTCAGGTATAACCTATCTCCAGAATGGTAATTGTCAAGGTAGGATGTGAGATTGGTTATGCCCAGGGTGATGGCGGACTCTGACTGGCAGCTCTTCTTTGTAGTGTCGCAATAGTTGCCCTCACTACATCCGCAGTCATAGCTCACGGAAACCCCTGAGAAGGCTGTGCTCAGGGCCTTGCTTGCGGAGCCCTTGCCATCCTTGTAGTTTATTGTGAGGTTGATGTGGCCTGGGCCAATGACATAAGAGCCCTCTCCGCATTTTATACCTGATGTGATGGGCATCGAGCACTCAAGCGCTGCGGCAACCCCAGAGCAGGAGACGCTGTAGACAGTGCCGTTAAGCGTGACAGTGCCTGTCACAGGGTAAGTAATGCTGGATGGCGGGTTGCTGACCCTTAATGAGATGTTGCCAGTGAAGCCCCTTGAGCAGTCGGATATGAGCGCGGAGGAGGCGGAGATGACTGAAATCCCTGGCGTTCCGCTCCTGCATTGGCTGAGGTTGGCGTCTGCCGGCACATCACAGTACTGCCCTATGCCGCATCCGCAGTCAAGGCAGCAGGAGTCAGAGCTTTCCCCTATATCTGACTCGCATTTGTTGTCCCCGCAGGCGAATGAAGGGTTGAGGTTAAGCAGAATGGGGTTCGCTATGCCTGAGCTTGTCTTGGGCGAGACAAAATAGAACTCCTTGTTTAAGGACGCAATCTCTGATGAGGATACGATGGCAGTCTGGAGGTTGTGCGAGTCCATCTCAGAGGCGCTTCCCCCCATTGCATAAAGCTGGGTGGAGTCGGTGAATGCGACTTTGGTGGCCCACTTGAATGGGATCATGAGCTTGTTCTCAATGTATGCTTTTATGGGCTCCACAAGATTAAGGGATTTAGCATAGACCTCTATGCTGTTAATGCTAAGCTGCTGGGTGTCGAAAGTGTTGTATGACATCCTCTTGGTCTGGGTGAAGAACCCGACCCAGTTCTCCTTCCCGTTCTGGTCCTCGAGCTTCACAATGAAGAGCAGATTGCCTGCCTGGGGATACTGGCTTGTGCCGGTCTTCTGGGAAATGTCCTTCCAGAGAAGATCTGTATCAATATAATTGTCAAAGACCTCCGGGGTGGTGCGCGCGCATTCAGTCGGGGTCTGGGAAAGGCACTTGTAGAGGAATATCTTCGTTATGCTATGCCCCAGGCTTGCGCTGTTCACATTGACCGTAAGCTTCACATTGGTCCATGTTATGTCAGAGGCCTCATGCTTCGGGGATATCTTCATGTTCACATGGTCCTCCTGGGAATATGTTGCAGTGCCCTGCACCTGGTTGTTGAAGATTATGTTGACATTGGTCGCCGAGACCAGGGTGAGGGAGAACACTAGGTATGACACGAATATCGCAAGCGATTCCAGAGCTATTACCTTATATTTCATCATATCCCTTTATGCAAACGGTGAAGCCCGGCGTGCTGTTTTTGGTTATCGGTCCCAGGCCGCAATGGTACAGGAGGCTTGATAACATGAGGCCGGATGCGGCCTTTTGTGTTGAGTCTGTTATCTGGCTGTATTGTATGGTGCTGGGGAAATAGACGTAAAGGTCCTTGCCGTCCAACCCCTCAGACAGCGTGTAATTGAGCAGTATGCTCCCGAGTTCGGTCACCCTGTTTATGCCTTGGATGTCCTTGTCGACAGAGTAAAGGCTAGCGGCGATTATGTAATCGCTGGCAGGCATATTGTTAAGAAGGCTTCCTGCTGTGCTGAATCCCCTCTCATACAGCTGGTTCGCTTTCATGTCATACAGCTTCATGTAAATCCTGTGGTTCTCTGCCAGCGGGCTGATGTCAGCCTTGTTTATGCTGTATTGCCCAGTCAGATTCTGCACTATCGCTTCATAGAAGTGCAGCCTGACTACAGGAGTCTTTGTAAGGGTGAGAGCCAACCCGACTAGTTTGTCAGAGCTCTGCATCACTGGCTGGAAGCTGTACCCAGCTTTGTATATCTGCAAAGGTCCTATGCCGCATGGGGCTGCTGCCATGAGCCTGCCAAGCGAGTTTGTCCTTCCGAGGCTGCAGCCCATGAACATGACCTCAGCTGAATCAAGAGGCCTGCCTGAGCTGTCTTTCACATTTAGGTCCGCAAAGCACTGGTAGTTGGAGCAAATCTGCTTCTGGGCATCAGACTCATAGCTTGACTGGTTAGCCCAGGGGCCTGGCAGGTTATCCCTTATGTAAACATCAACAGCGAACTGGAACACGTTCTGTGTCAGCGTGTCCTTTACCCGCACGATTGCGGGGTAAGAAAGGTAATAATTGACATAAACAGGGTCAGAAAGGCACAGGCCTGTCATGGGGATGAAGTTCGCAGTGGCTGATATGGGGTCAGGGGTGAACTGGAAATCAGGCTGGGAGAGTGAGAACTCATCGGGGGTGAAGAAATCCACCTCAAGGTCCTCGTACCTCTTTCCGCTAATGGGGACGAGAGTGTATTTTGGATAAGCGGAGCTTCTCATGTAATCCGTGGGCGCCTTTCCAGGCATGTACACATTGGAAAGGGTGGTCTGCACGACTTTCTCCATCTCAGGCCTTACATCCCACCAGCTCTTGAAGACATACTCCCCACATTGAGTGAGGGATACGGTGACAGGAACGGTCTGCACGTCCTGCTCAATGGGGCTCAGAACCATGGAGGATAGTGTGAAGTATTCAAGAGGCCTTTGGGCAACTTCATATTGGCTGAAGCCCTTGGCGAAGTCGTTTATCTGGGATAATCTTGTCTGGATATCAAAAATGTAAGAAGTGTAGGGGGGATTAATCTTCTGGTCGTCAATCGTTGTGGGCATGTTAACTGTCACGGTTATTTTGCTGTCATAGAATTTGGTGGAGACCTGGGCATTCCCAAGCTCTATCCCGCTCATTCCCGTTTCCTGCAGCAGCTTGTCCTTGTTCTGGGTTATGTATGAACTAATCAGAGAATCGAAATTGGACTTGACATCGGGGTATTTCACCTGGCCGTTGAGCTGCCAGTATGGGACATCCTTGTCAAGGAACTTCACAGAGCCCATCTGGAAAGACAGATTGTCAGCATAGCCGCCATTGGAGCTGAGCTTAGTCAAGGCGTCCTGGGAGCCCTCCCTCACAAGGCCTTCAAATGAGGCCTTGAAGGCATTGTATTTCAGCCTAATAGGGCCTGGAATTCCTGAATCGATAATGGGTAGGACGGCATAAATTACAACAACAGCTGCAACAATCACGATGCCCAGAATCACAGCTATCTCAGCCTGGCCTTTAGCCATATATAACTAATTATCTTTCTTGGTATATATTATAATGTGACGGAAATTCCAGATAGCAATGTCTTGCCTAGTTCTTGGCGACCACGAGCTGTATCTTCAGGGTGTGCTGGTTGAAGCCGTCCGACTTGGTGAGCACAAGAGGATAAGAGTATCTTTTTGTGGCCTTGGCTGTCTTGATTGACGCATCACCCATTTCAAGGGTTATCGGCTCCCCTTCATTGGTGGCCAGCGTGTTCGTGGTGACTGTGAAAAGGTATCTCATGCTGCTGTTGGTCTGTTTGGCGAAGACCCCCAGGTATTTGTGCAGGGTCTCGTTCGCCAGGTCAAGGCATCTTTCATTCCCACACCTCCACTCCGGCGTAAAGTACGCGCAGAATACAAGGTCTGAGACAAGCTTGCATTTGGAGTCAGTGTATCCTGTGTCTGTCCTCATAACGGACAGGAGAAGGTTGTTCACATAGAGGTTGGTGTAGGTCTCCCTGTTCACTGAGCCTGCCAGGTTGAGCAGGAAGACTATCATGGCCACGAATATCATTATTACTATTATTATCAGGATCATGCTGCTTTGGGCCTTCTTTGAATTCATGTGTACACCCCCACCTCGAGCACAGCCAGGGCGGCCTTGTCAGATAGCTTCCTGTAGACATTGACCGGGAACACCTGAGCTATGTGAGGCTCTTTGTATTCGCATATGGTCCAGGAGTTGCAATCCGGGTAATTCCCCCACGTGCAAGGGATATCTCCTTCCATGTCAAGGGATTTTATTTTGGCGTACCAGTTTGCTCCCAGCAAGGCCTGGAGCCGTTCGCATCCTTCAGAGCTCATTGATACCAGCGATGTGAGCTTGGCGTCATCAAGCATTGCCTGCTCGTTTATGAGCATGTAGTCTCCCATTATCATCTGGCCAAGAGAGACAATCTTATCATTCTGGTTCTTGGACCCCTGCATCTCGATCTGCATTATGCTCCACCAGCTCAGGAATAATATTATGGCTATGATTGCTGCCACTATGAGGACTACCATGACTATGTATTCCATTATCTCTGACTGGCCTTTTCTGGCCGGATTACGCTCCATACATGCTCCTCTCGCAGCCCGCTTCCTCCAGGCTCTGGAAGTATGCTTTTGCAGCGTTCAGATGCTGGTTTAGCCCATCCATCTGGGAAAGGTCTGTGTAATCCTTCCCACCAATGCCTGAAAGCTCGTTCACAAGGCTTACATAAGACGCATAACAAGGATTGTCAGGGCTGATGCTGCGCAGGATCAGCTCTATCCTCCTGGAAGTGATGTCCGCGGCCAGGGAGAGCCTTGCCATAAGGGCTGAATTCTTGATCTCATAGAGCTTCTCTCCTGCGGTCTTCCCGAACTCATCCTTCTCAGAGCCTCCCAGAGAGAGGGCCACAAGGTCAAGGGGGTCCTTCCATACATACTCCTTCCCGGAGCCCTGGATGTAGGCATTGCCCACACCATAAGTGTTGGGATAGCCTATGCAAACGCCGCTCTGGGGCATGAAGCTCCCGCATGACCGGGAGACTGTCACAAGCTTCATGCTCTTCTTCAGGGACGCTGTGCATTTGGTTTTAGCTTCCCATGAGCTGATAATTGAGAGAATATCATCTTTGCTGCAAGGCTGGTCCCCACAGTTGGACAAGCTGCCGCCATCGCATATTGCGAACCCGACCTTGACCACGCTCCAGTCATCAGTGGTGTCAGGTATAAGCTGCACAATGCTGGTTATGACATCCTTCTCTTCCTGGGAGCCTTCTGGATTGAATACAAAGGTGATGCTGGGCATGGCCTCAGCGAAGTTGTACACCCACCAGCCGTAATCCAGGGAGCCCCTGCTTATGTACACCTGCTTGCCGGGATAGAAGATGAGTGGCGTGTCAACAGGCACGTCTGCAATGCCAGTCCCCATGCACTGCATTTCAGGAAGGGACTTTGTCTGGGGTTTAATGAAGCATGAGGAGAAGTCATACTTGTAGAACTGGGTGAAGTTCGTGGATATGCCTGTGAGGTAGACGCTCTTCGCCTCATCAGCAAAGGCCTTCAGTATCAGCGCCTTCTGAAAGTCCTCCTGGTTCTGCTTGTACTGGCCTGAATAGACAATCAGGAAATAGAGAATGGTGACGGAGACTATTATCCCGAATATCATCTGGAAGATGCGGTGAATTGCGAGCATGCGAACCTCAAATCTTCTCTATGCTGACTCCACTCCACCTCTTTGTCACATAGACCTTGGAGCCCCCTGGGACGCAGAAATTTTTATCTGTGAGAATATCAAGGTATGGAATCCTCTTTCCCTGGCCCGCAGCGTTATTGTTCCCTTGGTAAAACCATATGTTATATCTGCTCTGGTTTATCAGATAAAGCATTGTGATGTCTGGATTCCATCCTGCTGACAGGTGCTGCTTCGGGTCCGAAGTATTGAAGAAGCATAATTTGTATTCCTTTGGGAAGGAAAGCTTGAATTCCTCAGCAGAATTCTCAGCAAGCCTGTATATCTCATCCACTTTCTCCTGAAGATTGTCTATGGTCTTGAGGACTTGGGTCTGTGTTCCTAATCCTAATAAATTGGCGATTTGCTCTCCCCCAAAAACCAGAATAAAACCGATAAGAATGAGGGTGAAGATTATGCCGAAAATCATGGAAACGTCCATGTAGTACTATATGGTTAGCTGGAATATATTATTCTCAGAATTTAGTTCACTGTTAAGGTCAGATGTTGTGCACTTCCACCCCACATGTTTTCAGCAGTGCATTCATCTGACGATGCAACATCCTTGCATGCGAGTATGTCAAATATGTAGTTACCTTTCTTCGCGTTGGCAGGAACAGTTAAATCAATGGGCCTACATGCATCGATGCCACCTATTGAAATGGGAGATTTTTTCTTATTATAACTTAACCAGTTATTCTCAACAGTCGTCTTGAGGTTCCCGCATGTGGTCACATCACCTGTCGAGCATATGCTAAGACTTGCGGATACTAATTCAACCTTTATAGCAAAATCATGACCCATTCCATCGTCAGCATCGTTCTTTATTCCAGCGCACATTCTGATATTGTCCCCTGCCTTAATGGGATACTGTGTGGGCCAGATTGCAAAATTACTCTGCGTATTGGCGAACGTATCCTGAATCTTTGCCTGAGCTTGCTGAACAAGATTGTTGCTTATTCCTGGCAGCTGCCCGAAGAATCCTTGGAGCCACATAATGGCCAAGCTCAGCAAAACAACTGCAAAAACAACAGTGACTATGAAACTAAGACTAAGCTCAATGGCACCTTTTTTTTGGCCTGAAGGCGACATGTGTCGCCTTCCCTCTTTAGCAGGCATATGTAAATATTGTCCGTGCACGCTTATAAATTAGGCACTGTACATGAAGTAGTTCTCACTCGACTCGGATTTCATTGTTGTTACAATCTTGACTGAGACATTCAAGGGGGCCTGGGCAGGAGGAGTATTGCCCCAGTATGCGCAGTTCAGCCTGTAGTCTACAGAGATTATATATCCCCCTTTGGGGTCCCTTGAATTGAGGAAGTTCGCCAGGGATTCCATCTTGTCAGAGAACACCTCGCAGTCAGGCGTGCTCTTGATTGTGGTGTTAATGATGTCCCTTGTGTTTCGGAGAAGGTATATCTCGTTCTCCCTGAAAGGGGCTGAAAGGTCCAGGGCAGAATACTGGATAAGAAGCTGCTGGACCATGAAGACAAGGCCCGTCATGAATATCATGGTGATCAAGAACATCTGCCCTTTCATGGAATAATCTTGGATTCCATGCTAAAATAATAAAATCTGATGGGCTGTGCAGGGATTGCTTGCCAGAGAAACATTTTTTATATACTTGTTCAACAATAATAATTAAGCAATGAAAAGCATACCTCTCCTTTCGGCGTTGGCTTTCTTCTTGATGCTTGCAAACGTGCAGGCATCCTTCTATGCCACCACGAACAAGATGGTCTACTTAGCATCGGACAACCTTACAGTTACTGGCAATATAACGAACTCGATGGCCGCTGTGAACATGACTGCTGTGGTTTCGAACTCCACACCTGTGGCTTTTTACGAGATGAGCGCAAATACAACCGGCTCCAATCTGTTTTCACTATCTCACACACTTTCAGGACTCTCTTCAGGAACATACACAATTAATGTGAGCGACGGGTCAGCTACTATATCCCTCAGGTTCGAGGTGGTCTCTCAGATAACCTATCTTGAGGCGCATCTGATCAATACCCAGGATATAAGGTCTGTTGACACGAGCTCAGAGATATCAACAAATAATGCAATGGGAGGGAATTTCACAGAGCTCAGGGACCTTTCCATTTCAGGCACTCTGCATTACGGCAACATAACCCTTGACAGGCTCTATCACTTTGTTCTGGTGGACCAGAACTACAATCTCACTTACGATACGCTCTACGTGGATGATGATATAAGATTCGAGCTTTACAATGACACCGAGGACTCGGGGCAGAACTCAAGCACCGAAAAGATGCTCCAGAAAGGCCAGAAGCTCGGGGATTACATGGTAGGCGAGATAGAGTTCAATACAGGGAACAGGGTAGTGCTAGGAAAACCGAAAGGCTCTTCTGTATATTCTCCGGGTTCCGCAGTCAATTTCATAGTCATGGCAAAGGACCCCAACAAGAACTTCGTTCCAGGGGAGACCGTGCAGGTGAGGCTGCTCAACTCATCGAAAGGCGTGATATCCACCATAACCAACACCACGAATGAGATGGGATTCTTCACAGCGAATTTCACAGCTCCCTCAGGAGCAGGAACTTATATAATAGACCTGAACAACAGCAAGGGAACGGGATTCTTCACAGTGGAGTCATTCAAGCTTTCAGGCAAGGTCACGGATATGAGCGACAACCCTGCAAGCTCTATCACACCCAACTCAGTGGCAAGGGTATATGCGTACTCAAGGGATGCGGACGGCAATGCCGTGAACCTCACTTCAGGCACCGTCAGGATAACATACCCGAACGGTAACACTGTAAGCTCAAGCCTCACGCAAAGCGAAACGGGATTATACTATTATGATTTCAGCATAGGCTCGCTTTCAGGCAGCTACGGGGTAAAGGTGACCGGAAGCTATGGGAGCAGCGACCAGGAGTTCATAACAGGTTTCTCAGTGGAGTCAGTCTCTGTCCAGATCACGCCAATGAACATGAACTTCATAGACCAGGCAGAAAGCGGAGCCGGGGATGTGAATGCCTTTGCCCCTCAGGACAATGTCACCCTGATTGTTTTCCTCTCTAACATATCCGCTGGCGGTGCCCAATCCAATGGGCCCGAGGGCATGGGCCTGATAGACATAGATAATGTCAGCACAGGGACGGATGAGTGCGGGGCGCTTGTTTCCCTGGCAGAGCTCAGGGATGACAGGGGGGCTTCCGTGGCCGTGCCAGGAGCGCTTATAATGAATCTTTCAAGGGCGATAGCCATGGCAGGCGTAAGCCTTCAGGAGCAGCCCCCTCAAGTGGTCATGAGGCAGTGTGTGATAATCTTTGCAGCTCCAAACAGGACAGGCACATACCAGGCAGTGGCACAGGTAAATTATAATAATGATTTGAAGAAGGCCGGGGCGACCTTTGGGATACAGAGGCTTTATGCAGAAGGGGCTTCCGTGGATTCGAAGGGGGATGACTACTGGTTCTTTGCGCCTAATACAACAATGAAAATAAAGCTCAAGATAAAGGATCTCTCCACAAGGCAGGACCTGCCTGCAGAGAACATAACTGGCGCAAAGATAATAGAGATGCACAAGGAGTTTCCGGATTTCCAGGACATCTTCACCCCCAGTTTCAGGGCCTCTGCAAATGAGAGCGTGCAGAGCGGCAACCTTGTTTTCAACGCCCCTGATGCAGAGGGTTTCTTCTCGCTCAAGTTTAAGTTCAGGGCCCTGGTTAACGGAACAGAAGAAACGGGAATAGGGAATGCATTCTTCCAGCTCAAGAAGTACATGATATGGGCGACCCCAAAATGCAGCCAGGAAAGCGGAGGCCCCTGCATATCGGGCATGGGCAAGAACATAACCCTTACTGTGAACGCGATTGACATAGACCAGGGAAGCATGATGACCCAGATGGGCAAGGGCACAAGCTCGCTCACCTGCACCAACTGCGACAGCCTGGTTGTTGATGTGAGCTCACTCAGGAATGACCAGCTCATGAAGGAGATGGTCAAGGACGCTGACTATGAGGTTGTGAAAGGCGTGGTTTCGAACGCCACAGCAGAGATAACAATAGTGCCCAAGAGCTCCAAAATGCAGAGCGGATGGTACGGGCTGGACCTTATAGTGACAGACCCTGCGGATGAGAGCAGGTCCTACTTCGGCTGGGGAGGGTTTGAGATAAGGAACCTTTATGTGGATACGATGAAGATAGACAGCAACGGAACAGCCCTTTTCGCCTCATGGGATAAAGGAGGCGTATTCGAGAAGGACGGCTCCGTGGCTTTTGCCGCGGTTGCAAAGGACCCTTCTACAGGGGACATGCTTACAATCTCTTCAGCCACGTTCGAAAGCCTTAAGTGGCTGACAAGATGGCCACCCCCAGAAATCCCCAACAGCACTTTTTCCATATCCATCAGCACAGTGCCTGTATATATAGAGAACAACCCAGGACCTGTCAGCATGAAGGTGGTGAACATATCAGGCCTTAATAAGGAAGGGGATTTCCAGGCAAATGTGCGGGTGTCCACATCCAAAGGCTCTGACATAGGCAGCTTCTTCTTCAGACTTTCCTCATACAGAATAAACGCGTATTACAGGGGGATGAATGACTGGAAGCCTATGTTCTCCTCATCAGAGAACCTCACAGTGAACTTCACTGCATTGAATTTTGATTACAGCCCGCACGGGCTCAGCCTGCAGGGAACCAAGCTGAAGGGCGTGTATGACCAGAAGACAAAGACCCCTGTGAAGCTGAGCGCAGGCACGATATGCTCAACAAACTATTGCAGCATATCAGCTAACCTTTCCTCCCTCCAGTCAGGCTGGTATTCAGCGGAATACGTGATAAATGACAGCCAGGGATATGAGAAGCAGGAATACTTGGAGTTCATGGTCCAGAACATGATGTTCGGGATACCCAGCATAGAGCAAGCAGGGGTGTGGTATTCAGACACGCCATCCAAGGACATAGAGGTGAACAATGACAGGGACAGATGTGATAACCAGAGGGGCTTCAACGGTATGTTTGTGGCAGGTTTGTGGAACAACAGCCAGGCCTTCTGCATACAGGCTTCAGGCGAATGGAACTTCCAGACCTGCGGAGGCGGAATGTCAGGAACAAATATAACTGTTCTGGGCAATGGAAGCATGCTGAGGATAGGTGCAACAAATTATAGTGCCGGAGCCAGCTTCTCTGCCGCAGGAAAGAGCTGGACTATAGTCTCAATCGACAACAACGGCCAATTCAGGGTCAATATCACAAATGGCATATGCGGGGAGATGTGGACGAACTGTGGGAACCAGGGATGCCAGCAAAGCGGCTATGTCATGGTCCCTCCTGTAAGCTCCACCACCTTCTACCACGGGTTCACTGAAAACCTTGTGGGTTCAGGGGACTTTGACAGGGTGCTTTCCAGGAGCCAGAACAGGTCCCTTTACTTCTACCACAACACAAGCTATCTCTGGATATCAATCAACGCCTCGAACATGACCCAGCTTGGAGGCCCGTTCAGCATAACAGGCACATTCAGCGATTCCTATGGGGGCCAGTGGAAGGTGAACTCGATAAGCAAGACTAGGGTAAAGCTCACAGGCGTGAATGTGCTGGCCCAGACAGGCGCCTACATAAATATCTCAAATTCCAAGAGCGGGGTGATAAAGATAGGCAGGATTGAGGAGCAGTACCTTGGAGGATGGGACAAGAGTTCAGGCCAGAACAGGGGCTTGGATCTTGATGGAGATGGCAGCACAAACAGCTTTACATACATAGCCATATCTGACAGCCAGACAGCTGGGATATATGACACATTCTTCTTTTTCAACCAGACAGGGGAATATAATTTTTCAACCACATTGTCAGTGAGCGACACCAATCCCAGCAACAGGGTGTTTGGCCTTAATGACACAGTGACCCTGCTAAGCATAGATCCCAGGGCGGACACGGTGAGATTCTATTCCAACAAGATAGGCGACTGGGCGGATTTGGGAGACTTCAGGATAACAGGGAATGTTTCCATACCTATTTTTGTTAAGACGCCTGCGGGCAACAATGCGCAGGCAAACGTTTCTATCCAGAGCGTAAGGGTAAGGAAAGCCACGACAAACAATATTTATACCCTGAACCCAGTTCCCAACACAACCATAAACGGCGCGGGAGAGCTGATTATATCCAACATAAGCCAGTACGGGTTTGGAGCAGGAGAATATGTGTTTGAGATAAAAGTGAAACAGGGCAACACAGAAGAGATACTTGAGGAGTGGAAGTGGCCACGCGCCTCCCCAAGGGTCTTCCTTGTGGACGGCTATACAGGCCAGGCTGGCTATTCTTCCGGATTCAAGCAACTTCCCATATCAAGGTATGATGGCGAGATTTTTGGGGAGGTCCAGGATATTTACACCCTCAACTGGACGCAGGCAGGCAAGTTCTTCAAGGCTGTGTTTGATTTCGCAAGCCCCGGAGAGCAGGTGCAGAACCTTGCTTCATGCAATTTCATGAAGCCTCCAGCAGCCGGGAACAACAATAACAATGCCACCTACAGGAGCAGCAAGCTCACGAACCCCCAATATTTCTACTACATAACAGCCGCCAATGACAGCTGGGTGTGGATAAAGTCAGGAGACTGCAACTTCACTACCGGCGCGATCGGATACAATTCAGCCACAACGCCCACCATAAACGTGACGAAGAACGGCAGGATGTACATGATGAAGGTCCTGGACGCGAATACGACCGCAGGCGATGTCGTGATAGGGATAAAGGACACGGATTTCCCAAATAGCATTTATTTGAATCCTGTAAGCGTGCGGAGCAGTGGAGGAGGGGGAGGGCCATCAACCTCCAATGTATGGTATATATTGGGGATAAACATAAGCGGGACCGACTATAACATCCTGCTGTCCAATGCTTCAGTGGATTATCCCATGTGCTCAGTGTGGAATGTTCAGGACTGCGTAAAGATGGCCTGGTTCAGCACCTCTGCAAGCTTCTCGGCAGCCATTCCAGCATTCTCAGGGGACAATTTCACCAGCCAGCTCTACCTCACAAAAGTAGGCCCAGGCCCTTGGGAGGGGGTGAGCATAGGGAACTTCAGCAGTCTGGGAAGCCTGCCAAGGCCTGCGATAGATGTTAGGGTGAAGGATGGAACTACGAGCTATTACGGCGTCATCAGCGAGGCCGGCCTGAACCTCGACCTTAACATGGATGGGGCTAAAAACGCAACATTTTATGCAGTTGTATATGATGACCTTGATGATGGACAGCAGGCTCTGAATCGGATAGTTGTTGATGATGACCTTAACATAACAGAGGAATGGTGGTCTGAAAGCAACACCAATTCCAATGTGATTTACAGGAAAGACTTTTACACGAATGAGAGCGGTGAAATAAGCGAGAAGAGCGGAAGCCTGCCAAGCTCCATATGGTCAGGGAATGTGCAGTTCGGGGAAAGGAATGAAAGCCTGTCCTGGGAGCAGCAGCCGGAATGGAGGATAGAGAAGTATAATGGCACAGACATGCTCCTTATGAAGGACGAGTGGCAGATAGCCAGCGGCAGGAACATAACCATCCTTACAAGAGCATACAACTTCGACCAGAGCCCGATCCAAGGAGCAGGCATAACTATCACATCCATAAAAGGGAACATCCCTGGCATGGGATTCAAGAAGCTGGAGCAGGGAGTCGATTACATACTTCCCCAGATGACAAACATCACAAACCAGGACGGATATGCGATATTAAAGATAGCGCCTTTGGGACAGTGGTCAGGCGAATACATGGTTGAATTTCAGACAGGATACAATGCAAATACAGAGACCACAAGCAAGTGGTTCAGGGTGGTTTAATGAGAAACATGATTTTGTTTGCTGCAGTTTTATGCTCAATCACTCTAATCTCCAGCGTTTCAGCAACCCTTACTGTCTCAGTGGACCAGTTCGGGGCTGACTCAGGGAGCGTGATGAAATCCCTACCCCTCACGGTCACTGTTTCAGGGCTCACAGGCTCAGGCAGCGTAACACTCACCACTCTCCAGAACTCCAGCGTCTTTACATCCTCAGAGAACTCCACAAAGACATATAGCGATGGGACCACAAGCGTCTCCTGGACCTCTGTCATAGCCAACGAGAAGCTTTCCGCGCAGACCATATCCGCGGTCTCAGCAGTGCCATATTCGGACTCAGGAACCTCGAGCGCCTTTGACATCAAGCTCCCCCCTTCCATTGTCACTTCAGTCACACCTTCTTCATTTTCAAACCCAACAGGCTCCCAGACAATCCAGATGACTGTCCAGAACTGGGGCGAGACCACAGCTCAGACCGTCGCAGTCGGTTTCAGCCTTCCCTCAGGCGCCTCCCTGACTTCGGGAAGCGCCATCCAAACAATATCATCAATAGCAGGCGGTGAGGGCGGCTCAGGCGAGAGCGTCGGGATCTCGTGGACAGTAAGCTTTTCTGGCGTGAGCACATCATCCATAACTATAACAACATCACCATCCAACGCTGATTCTGAGACAGACACAATACCTATCACTGTCACTTCAAGCGGGAATCCGCCAGCTGGCGGAAGCAGTCCAGGAGGGGGTGGTCCAGGATATGCAACAACCCCGACTGAGAAGAACGCCAGCAGCAGACCAGTGCTTGTCCCTGGTGTCGGCCTGCGAAACAACCTGAAGCTGCAGGCTGCCTTAGAAAAGATCATGAACAAGGGAAAGATGAGCCAGGAGGCCTTCCAGAACATGCTGAGGCTTTCCCAGTCAATAACCTCAAACATTACAGCTACGAGGAGCATAAGGGTGTTCAATGGGAGCTCGACCGTGACCAACACCTACAGGCATTCAGGGCAGAACAGAGCGAGCAATTTCATTGTCTATGAGAAAATCCCCAAGGCCTTCACAAGCAATGCGGTCAACATCACCGTGACAGCCTTGGGAGCCTCAGGATACCAGATAGTCGAGGCTGACCCAGAGTACGTCTTCAATTACGCCACCCTTTCACCAGGGCAGGAGGTCAGCATATCCTATTCAGTCAGGAAGGAGGTCAACACCTCCCTGATAGACCAGTTCCAGACAGAGCTTTACGCAGAAGGCTATGAGGCAGGAGCTGCCTCAGGAACTGAAACCCCAACCGGAACTGGTTTTGTCATGATATGCAATCCCGGCGAGAGGAGATGCGCTGGCATGAACCTGCAGCTGTGCGCTCCCCTGGGAGACAACTGGATAACCCTGCAGACCTGCCAGACAGGCTGCCAGGATTATGCATGCGTTGGGGAAAGCCCCTCTGTTGGGGTCATGCTTGCGGACTGGGGATGGCTGATAATAATAACAGTGGCTGCCGTGGTAGCAGGAGCCATTTTTCTGCTTGTGAAAAAGAAGAAGAAGCAAAAGCCCTTCACGATGTGATTGCCAGCATTTACGGAACAAGCCTCTCAGGAGTCCTGGGGAAAAGTATCATCTCTTTTATGTTCTCCAGGCCTAGAGCCTGCTGAATCAGCCTCTCCGAGCCCAGGCCGAATCCTCCGTGAGGAGGCATGCCGTACTGGAAGGCTGTGAGATAGAACTCGAACTTGTGAGGGTCCAGGCCTTTTTGTTTCATGACCTTAACCAGCTCCTCATATCTGTGCTCTCTCTGACCTCCGGAAGCGATTTCCAGGCCCTTGCAGTCCAGGTCCATGCCCCTGGAGAGCTTGCCTTCCATCATTATGTAGAAGGGCTTGATTTTGGAGGGATATTTGGTTATGAAATACCACTCATGGCCTTTCTTCTGCATTATCTCCCCCAGAAGCTTTTCTTCCGGGTCATCCAGGTCCTCCCCCCACCCCTTCTTTATCCCGTTCTTTGCAAGGAGGTCAATCACATCGCTGTAGGTGAGCCTCTTGAATGGCAGCTCAGGGACCTTCACATCAGCCCCGAATATCTC
>CAYGVS010000002.1:0-63109 GCA_964353635.1 uncultured archaeon | reverse complement strand
AAACATCTCCGGTCGACTGTTCGACTACCAAATTTTGCGTATTGTGAAACTCGTCGCTGGAACCTCCCAAATACGCAGCCCACAATAGAGAAGAGCCGTCTGAAGAGATTTTGGCGACAAAATAATCCACTGCTCCATGTGCGTTTCTTCCCTGAGGGAAAACATTGGTAGTGTTTGGGAGGTCTGTTGACGTTGTTTCGCCCGAGAAATAGACACTTTTCGTTGCTCTATGTATTCCGATGCTTTCCGCGGAACCATCGGCGCCTGAACCGCCAAAATAGGTACCCCATAGAATCTGCGTGCCGTTCGGGTTAATTTTGAAAATCACTACATCGCGGACATTATCATTCGGGGTTTTGCGAAAGGCGTTGGCAAACGCAGCAGGATACTGCTGGTCCGGCCTCCATGGTGAACCCAGCGCAGGTTCATAGGCAGATGCGACATACACGTTGCCCAATTCATCAACATTAGCGTCACGAACTAAAGAAGCAGAGCCAATATAGCTGATCCAGACTATGCTGCCATTGTTCGGATAAATCTTTCCAACGAAGCCGTTCTGGGGGCCATAACCATCAACGCCAACAACACCCCATCCGCCGAATGTGGGCTGGACTACTCCTGGAGTCATGGTATAACCAGGTGCCATGCGGCCATGGATAAGCAGATATCCGGTGGGGTCATATTTAACCCCATAGCCGCGGTCGTGGCCTGTTGTCCCAATCAGCCTTGACCAGACAATTGTCTTGCCATCAGGAGTAAGCTTGGTTACAAAAATGTCCGAGCACGTACCCGACGGAAGCGCTGTGAGACATGGAGAAGGAGGACATGGACAAGCTGGACCTTGATGAGAAGGACCAAAGGTTGTCGGATAGTCTGCAGAATTTGTTCCTCCTGTTATGTAAATATAGCCTTGCGGGTCGGTTGTTATGCCTCGTATGTTTTCCCAGCTGGAGCCGCCAATATAGGTGGAGAAATTAAGGTTGAATTGAAGTGTCTGCCCGAGAACTGGATGAGAATTCAAGAAGAATAGGACTGCTGCCAAGAAAATTAGAAGAAGGGGTTTATTCATACTGATATTTTGATTTAATTTAATAAATAGCCCCGTCATTCATGGCGAGGTATTACGAAGTTAATAAAATGCAACTATCTGACGGAAACATGAAGTGCTGTCTTGTGTTGTTTCTTTGCTTCATGATACATCACCTTAATCACTCGTACCTTAGTGCATCCACAGGCTTGAGCTTGGAAGCGCGGTAGGCTGGTATCAGCCCTGACAGAATCCCAGTCCCGACAGCTATAGATAAGCCAAACATCATCAGCTGAGGGCTGACAGCGTTTCCTCCCCCACTCATCATCCGGCCTCCCATCATGGGCAGCACGACTACTGTGGATGCTACAGAACCTATTGCGACGCCTATTATTCCTCCCACAAAGCCAACCAATGCTGAATTCATCAGGAATATAGTCATGATGTCTCGGTTCTTAGCTCCAATAGCCTTCATGATGCCTATCTGCTTCGTCCTCTCAAGGACCGTGGTGAACATGGTATTGGCGATGCCAATCGCTCCGACGAGCAGCGAAACGGCTGCTATGGCAGCCAAGAAGGTGGTCATGGATTCCATGGTCGAGCTTATTGTCTCCTGCATGGCCACTGAAGAAGTGACGCTGAAATCTTTGGTCTTGTTCGTGACGTGGCGCGAGAGCATGAGCGTAGCATCGATGTCCGACATCGTCTTTTCCACGAGACTCTCATCGTCTACTTTTACGATTATGGAATCGAGCTCGTCAATACCTACATCATCTAGAGTGCTTCTTGCAGCCTCTATCGGCATGATTATTCCGCTGTCGCTGCCTCCTCCACCCATTGAGCTTCCGCTTTCATTCATTATCCCGGCTATCTTGAAGTTCACTCCTTCAATTTCAATCTGCCTGTTCACCATTAAAGGCTGCTTGAACATGCTATTGGCCACTCTGCTTCCAATCAGAACGGTATTATAATCCCCTGCGCTAAGAAAACGTCCTGAAGCGAGCGAGGACGTCGTTATCTCGTTCCATGTAACCGGGTCTACACCAATGACAGAGACTGTCACCGTCTCAGCCAGATAATAGAGTTCCCCTCTTCCGGAAACTGTGCCGGTAACTAGGTCCACATTCTCCACAGACTCGATTGTCTGGATGTCCCTTTCCGTCAGATCTTTTGACTCCTGCGTTCCTGTGTTGCTGGTGCTGCTTCTGTCACTGGTGCTACTGACGGCGCTTGGTGATCCGCCGCCACCAAAATCCCTGAATCCTCCCGCGGCTCTTGATGATCCGGGAGATATCGTGATGATATCAGCTCCGAGCCCGCCCAGCCTGCTTTGAAGTTCCTGCTGCATGCCCTCCCCTATGGACATTATGGCGACTACAGCAGCGACTCCTATAACTATGCCTATTATTGTCAGCCAGCTTCGCAGCTTGCTGTGCAGCAGTATGTTCAGGGCAAGCTTGAAGGATTTTGAGGGTTTCATCTTCTAAGCCTTCCCTTTTTTTGAACGCCTGCCCAGGTGGGTACGCAAGTAACTCCTTTTCCTGTAACACACAAGTCCGGCGGCAATCAACGCGGCAACAAGAATGTATGGAAGGTAGTTTGCTAATGGATTTGACTGCTGCCTGAACCCTGTGGTGGTTTGTCCTGTTGTTGCTGAATCAGTCGACCTGAACTGGATGGACACACTCTTCTCGAGCGTGTACCTCTTGCCTGTCGTGTCCGTGTACTCTATCTGCACCTTCAGGTTGCTTTGGGATGCTGTCGGCGTCTGGCCAATCGTCCTGTTCATCCTCCCGCCTGCCATAGTCTGGCTTATCTGGAAGGAAACAATAGTGTAGTCTCCCTTGTCAAGGTTGCCTATTATTGAGGATGTGCTTCCGCTTACCGCGAAATTCTCCTGCTCAGGTATCCTGACAGTGACAGAGAGGGCAGGATTGTTTCCTATGTTGGCCACTGAAAGCGAGGTCTGCCCAGCAGTGCTTTCTGAGAAGGTCACGTCAAAATCCGTTGCGCCGCCCACAAAGATTCCCGCCTTCGTGTTCATTTCCTGGGAAACGCCGCTTTCAGCGTCAAACTTCAGCGTGAGGTCGAGTTGATATAGGCCTGGGTCAGTGTTCACATCCGCGACCACAGTGTATTCCACATCAGTGGACTCTCCGACATCGATGTATTTGATGTATTTGGTGTCGTCTGAATAGACCGGAAGGATGACGCCGTTCTTCTCATTCCATGAGAAGACAAGGTTCTGAAGAGGGGATGTTCCCACGTTGGTGATTGTGAATTTTAACGGGGTCTCTTCACCCGGGCTCAGTATTGATTTGTCCACATAAATAATCTGGGCATATTCCGAGCCTGTCACATCAACCACGAAGCTTTGGATAACAGCATAATCCATACCGACTTCGCTCCTTTTTAGCTTGATTTGATTGGATCCTTTGATGGCATCCTTATCCACCCTGACCTTGAATTTAATTGTTATGGCGTCTGCGCCCTGCTGGTAAGCTTTCAGCGCGCTGACTGTCTTGATGTATTCCTCTCCGGGGATCTCCGTAAAAGGATACTCGACCAATAATTCAAATTTCAAATCGCTTGTAGGCCGGCCGCCGGTGTTCTCTATCATGAACCTTAGCTCCACCATGTCCCCTGACTTTGCAGGGTCCGGGTTCTGGCTTACAAGAGACACGTTCAGGTTTGCAGAATTCGGGCTGCTGGTATCTGTGTCTGTGCTCTGGGACAAAGCTAAACCTGGAATCATGCATGCGAATGATATCGCTATTATGACCGAAAACAAAAATGCTTTTGTTTTCATGCTTTGACATCTCCTTTTCTTGATTCTATTTTCTCGACCTGGCCGTCTTTCATGTAGACGATTCTGTCTGCATGTTTTGTCAGATTCAGGTCATGAGTTACCATTATGATGGTCTTGCTGTCTTCCCTGTGTATTCTGGTAATGAAGTCGATTATGAATTGGCCTGTCTTGCTGTCAAGGTTGCCGGTCGGCTCATCTGCAAGGATGATTTCAGGGTTGACGGCGAGCGCTCGGGCGATTGCGACCCTCTGCATCTGCCCGCCTGAAAGCTGGGTCGGCAGGTGATGCATCCTGTCAGCCAGGCCTACCATCTTCAGCAGCTCCATGGCTTTTTTCTTAGCTTTAGAGTCGTCAGCATCCTGGAATTCCATGGGAAGCATCACATTCTCCAGTGCATTAAGGGTAGGGATGAGGTTGAACTGCTGGAAAACAAATCCTATTTTCTGCCCCCGTATCTGGGCAAGGCTGGACTCTTTTAGCGTTTCTATGTTTTTCTCGTCAAGAAATATTTCCCCTTCGCTTGTAAGATCCAGGCAGCCTACAAGGTTCATCATAGTGCTTTTCCCGCTTCCGCTGGGGCCCGCAATCGCCAAGAATTCTCCCTTTTTAACATCCAGGCTGTCTCCTTTCAATGCGGAAACGTTCACTTCTCCCATTCTGTAAGTCTTCGATACGTTTTTTAGCTCAATAATGGGTTTCATGCTACATTCGGTCATTGAAACACAATATTAATATATCGTGAAACGAGGTGAAACCAGAAACAGCACGAAACCAGTTTATGAAAGCATTTAAATCCTGGGATGGTTATATCCATCATGAGGCTAAAAATGCATGACTGGCATTTCATTGTGATGATATTGTGCTTCATATACGGAGGTATTTCGCTGCTTTTTTTCATAATGCAGATGTCTCCTTTTATTAATGCCAGCGGGGCGCCTCCGGCAAGGGGATTCGAAATGAATTTGCCAGATAATTTTACTGGGTCTCCAGAATTTTCAGGCATGAACGCCAGCCGCAGGATATTTCTAGAGCCAGAGGTGTCCAGGTTCTTTTACGTTATCATATTCGTCTCGCTTTTCGGTTCTTTCGTCTCCATAACCGCAGGTCTTTCCCTGCTTAACCTTATCAGGAAGAAGGAGCGCAGGGAGCTTACAAAAGGTGTAATAGAGACTGTCACAACACCAGAAGAAAAGCTTGTCATAAGGATTCTGAACGAGAACAATGGGGAGCTCACCCAATCCGAGCTTGTCAAAAGAACAAGCCTTTCCAAGGTCAGGGTGCACAGGATTGTCAAAAGGCTCGAATCGCTCAACATTGTCAGCAAATACTCATATGGCTTGACAAATAAGATCAAGCTTAATGAATCGGTTTTTGAGGATGCAAAAAAATCTGGTTAAAGGTTTCTCATCCTGCCAGCAGAAGAGCATACATAACTGCCATTCCTATCATCAGGAAAATCATCTGGATGAGAGCGTCTCTGGAAAAGCCCTCGCACACGTTCTTCCTGTGCAGCTCGGGTATGAGGTCTGTCGAAGCTATGTAGATGAAGCCACCTGCCGCAAAGGCAAGGAGGTTTGCGTTTACACCTTCCATTGCCCCCAAAAGGATTGCTATAACAGTTCCAGCAACTGCTGTAAGGGCGGTCAGGAAGTTCATGAACAATGCCCTTTTCTTGGTGAAGCCTCCGTGCAAAAGAACCCCGAAATCCCCTATCTCCTGGGGAATTTCATGAAAAATCACAGCGAGTGTGGTGGCTATTCCCACAGGAATGCTCGCAAGGTAGCTTGCTCCTATTATGAGCCCGTCTATGAAGTTGTGCACGCCGTCTCCGAAGAGATTCATGTATGCGAAGGAGTGTGGGTGGTCCTTGGTGACGGGCATGTGGCAGTGCCTCCAGTGCACAACCTTCTCAACGATAAATGAGAACAATATACCAAAAAGTATCGCAAGCGAAATCTGCACAGTGAATCCGTTTTCTGTGGCCTCCGGGAGCAGGTGAATGAAAGCGTCACCCAATAGCGCACCTGCCGAGAAGCTCACGAAGTAAAGCAGTATCTTTGTGAGCGTGGTGTCTTTGATAGCTAGGGTGAACACCCCTATGAGAGATATCGCGCTTACAAGAAAAACACTTAAGAGCGAATAAAACCAAACTTCGAACATAATTTTAATTGGCTCCTGAATATAAAATCATTGGAGGCTATTTCTTCGCTTTCTTCCTGTAATCCTGTATCGCCTTCTTCAGTGCGTCTGCCGCCAGGACCGAGCAGTGCATCTTCACGGGTGGAAGGCCTTTCAGGGCGTCAGCTATTTCCTTGTTCGAAATCTTCATCGCCTCTTCCAGAGTCATGCCCATTGCAAGGTCGGTTATCATGGATGAAGTGGCTATCGCGGCAACACATCCGAAGGTCTTGACCTTTATGTCCTTTAGCCGCTCCTTCCCGTCCTTTCCTTTCCCCACTTTGATGGATATCTCCATGACATCTCCGCAAACCGGGTTACCTATCCTTCCCACTCCGTCAGGGTCCTTCATCTCACCCATATTGTGAGGGTGCTGGAAATGCTCCATCACTTCTTTTGAGTACATAATATCTCACTTTTTCTTTTTTGATTCTCCGCTAGCAGCAGAGTTCAAGTCTGATATGAATTTCCTGACATCTATCCCATGCGCCTGCGCTCCCTGCTCTATCGTCTCGAATGCGGACATTGAGCAGCCTATGCAGTGCATCCCGTATTTGGAAAAGACAGGAAAAGTCTGAGGGAATCTCTGCAAAACCTCTCCGAAGCTCATGTCTTTGTTTATCAGCTGCCTAGCAGGTTTTACTGCTTTGGCTGCAGGCTTCTTCGCTTTTGTTTTGGTTTTCATAAATCATCTCCACATTTCTGGAATGAAGGTGAGTCCACCACCTTCAGTCTTCGATGTCACCTTACGACAAATCATTTCTTCTTTGGGACCCTCATGGGGCTGATCCTCCTGAGGTTTTCCACTATCTCAGGAAGCGTCTGCATGGCGTAATCGATATCCTCTTTTGTATTGTCCTTTCCCAGGGTCATCCTGAGCGAACCGTGAGCCTTCACTGGGCTCAGGCCTATTGCAGCTAGCACATGGGAGGGCGTTAGCGACTCGCTGGAGCACGCGCTGCCTGTGGAGGCTGCTATGCCCTTTATGTCCAGGTGCAGGACTATGGACTCGCCTTCTATGTAATCGAAGCCGAAGTTGGTGTTGTTTGGCAAGCGGTTATGCCTGGAGCCGTTGAGCCAGGAATCAGGGATTTTCAGCACTCCTTCCATTAGCAAGTTCCTGAGCTTTGTTAGAAAGGCGGCTTCCTTGTCCATGTTCTTAATTGCAAGCTCAGCCGCCTTCCCGAAGCCTACAATGCCTGCGGCATTCTCTGTACCTGCGCGCATGCTGTGCTCCTGGAAGCCTCCAGTTATCAAGGGTCTGACCTGAACTCCGGACCTCACGTAGAGGCAGCCCACCCCTTTGGGACCATAAAGCTTGTGCGCTGAGGCTGAGAGGAGGTCTAAATTCATCCTCTTCACGTCAACCGGTATCTTCCCAACGGTCTGGACCGCATCAGTATGGAACAGGACGTTCACGTCCCTGCATATCTTCCCTATCTCATATATGGGCTGGATTGTGCCTATCTCGTTGTTGGCATGCATAACAGAGACCAGCCTGGTCTGCTTGGTTATCGCCTTCTGCACATCCTGCGGCTTCACAAAGCCGTCTTTTGTGACCGGAAGGTACGTGACTTTCACGCCTTCCTTTTCAAGCGCCTCGCATGTATAAAGGACTGCATGATGTTCGAACTTGCTGGTTATCACGTGGTCGCCTTTTCTGAGCAGCCCCCTGAGCGCTATGTTGTCCGCTTCGGAGCCTCCTGATGTGAAGACCATTTCACCAGGCTCTGCGTTTATGAGCTTCGCTATGTTCTGCCTGCTGGCTGATATGGCATCCTTGGCATCCCTGCCGAGCTGGTAAAGGCTTGAGGCGTTGCCGAACCTTTCACTGAAGAAAGGCAGCATGGCCTCAAGGACCTCCTTTGCAACCGGCGTGGTTGCCGCATGGTCAAGATAGACTTTCCTCATTTGATAACCTCAATTTCTTAATGCACAACGTGTTAGAGAACGAAGTTGGCGGAGCCAACTTCCCTCCGGAATCAGCCGTCAATGAGCTTGATAGCTTCCTGCGGGCAGTTGGCTACGCATGAGCCGCACTCAAGGCAGTCCTGCGGCCTTGCCACCACGGACTTCCCGCCCTTTATGTCAAACACGTTCGCCGGGCACACTGACTTACATGTGCCGCATCCCGTGCACTTCTTGATATCCACCTTCGGAATCTTATGGCCGAATTTTCCTGTCATCAAAACACCTCCGAACCGCTAGGTTCCTTGATAGTTAGTCAAGGGGTAATATATCTGAGGTTATATAAATATAACAGTGTTATATATTTAAAGCTTAGGCCATCCTCACTTCCGTCTCCACATATTCCCTGCATAAATCCCTGAGCTCCCTCATCTCCTTCTCCTCGAACGGCTTGACTTTATTGAACTCGGGATCAAGGGTGTTCCTTGGTCTGAACTGTTGGAGATAGAACTTCTCCCCTCCCGCAACCATCCTGGCCATGGCCAGCACGTCCTCCCTGGTGTGCAGGCTTGGGAGTATGGTGCTCCTGAACTCGTGCTTCGCATTTGATTTTATGATGACTTCAATGCTCTCGCGTATCTTGGAGAATTCCACATTTGTCCCACATATCCTCTCATAGCTGGATTCAGGCCCTTTTATGTCCATGGCTATGTAGTCCACCAACCCTTTCGCCACGACCTCTTTCAGCATCTTCGGATTCGTTCCGTTGGTGTCAAGCTTCACAGGATAGCCCAATGCCTTGATCCTTTCCAGAAAACCAGGCAGCTCCTTCCAGAGCGTCGGCTCCCCTCCGGAAACCACAACTCCATCCAGCCAGTCCTTCCTATCCTCAAGGAATTGCAGCACCTCGTCCTCAGGTATGGTGTCGAGGCTCTCATAATCCAGAACCAGCTCCCTGTTATGGCAGAAAGGACATCTGAAATTGCATCCTCCCAGGAATACCACAGCGCTTATCTTTCCCGGATAGTCTATGAGTGAGGTCTTCTCCATCCCTTTGATTGGAATCATATGTAATCCTTCTTTCCTTTTACATAATCCTTTGACATGCCTGCTGTATAATCGCTCTTTATTTCTCCATAGTCGGTAATATTGGTTTCCTTGTTTTCCTCTTCCTTTTCCTCATCCTCAGCTGACCACACGACCTGAAAGTGTTTCTCTGGCTTAAGCTGCTCAAGCTCGAATTTTGATTGCGTTCCTGAGCTGGTCTGGAATTTCCACAACACCCTTCCGTCTGAAAAAGCGAGTGCATAAAGGTTACAGTCCCACCCTCCCATGTACACAACATCATCGCGCACCACAGGGGTGGATGGCATGAACCCATTTGTCTTGAAGCTCCACAGAAGCCTGCCTGAAGAAGCGTTTAGCGCATAAAGAGCATGATCGTCTGCCCCGAAAAGCAGGGTCCCTTTATGAAAAGCAGGGCACTCAACCGCGTGGCCTGTCTGGAACTTCCAAATCACTTCCCCGCTTGGCTTTACAGCATAAATGTTCTTGTCCCTCGATGGGATATAGATTATTCCGTTCTCTGTTATTATCGAGGCTGAGTTAAGATCACTCATCAAAAAAGAGAAAACCTTCCTTCCTTCTGTATTCACTCCGAATATATTCTTTTCCATTCCTCCGAAATATATAACATCATTAAGGACTGCCATGCCATGCCTTAGGCTGGAATTTGTCTTGAATGCCCAGCGAAGTTTGCCTGTTTCAGCATTTAGGGAATATAAATTCTTGTCATTGGAGCCGAAGTAAACAGCTCCTTTGTGCAGAAGCGGGTGGGTCTCTATTGGTCCTCCTGTCCTGAATCTCCATACAAGCCTTCCTGAAGTGCTGACACAATAAAAATTCCCGTCCTTTGAGCCGACGAATATGCGGCTTCCATCAGTGCAGGGATTCGAGTATATCTTGTCGTTGGTTGGGAATCTCCAGGCAAGCCTTCCTGTCTTCTTTTCCAATGCATAAAGATTGAAATCATAAGAGCCGAATACCATGAGACTGCCAACAGAGCATGGGGAAGATATTATAATTCCATTTGTGTCAAATTTCCACATGGGTTTCCCTTTAATGGAAACAGCATAGAACTTCCTGTCACAGCAACCGAAATATATCACACCGTCTTCGATAACAGGCCTGTTGAATATACTCCCTCCCTCTGTGATGACCCAAAGCGGATCAAGCTGGGAATCAAGAATCTCATCGCCTTGTTGGAGAAGCTCTATATTCCCGAATGCAGAAGTGTCAAAGATCGCGCCTGATACCCGCTCCCTGTTTTCTGTGTCAAAAATGTACTTTCTCATAAAAAGCTCCTGCCGATAAGCATACTTGACAGGGCGCTTTTTAACCCTTAGGCAGCAACAGCGCACTTTATGGGTTTCTCAAGGGCCTTCTTCGCCGCGTACTCAAGCCTGTCCTTGAACTCCTCCTGCTTGCCGACGTTCCAGTTGCTCACGGGCCTGTAGTATCCCACTATCCTGGAGAAAACCTCGTTGTCAGCTCCGCAGGTGGGGCATTTCTGAACCTCGCCTTTCATGTAGCCGTGGGACTTGCACACGCTGAACGTGGGTGTTATCGAGAAGTAGGGCAGCCTCGTGTTATGGGCTATCTTCTTCACAAGTGCCTTTGCAGCATCCCCGTCAGCCATCCTCTCACCCAGGAAGGTATGGAAAATCGTGCCTCCTGTGTACAGGGGCTGGATGTCATTCTGGTGTTCCAGCGCCTTGACCAGATCATCCGTATATCCAACAGGCAGCTGCGTGGAGTTCGTGAGATATGGCTCCTTCTCCCCGGAGGTGTATATGTCCGGGTACATCTGCTTGTCCAGCCTTGCAAGCCTGTATGCAGCCGACTCTGCAGGCGTGGCCTCCAGGTTGTAAAGGTTGCCTGTCTCAATCTGGAACTGCCTTGTCAGCTCCCTCATGAAGTTCATGGTCCTTATCACGAACGCCTTGCCATCGGGCGTGGATATGTCCTTCTTGAGCAGGTTCATGCAGGCCTCGTTCATCCCGCACAGCCCAATGGTCGAGAAATGGTTCGCAAAGGTTCCCAGGTAGGTCTTGGTGTATGGCATCAGCCCGTTCTGCAGGTTCCTCTCAACGACCTTCCTCTTTATCTCCAGCGCGTCCCTTGACAGCAACATGTACTGCTTGAGCTTCTCAAAGAACTCCTCCTCTGTCTTGGCCTCGTATCCGAGCCTGTTCATGTTAATGGTCACCACCCCAATGGAGCCAGTGTTGTCTCCAGGTCCCCACATGCTGCCCGGCCGGTTCATGAGTTCCCTTGTGTCCATATTGAGTCTGCAGCACATCGCCCTCACAGCCCCCGGCTCCAGGTTGCTTCCCACATAGTTCTGGAAGTATGGGGTGCCGTATTTGGCAGTCAGCTCAAAAAGAAGCTTCGCATTCTCGCTCTCCCAGTCAAAATCCTTTGTGACGTTATAGGTAGGTATGGGAAATGTGAATACCCTGCCGTAAGCGTCTCCCTCTATCATCACCTCAAGGAATGCCTTGTTTACCATGTCAATCTCCCTCTGGCAGTCCCCGTACGTGAAGTCCTGCTGCTTGCCTCCGACTATGGCTGACTCGCTCTTCAGGTCTTCGGGCACGGTCCAGTCGAACGTTAGGTTAGAAAATGGGTATTGCGAACCCCATCTGGATGGGATGTTCAAAGAAAAGACCAGCTGCTGCATGTTTTGCTTTACGTTCTTGTAATCCAGCTTCTCGGCCTTCACGAACGGAGCCAGGAACGTGTCCACGCTCGAGAAGGCTTGCGCGCCAGCGAACTCCATCTGCAGGCAGCCTATGTAGTTAACCATCTGGTGCACGACTGTGGACAGGTGCTTGGAAGGCTTGCAGTCCACCTTGTTCGGAACGCCCCCGAACCCCCTGACCAGCAGGTTCTTCAGGCTCCAGCCGGCACAATAACCTATAACCCCGTGGGAGAGGTCATGTATGTGGAAGTAGCCTTTTTTGTGCGCCTCGGATATCGCTGACGTGTACATCTGGGTAAGGTTGTAATTAGCCATCACCTTCCCTGCGGAATACAGGAGCAGCCCTGAGAACGAGTACTGCTCATTGCTGTTCTCCCTCACCCTCCAGTCCGACTGGTTCACGTAGGAGTCTATGGTCTTCTCAACGTCCACGAAGGTAGATTGGGTTTCCCTTATCTTTGCTCTTTGCTCCCTGTAAAGTATGAACGCTTTCGCGGTTTTTGCATGCCCGTTCTCTATCAATATCTTCTCCACTATGTCCTGTATCTGCTCCACACCCGGCGGGTTCTTGTCATTGAATTTGCCCTCAAGCGCCTCAACGACCTTGTCAGCCAGCTGCTCGGCAATCTTCCTGTCAGTCCCTCCCACGCTCTCGGCAGCCTTCCAAATCGCAGTTACAATCCTCTCTTTGTCAAACTTGATAGCTGTGCCATCCCTCTTTACGACATAGTGCAGCTTTGGTTTCACGTTCAGCCGCTCCCGCTCCTCAGCCAGCTTCTTGAGCTCGGCCTCGAAGCTCGTCACATCTGTGAAGTCCTTGTAGATTGAAGCATACCGTATATACCCCACCTTGTCCAGCTCCTTGAGCTTCTTCATGGCCATCTCCCCGATGGTCTTGGTAGTCGCCTCTGGCTTCTCGGCCTTCCTGAGCTCGGCCTCCATCTCGTCCACAGCCTTCTCTATGAGTTCCTGTGCCACAGGCCTCTTCTCCAGGGCCTTCACAAGGCTGTTCTGTAGCTTCTTCCTGTCATAGGCCTCTCTCCTGCCATCCTTCTTCACGACAGCAAGGTCCACAGCCTCGACCCTCTCATAAGTGGTGAAGCGCTTCCCGCAGCTGAGGCACTCCCTTCTCCTCCGGGTTATTATCAGGTCTCCAGTCTCCCTCTTGTCAACCACTTTGTTGTCCTCAGAACTGCAGTAAGGGCATTTCATTTAACCGACCTCCGATTTGCTTGAAATAATCGGCAATGGCCGACTTTAACTGAACGATTTCTGTTCTTTTGTGTTCTCCAGTGAATCAGAAGCGTTCAACGATATCAAAGAAACGCTTCTGATTCACTGGGATAGCCAATTCCGCGATAGACTTACGACTATATGTGAATTTAGCTAACAAAACTAAGCGCGCGCTTTCTTTCCCCGGAACAAATAAAACGGGGAGAGGGTGGGGAAAAGGCCAGATACCACTGGACCATGGCAACACAACTAATTGTGCCGCCATCCCCACACCAACACAATATCTTGTAGTAAATTACTTTATTTTGAGGGGTTTATAAGCATTTGTATCCTGGGAAGGATGTTTTGGGAAATGGAGGTTTTTGAAGAATAAAAAGCTTTCTGTTATATTGAACCCATGAATAGGAAGCAATTCAGGGACATAAAGACGGATACATGGCATACTATAGAGTATATCGGAATGCCTGCAAGCAAAGTCAGTTTTGTTTATGTTGATAGGGAAGTGCCTGAGCCGGAGGAAGCCCGAGGTATCAGAAAAAATGTCTGGAAGGAGAAGCTTGAGGAAAGGAAGCGTGTTCTTGAAACCGCAAATCCCAATAGCCAATACTCCATTATGTTTGATCAGGAAACAGGAGAGAACTCGCTTTTCGAGAAAGGAGAACCAGACAAAAGGAAGATGTGGGCCGGGAAGACTGTCACAATGACCGGTTATGATGTTTCTGATGAGAAAGCGGATGTTCTTGTCCATCCAATAAGCTATACTGAATGGATAGCATGCTACAACAATGAATATGGGAATGTTTTTGAAAAAAACGGTCTGCCTCTAACTTATGCCGGAATTGGGGCAAGCGTTCTCATTGAAACAAAGGATGGCTTTATACCTTTGACCAGAAGGGGCATAGAAACTCCTGTATATCCGGCCATGCTCTATTCGCCTGGAGGCGGACCGAAACCAGGAGAAGGCTCCACTGAAGCCTTGCTCCAGGAAATCCTCGAGGAAACCGGGCTGAAGGCAAAAAATGACATCGATCCTTCCAAGTTGCATATGATGGCCCTTATATCAGATACACAATTTGCAGGATCAAGGCATTCGCGTCCCGAGCTTGTTGCAAGGCTACCAACAGACCTTTCATACAAAGATGTTGAAGACATCCAATATGAAATGGTCAAGAAAAAGAACCGGAAAGAAGCTGATGTGTGGGGGCTAGAGCCTGCGTCCATGAATCCTACAAGCCTCAAGCAAATGATAAAGCTTCATGGCAGGGAAATGTGCCCCCCGACAGAGGCTGCGCTCACCTATGAACTCTACGTTGTAAGGAAGAAAGAGATAGGTTCGAAAGCAGCCTTTGCAGAGATGGCGGAGTTCACCAAAAGCATCAAGAGATATAAGAGAAGTGAGTTCGAAGTTCCTGTGCAGCTTCTGGGGGATTAGCTGGTCAGAGAATGCGTGATTATATGAAACATTTGGTACAAGTCTGCAAAGACGGTTTGTACAAAGCGCATGCTACGCTAGACTTGCTTGGTGATAAAGGTGTTTCTGAAGTTCATGATCTGCACGTCACAGATATCTCCACCACAGGAGACCGGACTGTCTCTGAGTCCCTGATAAGGTTCTTCACGGAGCAGAGGATTCCTGCTGTGCTTTACAGCGAAGAATCCGGAAGATTGGAGCTTGTGAGAAACCCCAGATATACAATCGCCTTTGATGACATAGACGGAACGGACAATTATCACAGGGGCAGAGGCATCCTCCCCTACTGCACAGTTGTGTCCATTTTCGATTCCCCTGAGCCTGATTTTGAAAACATGCTTGTAAGCGGTATCATAGAGCACAATTCCGGAAGGCTTTGGCATGCTGCAAGAGGCGGCGGCTGCTACCTGAACGGAAAAGAGGTCACAACGTCCGGAAGGAAGAGCCTTGACAGGAGAACCCTTGTGATAATAGACCATTATTCGGCTGGCAGTGATGTTTCGAAATTTCTCAAAATCTATCCTCTATCCTGGGTAAAGGATTTCGGCACATCAGCATTCCACTTTGCAGGCATAAGCAGCGGGTTGTTTGATGCGTGTCTCAATCCCTCGCAAAAGGCACATGAGCTTGGGGCAGGATACCTTCTGATAAAGGAAGCGGGCGGCTACCTCGCTGACCTTGATGGAAATCCGCTGGATAAAGAAAAATATGACTTTGATGCAAAATACCCGATTGTTGCCGCTTCCACAAAGGAACTGGGAAAGGCATTATTGGAAAAACTGGGGTAATCGCTCAAACCCTCTCGAACAGATGCTCCCCCTTCTTCGGTTTCCCCGGGAACTTGCCGAACTTCAAATCCCTGAACGTCCCGGCCTTCACTCCCAGCTGGGAGTTCAGCTTCTCCGAAGTGGAGGGCATGAACGGGCTTACCAGTATTGAGATGACCCTCAGGGATTCCAGCAGATTATAGAGAACATGCTCCAGTTCCTTACCTTGGAGCTTCCAAGGCTCCTTTTCATTTATGTATTTGTTCACAGAGCGGATGAAAGCGAATATCTCCTGGATGGCGTGGTGCAGTTCTATCTGCTCCACATGGGCCTGGATTTTCTTGAAGTCCAGGTTCTTGCTGAGCTCATCTTTTCCCTGGAAAGTCTTGAATCCAGACTTTTCGGCCAAAGTCAGCACCCTGCTCGCCAGGTTACCCAAGTCTGAAACGAGCTCTCCATTTATCCTGCTCGCCAAAGCCTTCTCAGAAAAGTCCCCGTCATCTCCCAGCGGGATTTCCCTTATCAGGAAATATCTCACAGTGTCCACAGGATACTTCTGGATGAGCTTGAGCGGGTCCACCACATTCCCCACTGACTTGCTCATCTTTGCCCCGTCAATCGTGAGCCATCCGTGCGCGAACACTTTCTTTGGCAAGGGAAGCTTGCATGACATGAGTATGGCAGGCCATATCACTGAATGGAACCACAGTATTTCCTTGGCCATGAGATGAATGTCTGCGGGCCAGAGCTTCTTGAATTTGGCGTGCGGGTAATCTATCGCTGAGAGGTAATTTGTGAGAGCATCCACCCACACATAAACAACATGTTTGCTGTCTCCTGGATAGGGTATGCCCCATTTCACTGTCTCCCTGGTTATGCTCAGGTCCTTCAGGCCCGCTTGTACCCTGTTAATTATTTCCTGCCTGCGGTTCTTTGGGGAGATGAAATCAGGGTTCTTCTTGTACAAATCCAGCAGGGCTTTCTGGTATTTGCTCAACCTAAAGAAATAGGACTCCTCCTTCACAATCTCCACATTCCTTCCGCACTCAGGGCACTTCCCATCCTTGAGCTGGGTCTCTGTCCAGAAAGACTCGTCGGGCACGCAATACCAGCCCTCGTACTGGCCTTTATAGATGTCCCCGGATTTTTCCATGAGGCGGATTATTTGAGCCACAGTTTTCTTGTGCCTCTCCTCTGTTGTCCGGATGAAATCGTCATTTGATATGGAGAGCGACTTCCATGTATCGTGGTATCTTTTCACAATCCCGTCCACGAAAGCCTTTGGCGACTTGCCCGAATTCTTCGCAGCGGTCTCAACCTTCTTCCCGTTCTCGTCCGTGCCCGTGAGGAAGAACACACCCTCTCCATTCAAGCGGTGCCATCTTGCCAGCACATCCGCGACTATTGTTGTGTAAGCATGCCCTATGTGAGGGACGTCATTCACGTAGTAGATTGGCGTGGTTATGTAGAACTTGCCGCGGTTTGGTTTGCCTGCCATATGAAACACCTATGAATAGTTGGAAAAGGCAGATAGATAAAGGTTGGTTTGCCTTACTTACCATAAGAGCCATGATACCGGAACTTCAATGCGCTTTTTCCCAAAGAACACGCATCCTTGAAAGATATCTTTGATTTTCCTTGGTCCCTTTCTCTCCAGAATATGGGATGCTCTTGTATGGCATAACCTCTGCGCTTGGCCTTCACAATTAGCTCTGTGTCCCAGAAAAATCCTTCAGATGTCATTGATGGAATTATGTCCTGCAGGACTTCCCTTGTGAATGCTTTCACGCCGCATTGGTGATCCTTCACGCCGGTTTGGAAGAGAAGTTTGATCATTGAATTGTAAAGCAGGGAGAATAGGTGTCGCGATAAGGATCTGTCTGCAATCCCGCCTTTAATGAATCTGCTCCCAAGGATTATGTCCGCGCTCTGCAGCGATGATAGCATCTCTGGCAGGCATTTCAAGTCAGCTGGCACGTCTGCGTCCATTAGGAAAATTATTTTACCGGTTGACGCAAAAAAGCCGTTGCTTATCGCTTTGCCTTTGCCAAGCCTGCGATTAGAATGAAGGAGGATTATCCTTCTGTTGCCAGATATAAGTCTTCTGACAATCTTGTCAGTCCCGTCTATGCTCCCATCTTCGGCAACTATTATCTCGAAGTTTTTCTGGCAGCAATCTTTCAGCGCCCTTTCAATGGATTTTATGCTCTTTTCTATATTCTGGGCTTCATTGTGCGCAGGGACTATAACGCTCACTTTCATTCTTGACAATATATAGACTTAGAATAAATCCTTGTTCAAACTGAATATGTTTTATTAATCGTGTCTGCCCTCTTTATTCATGATAAATGATCGCCTGACCGGCATGGTTTTTGTAGCCGTCTTCTCAGCAATTGTCTGCATCATTGTTTTCAGCAATTATGCAACTACAAGAGGCCAGATGATGTGGGATGAGGCGGAGCATGCTTTCACAGGCCTCGTTTTCCTCAATGATGTGCAAAGATCGGATCCGGCTTCTCTTGCAGCGCATATGTACGAGCAAATTCTCTGGCCCCCCCTCCATCCGCTCTTGCTTTCCCTGTTCTTCATGTTCTTCGGCCCTGACATACTCATGGGAAGGACGCTCAGCATCTTGCTCTATTTCCTTTTCTCCTTATCCATGTATTTCCTGGGTAGGGAAATTGTCAATAAAAACAAGCAGATTTCTGGCGTCCTTTGCTCTGTGTTTGCCCTGATAACAGGGTCGCTCTACCTCTCTGCGTCGGAAATCATGCTTGAAATGCTCGCATTGCTCTTCTTCACTCTTTCACTTCTGTTTTTCCTTAGGTTCCTCAAGGACAACAAGCTCTGGTGGGCTGTGCTCGTCTTTGCTATCCTGACTTTCTTCTCCAAGACCAATTTCGGGATTGTTCTGATTGCATCCATTGCCATCTATTATTTCATTCATGAAAAATTCCGGTTTGCCTCTCTTTTCAGAAACAGGGACTTCATAAGAATTGTTGCCCCCGTCGCACTGATTATCCTTCTCTGGATTTTGCCGACCGATAGGCTTTTGATTTTCCTCGGCTTCCTTGCGAACCGGTCAGAAGGCCCCCCGCCATTCTCCATTGAAGGCATACTGTACTACCCAACTCAAATAATTCTGTATTCAGGACTCATGGTTGTCCTTTATGCGGCGGCCTTTATGCTATCATCCAAGCAGCTGAAGAATGACAAGATAAGGTTCCTTTTCATAGTGGCGGTTCTTGCAATCCTTCTGAATTTCTTCCATCAGAACAAGAAGATGCGATACATCCTGTACCTGTATCCACCTCTTTTTTCCATGGCAGCATTCCACCTCACCACTCTTTATGGAAAAATCAGTCACAAGAGAAAGCGCTTTGCATTTTATCTTCTTCTGGGCGTATGCATGGCGGTTTTCTCCTTCTATGCTTCCAGCAGTTTCAGGCTTGTTGGCTATGATTTTTCAGTTACAGAACCCCTTGATTTCATAAAAAACAGCACGCGAAATTCATACAACATATTCGTTTTGGGGGAAATTAATGAAATCAGCCCCGGGCTAATAAGCTGGCATCTCAGCAATGCGACCAGCATAAAGGCGGTAAGAGCAAGCACTTATGCTATCTGGGAATTCGAAGAGTATTACCGTCTAATAAAAGGGCGTCTTGGTGTGCCAGACAGGGTGAGCCCGGAACGCATCAATAATTATATTGGAAAACATGATTTTGACACAATAATCCTCATAGAAACCCTTAACGAATCAAGATTTTACAATACCGAAGACTTCCTAGTTTACAATAAATGGAAGCTGGATTACATACCTATAGTGCTTGAAAACGGGAACTACACGGCCCAGAGCAGGAGGCTTTTCAAGGACATCGGAATAGAAATAACTATACTTGAGAAGATCCGCAATTGATGGTCTGGCAAATAATTTCTTCCATCTCTTCTTTGGAAAGCTTTCCGTAAAGAGTGTGGTTTATTATCATAGAGGGTGTGGAGGTTATGCTGTAGGCTGCCTTTACAAGATTTGTTGCATCCTCTTTCATGTCAAAATCGATTGCATAAACCATAACTTCCGGATGGTTTTGTTTTACCGTTTTGAGAATAGCGTCCTGGCTGTTACATTCGGGGCAATATCCAGAATAGATAAAAAGCACTGGCACGATGTCGCTTTTGCACTGCTGCTGTATGTTCCTTGCGATTATCCAAGTCCTTAGCGACATAAGGTCGGCCTCTCTTTTGAGCCCATAAAACTCCTCTGTTTCGGGTCTTGTGACCTTGATCCGGTCAACCAAATCATACAGGTCCCAGGAAACCTTACCCATTGTTGAGTACATTAGCTTGCAGTCCACCTTTTCCCCTGTTATAAACATCTCCTGTAGCTGCATGTTATCCACTTGATTGCGAAGTCGATCAATCTCGCTCTGCGCGTAGACCATACCCGTCCTCTCAGCGAAATAGCCTATCAGAAACCCTGAGATAAACACTACGAAAAACAGTACAATAAGGAAAGGGAAGGTCTTTCTCATAGCAAATCGGTTATATTATAAATCCTTTATTAATATATTACCAATAAGTGGATTCGTTCGATACAAGTCTGAGGAAAGAGATTATGGACTGGCTGTTCTTCGGGAAGATGCTTTTCTACGCATGCATGATACCCCTGATTATCTACTCCCTCAAATTCTATGCGCTTGGTTTTTCCAGCATATTCTACAAGTACAAGCCGCGATGGACGGTGTCTGCAAAACCTCTCCCAAAGGTTACCGTGCAGATACCTGTATATAACGATCCTGTGGTTGTGGAGTGCGTCAAGACCTGCCTGAAATTCGATTACCCCAAGGACAAGTACGAGATCATAGTGATAGACGACAGCACAGATGGCAAGACGACAAAGATGCTCAAAGACTTGAAAACTGAAGGAAGGCGACATGAGTCGCCTTCAGGCAAGAATATCAGCTTCCGGATTTTAAGAAGGGATTCCAGGAGAGGTTTCAAGGCAGGTGCCCTCAATGACGCGACCAGGATATCAAACGGGGACTTGATTGCCATCTTCGATTCGGATTACAGGCCTGGAAAGGACTTTCTCAGGAAGACCGTGCAACCCTTTCTGCAGGAAAGCAACATCGCTTTCGTCCAGACAAGATGGGACTATCTTAACCCGGCGGCCAACAGGATATCAAGGCTGGCTATGACTTCCTACAGCGCGTTCCACCAGTGCTCTATGCCCATAAAGGAGAAGCTCGGGACCTCCATATTTTGCGGCACCGGAGGGGCTGTGAGGAAGGATGTTCTGCTGGAGGCAGGAGGATGGAACGAGAAGAACATTGGCGAGGACATAGACCTGACCATAAGGATTCTGAAGAAGGGATACAGGCAGGCCTACCTCCCCTACGTGAAAGTCAAGGGTGAGGTCCCTGAGACGCTCAAGGCCTTTGTCAAGCAACAGTCAAGATGGGCATACGGGACCACGAAGGTTATGAAGGATTACCTGGGCGGCATAATCAGCTCAAAGACGCTCACGCGCACGCAAAAGATAGACATGGTTTTCATAGTCACCGGCTTCATGGTCTTCCCTTTTATCCTGGGAGTCACGCTTTCGACCCTGATTCTTATGGCTCCATGGTTCGGGCCAAACACGACAGGCGTGCTATTTGATGGCGTAGCCTTGTCTAGATCCTTCGGCCTGGCCATGTCTGACATGTTTTCATGGGAGGGAATAGGGCTGATGATTCTAACCTGCGGCTACATATTCGAGTGCGCAGTATCTATGATAATGACGAAGAACTACAGAAACCTGACAATACTGCCTTACATTTTCCTCGTAGGATTCGTCGTGCAGTTCACCAACACACTGGCTGTATTCAAGGCGCTTCTTGGAGTGGACCAGCAGTTCTACAAAACACCCAAGGCATCCTACAGCGAAGTTAAACCCTGAAGAAAATGCCGGCAAAAGTGCCAATGAAAAATCCGAAAGCCACTGAAAGGGTTATTGAACCCAGGATCATGATGTAGAACATCCTGCCTTTCAGCTCGAATATTCTTCCTATGAATGCGCCAGTATAAGAGCCCACTCCTGTGAATGGAAGGGCAATGAGCACCAGCAAGGTGAAATTGCCGTATTTCTGGAACCAGCCTTCCGCCTTCTTCATGGCCTTCCCTGCCGTCTTCTCCAGAAACCGCTCGATCCTGGAGGGAAGCATTCCTTTGTCCAGAATCTTCAGGAAAGCTACAACACCCAGGAAGTTGAGAATAATGCATAGCGGGACGTAAGCCAGCTGGTTGGAGAAAAAGAAATATGAGCTCGCCCACATGGCTTCTATGGCCGGGACAACTGAAAGGAGGACCACCCATTCGTTCATAGCATCACTTATTTGAAGGTGGTGAAACCACCTTCTTTTCAAAGCTTAACCTTTGCGTTATAATAAATAAAGCGAGTTTAATGCTTTGTGATATCGGCATTCCAGGATAGTCCAGATACCTCACTCTTACTGGAACCTCGCACACACGGAGGCCTTTTTTGTGCGCCTTTATGAGCATCTCAACCTCGAACTCATACCTGTTTTTTCCCAATCCTAGCTTGATGAAGGAGTCTCTCCTCACAGCCCTGAACCCGCACAGCACATCTCTGTATCTGGATTTTGTGGCAGAGTTCACAAGGAAGCGGGAGAAACGGTTTGAAAGCCTCCTTTGAATGGGAACTGCTTCCCAGTCCCTTGAGCCGATTGCGATATCGCATTCATTGAGCTTTTCTGCCAGCTTGGGTATCTCCTCTGAATAGAACTGACCGTCAGCGTCAATGAAAACGATTTTCTGTGATGAGGCGTTTTCTGCGCCCAACCTGCAAGCAAACCCCTTGCCATGGTTTTCCTCAAGCCTTAAGACCCTGCATCCCAAGGACTCCGCCACCTCTGATGTCCTGTCTTCTGAGCCGTCATCAACTACAATTAACTCGCAATCCTTGCAGCTGGCTTTAATCCCCTCAATCACTTTACCTATATTCTTCTCCTCGTCCTTTGCGGGGACTATAACAGAAACATTCATCTTATCACTTTTCTATTGGATGGACGAGTTAAGACCCAAAGCCTTTAATTTCTAATAGAAGGGGTTTGGATGAAGCTGAAACAGTTCGTCGCCTTGTTCGCTATTGGCTTTCTGATATCGCTATCCCCAGTAATCATAAGGGCTGCGCTTGGGATTCCCGGGATAATAGGGTTCCCAACATACTATCACCAGAGGATTGCGGGATACATCCTATCCGGAGATTTCTCATGGTATGACCCGCTCAGCTTTGGAGGCAGGCCTTACACATACCCGCCATTCTTCTCTTTCATGCTGGCAGGCTTCGCCGTCCCATTCGGCCTGGAGCTGGGCGGCTTCGTGATGATGGGGATTCTTGGAGGCGCTGTGGCTGTATTATGCTTTGCAATCGCAAAAGACTTGATTGGGAAGAAAAAGGCCTTTCTTGTTTTCCTGCTCTCCTCTCCCACGTTTATTTATTTGTTCTCACACCTTTCCACGCGCTCCCCGCCAATAGTCCTGGGCCTGCTGGCAATCTATCTTGTGCTGAAGAAGAAGCCCTGGTGGTGGGTGTCCATCCCGCTGGCCTTCTCTCTTGTCTTCCATCCCGAGACCGGCTTGATATTCTCATTCCTTTCGCTAATCGCGGATAAAAAATACCTAAAGAACCTCAGGTTTGTGGGCCTAGCGCTCCTGTTCTCCGGATTCTTTTACGTACCTTTCTATCTTGCATACGGCATACCGCAGCAGAATGCCCTGCACGCGGATTATGCAGCAAGGAACTACGGCCTAGAGTCCTTCAACCTCCCGTTCTTTGCCTGGGAAACGTCCTTTAAGGATGGAAACCCGACCTATGACAACCTTGCGCTTGGGGTAATCATCTTGTCTTTCTTTGGCCTCTGGAAGTCCGGGAACTCCTTCCTCAGGAAATGGTTTTTAATATCTCTCTTGCTGGCTCTCATCTCCACAAGGCTCCTCATGTATCTTGTTTTCCCTGCGGCGATGCTTGCTGCTTTGGGGGCTTACCAGCTTTCACATATGCCCAAAAAATACAGCAAGCTCCTGCTTCTGGCCTTCCTTGCATACTCTCTTGTTATAGGCTCCCTGGCAGCCTTTTCATTTGGAACATCCTGGCCCACAAAAAGCCAGACTGAAACCCTTCTGTGGATCAAAGGCAACACCCCTGAGAACGGCACAATCATCTCTGACTGGTCCCACGGCCACTGGATAACAGGAATCGCTTACAGGAGGAGCTTCGTGGATGGCTATGCGGAATATGCTCCTGATGCAGACCAGAGGATGGCTGAGCTCAAGGAATTTTATAGGACCTGCAAGGTCCCTGAAGGATATGATATTCAATACGCCTACCTGGAGGACTGGTTTATCAGGCAACAGAACATGACCTGCCTTGACAGGTTCCAGAAGGTGTATGACAACGAGTACATCTATGTTTTCAGGTTAGTTTAGTATTTCTTGGCTTTAGCAAGGCTGTCCTTCAGCCACTTGAGCCACTCGTTGTAGACCTCATCCACTTCAGCAGCCCCTGTCTCCGTTCTCAGCTCCTCCTGCAGCAGATGGAATTTGTGATTTGAGCGCACGACCCATTCAGCCTCAAGAAGGTTGGGATTCTTTGTCTTTTCCGCGAAATCAACCAGTGTCTGTTTTATCTTTGCCCTGAGCTGTATGTTGTCCCAGACAGCGTTCCAGTTGCCGCTCCAGTCCTTAACATAAGAGGCTATCCTGTTCAGGATCTCTGACTCCCCGTTAAGGAGTGTTTCCGTAGGCTTGAGAGTGTCTTCCTTGCTTGAGTAGGCCATTAGGTTCACGAACCCTCCTTCCTTCGCAGGGTTCTTGTCCCATTCCTTGCGTATCTCAGTTATCTCTGTCATGCGCCTGAACCTATGCATGCCGTCCGCTGACCGGAGGGATTTGCAGATGGGTATGATGTCTGTTGCCTTGAAGGATGTGGGCGGGACCCCAAGGTCATTCACTACCCTGTCATACACACCATAAGCTGATTCTCCGTGTATCGTACCTGCTACAACGTTCGAGAGCGCGCCTATGCGCATGGCCTCATAAAGCGCCTTTGCTTCTGTGGACCTGACCTCGCCTATCACAAGCGCGGAATCCCCCAGCCTGAGCGCAGTCCTTAATGCCTCGTCCGCAGGCATCTCAGTCTCCACTCTGGTTATCACTGACCTGGATTTGAGGCGCTCGATATTGTAATGCAGCTCCCTCAGCTGCTCCACAGGGAGCTCGAGGGTGTCTTCAATAGTTACAATTCTGGTCTTTGGGAGTATCTCCAGCATAATGGAACCCAGCACAGAGGTCTTGCCTGCTCCCCTGCCGCCTGCGACCAGTATGCTAACTGCCCCGTCTATCAGGAAAGAGAGCAGCCCTGCGCCAAGAGGGCTAATCATCTTGGTCTTTATGAAAAGCGGAAGGGTCCATGGCTTGTCCCTGTGCCGCCTTATCGCAAAGCCCATCCCGTGGGGGGAGAGCGTCCTTGTTATCACGCAGAACCTCGCGTCCCCTCCAGGGACTTTCACGTCCGTGTCCAGCACGGGGTTGGCCTCATCCAGAGGCCTTCCTGACTGTATCCTCAGGCGGGTCGCCCATGATTCGGCATCCTCCATGCTGGGTATGAGGTTGGTCTTGCACTCCTCCCAGTCCTGGTGGTATATCATGACCGGCTGGTTCTCCACAGGGGAATTGATGTAAATGTCCTGTATCTTCTCGTCCGCCAGGAGAACCTCGAGCACGCCCAAACCTGCGGTGTATCTTGTGAGAATGGTGGATATCTGCTCCAGGTCAGCCAAGGTCAGTGAGACTCCCATGCTGTCGGCCATCTCCCTAATCATGTCCTTGCCAATGCTGTAGAAGATGTCCCTGACGTTCTTGGACTTCACGAACTCAACGTTCTTGGGCCTGTGCGATGCCATGTAAGCCCTTGCCGCATCGAGCACTGAATACTTCTCCTCGCTCAGCCTGAACTCAGGAGGCATTGTGTAATAGAAATAGCCTGTGTGACCGGATATCTTGAATATCTCGACCTGCACGTCCCCTACCTTGTACCTGTCAACAGACCTGCTGCCTTCCGGGGGAGTGATCATGTATCTTGTGAGCATGAAGTTCGGCCGCACGCTGGGGCTGAATATCTGCCTGTATATGGCCCTGTCGCCAATATGGTATCCCGCTATGTGAGGCTTGGCCAGCATTATCATCTGGGTCTTTTCCATCCTGGCTTTCAGCACCTCCAGCACTCTGTCCCTGAAAAGGGTAAGGCATTCGCTGCATTTCTTGCTCTCAGGCCTCTTGAGCTTGATTGTCACTGACCTAATCTCCCGGATAAGCTCAGCATATGCGCCAACAGGGTCCCTCCTCAGCTGGTTTATCACTATGTCCTGGACCTTAGCCATCCTTCCAGGATAGCACTTCTCGCACCCCACGGGCTCCACGTTCCTCTTGGAGATGAGCTTGCTCCTTATCACATCCTCGATCACCTTTGCTATCTCCACAAGTATCTTTGTCTGCTCATAGTCGTATTCGTATTCCCTGTTCTTTGCCAAGACTATGCTTGTGACCTTCTTGACCTCAAGAATCTTGTCAATAGTCCTGGCCATGCATTCATCAAAATCCTCTATGGAGGCTCCGTAGATGCAGCCAGTGCAGTTTATCCTTAGCCTCATCCGCTCTTCATCGTATTCGTAATCGCAGACAGCCACCATGTTCACCTGAAGGCGCCTATTGGCGCCTTCTCTCTTCGTTTTCACCTTAAAGCGGATTTCGGTTAGAAGGCGACTCTTGGCGCCTTTCCGCCACCCGTCAGAGACAAAACTTGCTGAATATTTATTATCCGGGCAGACTAATATAATATACGTAGTTCCAGTATCAGGAGTGACAGTATGACATCGCCAAAAAGGCAGCCCAGGACCGCACGCACGATATTAAATGAGCTCATAGAAAGGGTGAACAGCGATACCCAGAGGCTTAGGATCATTGAGCAGTCTTCCGAGTCCCTTACATCAAGGGTGGAGGCTCTGGAGCAGTCAGTGCTGCAGCAGAGGCGGGATGTACAGAGGCTTCTCACGGAGCTGAGCTCCAAGATATCAGTATTGGAAGCGGGCATCTCAAAATCAGACTCCACGCTCAAGGAGGTCATAGGCCACATGAAGAAGCTCGTGACTGAGACGAGGCTTAAAGAGCTTGAAACACTAATTGAGATTTACAATCCCCTCAAATCCTCATTCGTCACCAAGGAGGAGCTTGAAAAGATACTTGGCAATAACGTCATCCGGAAGCCAAAAAAGCAGTGAACCCACTGCAACGGCAACTACAGCCACACTACGCGTGTAAACAATAAATAGTAGGGATTTAAAATAGATATATATGCCCGCGGCTCTGCCGCATTCGGCAATCATGTGATTGAATGAAACTCTTATCCTTCGGAAAAAAATCGCCTGCATCTATGCATTCTCCAACCGAAAGGGTCATGATGCTTTCTTCGCAAGGCCTTTCGGAGCCTGAGATAATACAGATCTTACGACAGGAAGGCTACACTCCGATCCAGGTAGACAATGCGATGAAAGAGGCTCTCAGAGGCATGGCTACAGGAGCGCCTCCGAGGATGCAGCCACCCAGGCAGGAGCAGAGTTATGCTCCAGCACCTTCTATGGAATACGGCCCGCAGCCAAGAAGGCCTCCGGCGCCAAGACCATACTCCCAGCCTGCTTATGAGGAGGAGCCTGGCTTTCCAGGGCCTCCATCATATCCGCAAGCCCCTCGCCCAAGAAACCTAGAGCCGCCTGTTGATTTTGAGGAATTCAAGAATGCAAACAAGGACATAGGCCTTCCGGAGCTGCCCGATTTGGATGACAAGGATGACGACCTTGACATGCCATCTGCCAGGCCTCCGAGAGAGAGGAGCTTCGATATCCCTGCTATGCCGGAGGAGGATATGCCTGAGGATGAGGAAGATATGGCAATGCCAATACCCAGGATTGCGCCAAAGGCAAGGGATGATATAAGGACAGAAAAGAGGCGCGCCCTAGAGGAGCTCACGGAAAGCGTAGTGGAAGAGAAGTGGGATGACTTCACCAAGAGGATCGAGGGCATGAACGGCAGGTTCCAGCAGCTCAACGACAGGATAGCAGCCCTCGAGCAGAGGATAGGCCAGATGCAGGGCGACAAGAAGAGCGACCTGATGGAGATAGAAGGTAAGATAGACGGCTACAAGCAGTCTATAGACGAGATAGGCTCCAGGATGGAATCCGTGGAGCGCGCCATGAAGGACAGCCTCAACCCGATGATGCAGACGCTTAGAAGCCTTTCAGAAACCATAAAGAGCCTGAAGGAAAAGAGGTAAGGCTTCAGGAATAGAGATTAGCGTTCCTTTCTAGAATTTGATTGAAAATTAACCTAACCGGTTTTGCCGCCGCCTGCAGGCGCTGGTGCGGACTTCTCACCCTCATGCGTCATGAACCACATGGCAAGGGCTATTATGATGATTACTAGTATGACCGCTGTGAAGTCAGAGCTCACGAAGAAGCTTGGAACATTGAAGAAGTTCCCGCCGCCTGCTCCGTAGAACACTATGAGGCCTATGAGTATTATCACGAATACGAAGAACCACATCATGTAGCCCTTCTTGAAAACCTCGCTGAGTTGGAAACCAGCCAGTCCGAGGAATATCATTATAACCAGTATGCCGCAAGCGACTATGAGTGTGGTCCCGCCCAGTGCGGCAAAGAACCCGACTATCATGGGATTTGTGTTCGCGTAAAACATCACGAAGAATGCCAGGACAATTGATATGAGGCCCACTGGACCTTTCTTCATCCTGTCCTTCAATGCAAATTCCAAAATCCCATAGAATACTGCAAGCGCAAGAAGGAACGGGAAAAGGTACTGGAACATGCCCAGGTTCTGCATGCTTATAATAAGGTTGTCGAACAATGCCATACTACTTTATTGTCCTTGAAAGTATATAAATTTGCTCTTATCCAGTGCCTATTTGCTTTGAGTGACGAACCAAACTGAAAAGCCGAGTATGGCAAGCATGGCGGCTATCGCCCAGACTTCGCTTGCCGCCAGGAAATCCGTGCCGAATATGGCAGCGCCCGCTGATGCAGTGAAAATTATTATGCCAATGAGTATTATCGATGCTGTGAACACCCACTTGGCCTTCTCGTTCTTTGTCAGGTCCTCGAACCTGATGCCAATGAGGCCGAGCAGTATCATGATGCCAAGCAGGCCTGAGCCCACTATAAGGGTGAAGCCGAAGGCGTTCGCGAAGAATATCACTATGCCAGGGTTGAAGTAAGAGAACAGCATGACGAAGAAGGCCATCACGATGGATATCACGGCCCTGGCTGACTTCGGGAGCTGCTTCTCCATTGAGTATGAAAGAACTCCATAAGTTATGGCAAGTGTGAGCAGGAAGGGGAAAAGGTACAAGTAGACTCCTATCTTGTCCAGTCCAAGGATCATCGGGGGGAAGATATTCTGTAAAGCCATGGGTATCTTATGATATTTGTTATGACAAGCTTAAATTTCTGAACCCTAAGCGCTGGCTGGCAATGTGCTTCGTCCAGAATACGGGATATCACTCATCGTCTAGATTTCTGCTCATGCCCAGAATCTCGACTGCTTCCTCAGGCGGCTTCCTCGATGTGTAGACAGCCCTTGCCCACTTTAGGAATTCAGGTGAGACCTTAATGCTCTCTTGTCTCGGTTTAAGTTCCTGCAGCAATCGATTATATTCCCTCATGGCGACCTTCTCGCCCGAGACCACTTTTATGATATGTGCAAGGTGAGTGTAGTTGAGCAGAATATTGTCAGCATCATACTCGACCAGCAGGCGCTGCCCTGGAAGCCATACTGCAACAAACGGGGTTTTCAAGACCGGGCCGCCAATATCCCTTTCTCGTATGTAGTTAAGCTTGAATCCCTTGGCCATGAGAAATAATTGGGCGAAAGCGATTTAAGCGTGCCGGCTTTTTCAGGCCTTCAGCCTTTTGCCTCTGTGCCTCAGGCCGCGGCCTTTCTTTCCAGCTGAAGTGAGCCCCCTATTCGGCCGGCCCTTCTGCTTCGAGGAGACAATCCACTTGACGTTCTTGTCGTTCATGACAGAAGGGTGGCTAGGGTCCACCAATATGCACTCATACCATTTGTTCTTCCCATCCTCTCCAACCCAGTAAGAGTTGAGCACCCTCATGTTCGGGTACTTCCTCTGCGCCCTTTCCTCCCCCACGGACTGCCAGGACTTGCTGAGGGGATAGAACCTTCCTGCGGCTTTTGGCCTCCTGCCTCCTGCAGGCTTGGGCATCTTTATCCTTCCTCTTGGGACCTTCACCCTAACGATTATGAATCCCTGCTTGGCCTTGTACCCAAGCTCCCTTGCCCTTCCAGGCCTCGTAGGCCTCTCTGCCCTGTGTGTGCTGGGTTCCTTCCTGAAATGGATGAGCATATTCTTCCAGCTCTCCATGCCCTTGGGATTCTTCCAGTGCTTCTCCATATGCCTGTAGGCGCTCTCCATGAAATTCACTTCGAACCTTTGAATGAAGGCGACAATCACTGGAAGTTGACAAGAGTCAACTTCTTTCTTTCTGACGCCTTCAATTCACCTTTTGTTTACAATCAAGTTATTTAACCTTTGCTGCGATTAGATTACTAGAAAGAAGGCGAATCGAATCTGCTTAAAGCGGATTCGCCTTCACTCCAGATATGCAATAAATATTATAATAGATATATAAATGGAACGTCATAAGATATAAGTGATGAAAATATGAATGCAGCAATAAAGCTTTTGGTCGGGCTTCTTCTGATAGTTATCGGCCTTGCAGTTCTGCTGGATTCAGTCTATCCCATCCTGGGGGTTGCCGGCATCTTTGGAATCAACTGGTTCGATAACCTCGTGATTGTCGTCACAGGAGTGCTTCCAGCATTCTTCATCCTGCTCGGGCTGTTCGTTGTCTGGCTTGAAGTGGATGAGATGAAGGCTGAAAAGGAACTCAAGAAGGAAGAGGAAAAGGCCAAGAAAGAAGAGAAGCCTGCAAGGAAAAAGAAGTGATTCCTAATAGGCCTTTCAGGCGGCTCTTGAATATATTTTCTTTAGTTTGATTTGCTCGATGCCAGGCCTGATTATCGCCGGGCTTTACGTCAATCAGGGATATATTTGGCCTTCGCTTAAATATAATGAAAGCCCAAACCATTGTTTAATAGGAACTGACGCTTTGAGGTGGAATGGATGGCTGATTTGATAGCTCCCGGGCATACCACTTGTGCAGGCTGCGGCGTGGCCATTGCGATAAGGCAGCTTTCAAAGGGCTGCCCCAAAGAGCTGATTGTGTCCAATGCCACCTCATGCCTTGAGGTCACGACCTCTGCCTATCCCCAGACATCCTGGAACGTTCCCTGGATACACGCTGCCTTCGAGACGTCCTCTTCTGTGGCAAGCGGGATTGAGGCTGCAATAAGGAAGCTTAACAAGCCTTGGAAGGTGCTGTCCATTGCAGGGGATGGTGGTACCTTTGACATAGGGCTGCAGGCCATCTCAGGTACGATGGAGCGCGGCCAGAAGGTCACTCATGTGTGCGTTGACAATGAGGCTTATGCAAACACGGGCGTCCAACGGTCGGGGGCGACCCCTCATTTTGCATGGACAACCACATCGCCCATAGGTAAGAAGTCCCAGGGAAAGCTCCAGAACAAGAAGCCTCTCCTTGAGATCCTTGCCGCCCACAGGATACCCTACGCTGCCACAGCATCCATAGCCTATCCAGCCGATCTTGCCCAGAAGGTGAAGAAGGCCTTTGAAAAGCAGCCTTCCTTTGTGCACATACACTGCCCGTGCCCGCCTGGCTGGAAATTCCCTGAGTCGGACTCGGTCAAGATGGCAAGGCTTGCTGTGGATACGGGGATGTGGGCGCTTTATGAGATAGAGGACGGCATGCTCAAAATCAGCAGGAGGCCCCAGAGGAAGCCTGTCTCTGATTATCTTTCCGGGCAGGGCAGGTTCAAGCACCTCACACCCGAGAGCATCAAGGAGATACAGCAGCTAACAGACAAGCGATGGGAAGAGCTCGAGGCGAGGGAGAAATCAGGGCTCAGGTTTCTGTACTAGCGGGGATATCTCTCTGCGTCATTTTCTATAAGATGTTCGGTCATGTGAGAAGACTTGAAGGGGTCATCTCTTCCTGTGCCATAAAGAAGATTGTCCATATCTTTTTCCAGCGTTGCTCCATAGAAAGGAGAGTTGTCAAGCAAATCGAAGATTACCACACCCTTATCCGTCTCTTTCTTTTCGATTGTCTGATCTCCGTTTCTGATGATTTCTAAAAGTCGTTCAGGGGTTACTTTTCCGATTTTTTCAGTTACCCTTTTTGTTATAGCGTAGAACCCTGGACCGGGTTTATCAGATACTTCAAAGTAGGTCCTAGCTATTTTTGGGTCTGCTCCTATAGAAATCAGTTTTTCATCAACGGCGTTTGGAGCCGTATAAGAAGCAATATCTGTTTGTAGTTCTCTTCTGGATATTGTCATTCTCAACTCCTCTCTCAATTCGCCTTCTTGAACGCAGACCCGCTGTCCCATATCTGCTTGAAAAGGGGCTGCACCACACTGGAAACAACATGTGGGGAGTTCGCCCAGAAGACAGTGTCCTGGGTCTCATGGACTTTCTTGTCATCTGTCAGGGCCATGAGGACATGCTCATCATCGACGTTGAATATCCTTCCAGAGGGCTGCTTGATGTTCTTCAGCTCGGCTATCTCTGAGAAGGCCTTGGCGGCCTCAATGTTGCTTAGGGGGGCAGCTATCCTGAGCTTAATCCCGCTCTTGCCTATCTTCTTAAGTATCCTGTAATGCCTGTTGTAAAGCACATCAAAGCCCTGCTCGGTAGTGACAATGTTGATGCTCTTCTTTGCGGTCTTGAAGATGGACTGAAGCTGCCTGTCTATAATGAATCTCCCTTTGAGGGTCCCGACCATGTCTGCGGGCTCCACAAGGTTCAGGCCGTCCTTATAGATCTTTTCCATCTCCTTCACTGCGCTTGAGCTCTTAAGCTTCTCTATCCTCTCCAGTATCTCCTCGTGCTTCCTCTTCACATTCTCCTGCATCCTCTCCAGAGCATCCTTTGGAGCAAGAGCCATATACTTTATCGGCTTGGATGGCTGGAAGACGACAAACCCTTTATCGACAAGGGACTCAAGAACATCATAAGAACGCGATCTTGGAACGCTGGCGATCTCAGAGACCTCGGCTGCTGTGGCAACTCCTTTGGCTAAGAGCGCGACAAAAATCTTCCTTTCGTATAAGTTCAGGCCTATGCTCCTGAGCGAATCCAGCACTTCCGTTGTTCCTACCATGAAACCACTTTCGTATTTTTATAATTCCTCTTTTATTTAAAAAGCTATCGTACAGTGACAAATTGCAATTCCTGGTGTTTTCCACTCTTTGATGACATCTTGCACTCGGGAATTGGATTATAGCTTTATAAGTAGTCTATATACTCACAGAAAGATATTTAAATGTGTTGTTATCCTAAAGTGGTGAAAAAATTATTTTCCCTGCTGCCCATAAAGCCTCTTCAACCTATCCAGGGTGTCAGCCTGCTCAGGGCCTTTGTCAAAGCGGATTCTGATTATGCGAGGAAACCTTAGTGCGTATCCTGATTCGTAATTGGGGCTCTTCTGAATCTCCTCATATGCCACTTCAACTACCACTTTCGGCTTTATCTTGATGGAGCCTCCTTTGTCGCTCTCTATGTAGGGCTTTAGCATCTTAGTAAGATTTTGAAAGGTCACGCCTTCCTTCACATTCACTTCTTTTTCCTGAGCCTCCTGCTCCTTTTCCCGTAATCCTGTGCCCATCATACCACACTCCAGGAAGCTCCCTGTCTTCTCATCTCTTACTCCAAGGACGAAGGTTCCCATCCAGCCTGCTCGCTTGCCTGTTCCCCAGCCTGCGCCTACGATTGCCAGGTCAAGGTTCTCCATCGTTGGCTTCACCTTCAGCCATCCTCCTGCCACTCTCCTCCCAGGCTGATACAATGCCTGGAGGTTCTTCACCATCACGCCTTCCTGGTTCTCCTCCAGGGCTTTCCTGTAGAACCTTTCTGCCTTCTCAAGGTCCTTTGTCACAAGCTCTTCAGCCAGCTGGAATTTCCCTGGAAGAGCAGCTATGGCCGACTCCAGGACCTTCCTTCGCTGTCTGAAGGGTGCATTGAAAAGCGTCTTGCCATTATGGCAGACCGCATCGAACAGATTTACCTGTATTGGGATTTGCCTGGCAATTTCCTCAATGTCATACTTCCTGTGAATCCTCTGGGAGAGCATCTGGAAAGGCATTGGCTTTTGTGACTTCGGATCGATGGCAAGTATCTCGCCCTCTATGATGAAATCGTCTCCCCTGACGTGCTTCCTGACCATGTCAACAAGGTCCGGGAACTGCCTTGTTATGTTCTCGAGCCGCCTTGTGTAAAGCCATATCTTCTCTCCCTTCCTGTGAATCTGGACCCTGGCGCCGTCGTATTTTATCTCAATCGCGCATTCCTCAAAGCTCTCCAGGGCTTCCTTAAGGGAAGGTGATTTCTCCGCAAGCAGGACCTGTATGGGCTTACCTATCTCCAGCTTCACGCTCTTCAGTCCGCTCATGCCTTTCTCTTTCGCCATCCTTGCCACTTCGCCATAATCCCCCGTGAGGAACCAGGCCCATTCGATCGCGTTCGTGGCCTCCTTCCTTTGCTCATCATGGAAGAAAGCCTCTGCTATCGCATCCCTTACTATCCCTTCAGCCACGCCTATCCTAAGCTCCCCAAGAACCGTCCTAATAATGTACTTGGCTTCCATGGCCTCTGCGCAGCCTATTATCTCAGATACCAGCTGGAATTTCCTGTCCTGGGACCCCTTGCCCTCGACATCCGCTATCTTCTGCAGGTTCTCGAAGACCTTTTCCAGAGTGAGGCGCTTCCGGAACAAAGTGGACTGCTTCTTCTTGCTCATCAGCTCTTCCACTACAAGGCCAAGGTCTCCTGTCCTTTTGAACATCTCCTCAACCTTTCCTATGGCAAAGCCTGTTGTATTGGAAATGGCCTTGATCATAAGCTGGTTGGCAATTCCCAGCTCCTTCTCGCTCCACGCAGGGAACACCCTCCCCTGGAGAAGCAGCACAATCTTTTCCATCTCAGCCGGTTCGGTGTCCTTGAGGAGCGTGGCTATTATGGAGCTCTTCTTCAGCTTGGCGGATGTCTTCTCCAGCTCCTCATAAGCCTTGGCAAGGCGCAAATAGTGCATATCTATCTTTTTCCTGTTCATGATTTAAATCACTCTGCCAGTTTGGCAACAATAAAAGCAGCTGTTAACAATATATTCTCAGTGAGGAGCAATGCCTACCAAAGGAAAAAGGAAGAAGCGGCAAAGGAATAAATCCAGACACGCAAAAGTTTATAGGCACAAGTTAAGCAGTGAGGAGGAAAGGACGCTTTTTCTGAAAGAGCAGACCCTCCTCGCAAAGGAGCGCACCATACTTTCATTCATGAGGACCGGGCTCACCTCCATCACAGTGGGTTTCACTGTGGTCGCCATAGGGCCGATACTGTCTCAAAGCTTCAGCGTTAATCCAAGCGTTTCCTTCATAATCGGGGCAGGTGTCGTTGTCGTTGGCTTCGTGGAGCTTATAGAATCGATGAGAAGGCTGAGGATATACAAGGGTAAGATGAAGCAGATAACAGCCAGGCTGGGAGACGAGGAAGTTTAGCCTGTCATCTTTCAAAACCTCCAGTCCGGAGAATGCCTCTATTCATAATCCTTGCACGCCTCGCATACCCATCTTCCGTTTATCATGGATGTTCGCTCAGAGAATTCCTCGCATTCCTCGCAGATGCCTTCATCTGTCAATGATTCCTCAAAAGAAATGGCTGTTATGGCTCTCGTGCCATTTGCTTTGGTTGAAATGCCTGACCCAACGTCAACCGGCAGGGCCATGAATACGGTCTTTGCAAGCTCCCTGTTCTTTGCCTGCAGCCATGAAAATATCTCAGCAATGTAGCAGAAAGAACACAAATCAGCTTCTTTCAGGCTGCGGCATTTCAGGCATCTTACTTTAGTGAGGCTGCTCTCAAAGGATTCGAAATGCCTGAGCAAAGAGCGGCTGAATCCACGAAACTCACTAGAAAGGCCTCTCGGAAGCCATCTGCCAATCTCCTTCGCAATGCAGTCTGGACAAATGAAGCTCCACACCGGATACTTGCAAATCTGACATATCGCCATTTGCATCAAGTCCACCTGTCTCTCTGCTTTCCTTCGTCCGTGAGCAAGGCTGTGAATTCATTGCTTGTGTATTGGATAGTGTATTAAAAAGGATTTCCGTGGTTGGATATAGAGTTCGCATTGCATCGATTTTAGACGATTAATACGTCAAAAGAGGAAGAAGGCTTTTCAGAAAAAATAACCCTCATAAGCCTATAAATCAGCCCTCGATATATCCATCATGAGAGAGAAATTTCCCGGCGTCTGGATGAAGGGTGGCAAAATCCTTACTGAGAACCTTGTGCCTGGCTTGCGGGTTTACGGGGAGGAGCTGATAAAAGCCAGGACACCTAAACGCAGGCTAATCGAGTACCGAGTTTGGAACCCATTCAGGAGCAAGGCTGCTGCGGGAATAGCCCGTGGGCTAAAGAACTTCCCACTGAAGCCTGGTGATAAGATCCTTTACCTGGGGATAGCAAGCGGGACGACGGCAAGCCATTTCAGCGACATAGTTGGGAAGGAGGGAGTGATTTACGGCATCGAGATATCAGAGCGCTCAATTCGCGATCTCAACCATGTTGCAGAGGCCCGAGGCAACATAATCCCGGTGCTCGCCAACGCAAGAAGGCCAGAAGACTACTCTTGGATAGAGCAGGTCGATGTCGTCTTCCAGGACGTGGCGACAGATGACCAGTCAGACATTCTCATACGAAATTGCGGCAGGTTCCTGAAGAATGGCGGTTACGCTATGCTTTCCATAAAATCGCGCTCTATTGACGTCACAAAGCCTCCAAGGGAGATTTATGCCAAGGAGATTGGCAAGCTGAAGAAGCATTTCGAGATACTCGAGAAGCTCGAGCTGGACCCCTTTGAGAAGGATCATATGCTGGTTGTGATGAGCAAGCGTTAGAAAACAGCGAATGGGATTTTCCCACCCATTGTATTGATTTTCTCCTTTAATCCCTTCAAGGCAATCCCTGGCAATTACGTTCCCACTACATATTATATAGGATTAACAAAATAATATTGATGAAAAGAGGCTTTGTCTTCTCCCTGGATGCAATAATAGTCCTAGGGCTTGTCTTTACACTCGCCCTTTTCCTTTCAGCTCTCTCTTTTAGCTATTCCTCTCCGGAGCTGAAATACCAAAGGCTTTACTATTCAGCTAAGGATTTGATCAATGTTTTAGAACAGGCAAAGCTAAGCTCCGTAGGGGACAGCCCGCTCGTGCAAGGCTATCTGAGCAGCGGGGTGATAACCGAAGAAGACATGGACAAAACCATACTTGATGCCATCGGCTCCTTCTGGGCTGAAGGAAACATGACAGAGGCAGGTAATCTTGCCAACCTCACGTTCTCGCGCATTCTCAATGGCTCTGGGCTTGATTATCAGCTGATGATAGATGGGCAGAATATATTTGTGAAGAACACAACAGAAGCGAGCTTCCTGGCAAAGCTATCGCTTATCGTGTCAGGATATGAGACAGGGAAGCCTGTATCCGGCTATTCTGCTAGGACACGGCTGAGCAAGGCAAACAGGATATCCACCTATTATGTCTACTTTGGCGGCTACATAGGAGACGGGAACATAAGCGCTGACTTCACCCTTCCTGAATTCGACAACATAGTGTCCTCCAGCATGGAGATGAGCACAGGGAATAACTTCTCCCTTTACATAAACGGCAACTATTCCGGCGATTATGGAAGGAATTTCATCGGTGACATGCGCGCTGACAGCTGGGCGATATCAAACGGCTACCTGCAGTATTTTGTTATGGGCAACAACACCATCCAGATCAACTTCACTTCAAACCAGAGCATGTACATTGGGGGTGGATATCTGAAGATTACCTACAATACATCGCAGCTGACTGATTCAGGGGAGGCTTACGGGGAAAATGCCACAAAGACAGAGTACCTTCCGGGGATAGACGGCCTGATAAACATCTATTCCTCCTTCTATGTGCCCGGGAGCCTGAAGAACATCTCAGCTCATCTCCATTTCAGGAGCAATTACACCGTTTTCATGACCATTGGCAACATAACTGTATACGAAGGCAACTCCTCTGGAGGAGAGACTGTGGACTTGGACAGCTCGTATCTTTCAGGCCTTCTTGATTATTCCTTCATGAGCAACAAAACCGTGCCGTATCGAGTGGGTCTCGTCAACGTTTCCTATGTAAGCTCGGGACTGGGGATAGGGGACTCGGTAGTTGTGACAGATGTTTCGGGGAGCATGAATGATTGCGCCATTTGGGGCAAAGCCCCATACTGCCACTATGACTGCAGGAAGCGGTTCATTTTCTGCTACAACTCCTATATGGAATGCGCCTTCAACGCCACTCTCGGCTGCTCCACTCCTGTATGCGGGACATGTGGATGCGGAACGTATTCAAACTATTATGTGTATGACAAGGATGTATGCAACATGACGAAGCTTGATGTTGCGAAGGGTGCTGACAAGGAGTTCGTCGGCATAGTCCTTAATGACAGCTATCCAGGAAATAGGGTGGGCCTCGTTTCCTATTCGACCGCTGTAAACAGCTATGTGAACCTCACCACCAACAAGACTCTTCTGAATTCAAGCATAGAAGGCTATACATCAGGAGGCAACACATGCATATGCTGCGGGATAATCAGGGCCGCCAACATGACAAGGGACCTCAGCAGCCAGTCAAGAAGGAAGAGTGTTGTGATAATGACTGATGGGGAGGCGAACGTCAGGTGCAACAACGCAAACTCTGACATAGATGGCGACTCTGACATAGACGCAAAAGACGATACAATCAAGGCGGCCTGCGAAGCATATACTGTGTATAACATTACAGTCTATACAATTGGATTTGGCGAGACAGAAGCAGATGTAGACAATGGAACGCTGAGCAGAACGGCGGTTTGTGGAGGCGGGAAATACTACTACAGCAACGTGACGGAGCTGGCGCAAACCTTCAGGGAAATAGCCAGGGAAGTCGTCAACGCAAGCTATGTGGCGCAGACGATAGAGGTGAGCGGCATCTCGAACACCACCGCTCTCTTCAAGGATTCGTATATCAGGCTGGACTACTCCTCATCCATTAAGCCTGCAGGATACGGAGAGGTTGAGCTGACCTTCGAGACGCAGAAGATAAGCAACATAAGCGGGCCGGGTAACATAACAGACCCTGCGACCAAAACCAAGGAGGCTTGGTACTACATACCTGAGAACATGGAGGTTGTGGATGCCAAGATAACGTCCTATTCGTCGAATTTCTGGACTGACAGGCTTTATGTTAACAGCTCAGTTACTTCAGACTGGATGAGGATTTTCTGGCTCGGGGACTATGAATTGGATTACATTTCGCTTGGCGATCCGTTCATCGTAAACATTCCTGTTTCCTATGTCGGAGTCGGAAACAACTCGGTGAAGATAGGCACAGGGCTTAATTCCACTGAGGGAAAAGGCGCTTCGCCTGATGACAGGGTTGTGTACACGCTTAAGGTGGACGGTATATTCCTGGAGGGATACAGCGATGTCTTCCCCAAGGCAAAAGGGGCGAGCGTGAGGATTTATTACGATTGGGACGGCGACAACAATTATGACGGGTATTCAGACGTGTCATACGGCCCGGATCCCTCAGACATCTTCGATCCGCAAAACGATTCCGTTGATGATTCCTTCATGCGGCTGATGGATGTGATGAACTTCATATACGATCTCAGCCCGTCTTCATATGGAAACGGAAGTCTGGAAAACCCGTATGACGGCATTAACCAAACCAACCCTGTTGATCTTCAGATAACATCTAATGTCCAGTTCGATACAGTGACCGCATCAGGCATACCGAGCCTTTGGGGGCCTGCGGAAATGGAGATAAGGATATGGTCATGAAAAAGCCCGCTGAGCCAAACTGGAAAAAAGGCCAGATGTATTCCATAATAATGGTAGTGGCGATAATACCGCTGGTCCTTTTCCTCCTGGTGTACGTCACGGAAAGCCAGAACATCAGGTTCGGCGTGAAGGATAAGGTCATCTCGGATCAGCAGCACCAGGTGGAAAAGCAGATAGAGAACGACTTTTCAAGGGCGCTGAAGATCATAGCCAAAAGAGCTCTCCTATCAGCAGTTAACAAGGTCACGATTGATGGGACTTATCTTGACAATTCGACATTGAGGATACATGAGCTGATAACAAATGCCAGCCTCTACGGCAGCCCAAGCGTTCTCATGGCAAACAACACCCTGGAACAATGGAGGTCCAGGATGCTCTCCCAGAATCACCAGTTCAGTGTGGAATCAAACTTCTCTGACGTAAGGGTGGAGAACTATGACGGCATAAACCTTAAGGTTTCAATGCTGCTGACCGTGAACGTCTCTGACAGCCTTAACATATCAAGGATAGACAAGACCCTGAGAAAGGAAGTCCTTGTGTCCGTGGAGGGGCTCGAGGACCCGATATTCCCTTTGAGCACAACAGGATACGTCAAGAAGGTAATTGATGCATATCCGTTCGCATATTTCACGAAGAAAACGCAGGGCTCGATGAATATCGGGAACTGCTCCGGCAACTCTACCTATGATCCTGCAGACCCGAATCATGCAAGCAAAATCCTTATAATCAGCAATGCGTCCGGGATTTCTGACGCGACGGTGCAGGGCTTTGAGGGGGTGGTTGAGGAGGATGCCGAGGATCTTGGCTCCAGGGGCGTTTTGTGCTTCGTATCAGGGGCTGCAAACGCCTTGCAAAATATTCCAGAGAATCAGACCGTTTACATAGATAGCGTCACATCAAGCGCATGGCTCATGCCTGTCATTGAAGAGGAAATGGGATATTATTACAAGGGGAGAGGCCCGAACTTCCTGCAGAGGCTGGAAGGCGACCTGTCTGAATCGCCGGATGGAATGGGCCTTGAGAGCTTTGTTATGGATGAGATAGGGATCCCAAGCAAGCCTAACCAGACCAGAACAGACTATCTTTTCTTTTCAAACCAGAGCTATCTGGGATGCAGTAAAGTTAGATGGGCGCCTGGGTGGCTTAGGATACGGCCGGAAGAGGCTTCAGCATATAACCTCATGGAGCTAAGCTATGTGGTGTGTTAGATTAAAGAGGGTGTGAGAATATCATGAGAATGAAAAAGGCTGTTGTTGCTGGATTGGCCGCTGCTTTTTTTGCAGCGCTGCTTGCGTATTCCGCCCATATCGCCCCGGTGATAACCGTCACCTGCGATGCCAATGACACATCATGCATGAATGACCTGGAAGTAAAAAAGGACCAATGCGCACCATCTTCCTTCATAATAGTAGGCAGGGATGGCATACGCATGATGATTAACATAACCATGGAAGGTGACAGGTGCGTGCGCACAGAGCAGGTGCTGGACGCCCCAAGAGATGAGGATTCCTATCTTATAGGCCGCAACCTTACGTGCAATTACAGCCTCTCAGAGATTGGGAACGCCTCAGCGACGGCATGCCCAGGCTCGCTCTATGACTATGCAGTTCCTTTCGAAGGCCAGGCAGGCGGCGTGGGGAACATATTCCAGCTGCCCAAAATAAGCTGCAGCATGGATGACAGTGAATGCAAAGATGCCGCGCTGACTTATCTTGACAACTGTATAAACTCAGAAATCGTCAGCACAGAGTTCAAGCTCAATCCTTACGGATACTGGACGGCATACATAAGGGTAACCAGGCTGCCTGAGATTTGCAGGATATATTTTGAGGTGCTGAACGCAGTCAACCTGCCCCCAGGCATACCGGCGTCCATTATCGGAACATCAATGGTCTGCAATGTCCCGCTTTCGGAGATGCCAATCGATAATCTCACAAAATCCTCATGCACTGGAGAGCTTTTCAACTACGTTGAAGTGCTTTCATATTAAAAATTAATCTGGTAGGAGCAACAATAATATAGAGGGTAATACATTATTTAATAAGCTGGTTGGAGATGCCTAAGAAGGAAAAGATGCCGGAGCCTGAGAATGACCTTTTCAGGGATATGGATGTCAAATGGAAAAGGGATGGAGAGAAATCCCTTTACATCGAGACCAATCTTGACAGGTTCTTCAATGCAATAAAGAGCAAGAAGAGGATGACCTTCCCTGAAGCCCAAAAGGAATTCGATGTAACCGGGGAGCAGATAGCCTCCTGGGCGAAGATAATAGAGGATCACAAGCTCGCCAAGGTGCATTATCCCCTATTCGGCAGCCCTGTCATAATATTTTCCGAAAAGCAAAAGCCTTTGAAAGAGACTGAATGGAAGCCTGTAAGGAAGCCTGGCAAGAAAGCACCAAAGTTGCTGATAGCCCTGATAGGAGGGCTGATGGTCTTGCTGGGTTACGTGATGGTCGTGAGCAACTCGTTCACTGCAGGCATCCGATTACAGATAAGCATGATTTTAGGGAGGATATTCTCCCTGTTCTCTTTCCTGCCATGGCCGCTTAACATAATAATCCTTGTTGCGATTGTGGTGGCGCTGGTTTGGGCTGTGGCTGGGATGAGAAGGAAGATTTCAAAGAAAGTGGTCAAGAAATAGCAGGATATGTATGAAGAAGGAAGAAGTCATTGAATCATATGACCTGGTTGTGGATAATGTCCCTGCAACCGTGAAGGTGCTGCACGACCCGCTGGAGTTCGTTCCCATATACCAGCTGATATTCCCTGAACTAGAGATTGCAACAAGGGCAGCGCTTGACTCCATAAGGGAGAAGCTCATAACAGAACTGTCAATAGAGCCGGAGGAGATTCTGAGCGCCAAGGAGCTGAATGAGCTGAAGGCGGAATTCGCTGAAAAAGCGCTCAAGCTGGTCAAGAAGGACTTACCCAGCCTGTCCGAGAAGAACCAGAAGATTCTTGTCGGGATCCTTATACAGAACTCCCTGGGCCTTGGACCCATGGAGATACTCCTGCAGGACAAGAACCTTGAGGAGATAGTCATAAACGACTCCAAGACGCCGATTTGGGTGTATCACCTGAGGCTCGGCTGGCTGAAGACAAACATAACCATTCCAAGCGAAACGCAGATTTACAATTATTCCGCTGCCATCGGCAGGAGGGTGGGAACCCAGATAACCAACCTCAACCCTCTCATGGACGCTTATCTCACCACAGGTGACAGGGCCAACGCCACGCTCTTTCCAATAAGCTCGGGTGGGAACACCTTGACCATAAGGAAGTTCGCCAGGAGGCCGTGGACCATAACGGATTTCATTGAAAGCGGGACCCTATCCTTGGATGTGGCCGCCTTCCTCTGGCTCGCCATTCAATACGAGCTTAATATTGTTGTGGCTGGCGGAACAGCTTCCGGAAAGACCTCGCTTCTTAATGCGCTCACATGCTTCATCCAGCCCAATCAGAGAATCATCTCGATAGAAGACACGAGAGAGATACAGCTCCCGAAGTACCTTCACTGGGTGCCGATGACCACAAGACCCCCCAACCCTGAAGGCATGGGAGAGGTGACGATGCTCCAGCTTATGATCAATGCGCTCAGGATGAGGCCGGACAGGATAATAGTGGGGGAGATAAGGAGGGGCAAGGAGGCCCAGGTGCTTTTCGAAGCCATAAACACCGGGCACTCTGTTTATTCAACCCTTCACGCCAACACTGCGGACGAGACCTTCAGAAGGCTGATCAACCCTCCTATAGACATACCTGTGGCGCTCCTTGGAAGCCTTCAGATGATAGTGGTGATGCATAGGGACAGAAGGAGAGGGATAAGGAGGGTACTTGAGGTGGCAGAGCTCATACCCACGGCTGGGGTGAAGCAGATGGGGATAGAGCTCAACGTCATCTTCAGGTGGATAGCGTCCGATGATACCATTGTGGAGCTGGCTAAGTCCTACAGGGTAATTAATGACATAAAGCTCTATTCAGGGATGAGCGATGATGACATAAAGAGGGATGTTGATGACAAGAAGAAGGTCCTGAAGTGGCTCGTCAAGAACAAGGTCAAGGACCTTCATGAAGTAGGCCGGGTTGTTTCAGAGTATTATAAGAACAGGGAGGAGCTTATCAAGACCATTGAGACGGAAATCACTGGATCCTCGAGGTCCCAGCAGCCTAAGGCCTCAAGGCAGCAGCACAAGCCTAAGGCCAAGAGAAAATAGTTCTACAGCAGGCAATGCTATTTATTGCTGGTTTCCAATATCTTTATCATGCGGAAGGGCTTCCTACATATAGTTGAGATTGTAATCGTCAGCTTGGTAGCCTTCTTTCTTTTTTTCCAATTCTTCAGTATCCCGACTCAGCAGATGGACTGGGAGAGTGTCAGGCTCTGGACGCAGGCCAATGATATATTGTTTACCCTTGACAAGAAAGGGATTAACTGGTTCAATTCCACAGAGGTTCAAAGGTCCCTTATGAATCTGACAACTGCAAACACTCTCTACTCGCTGAAGTTAAGGAACGTCATCGTGCCCAGGATAGAGGTCGGCTGCATATGCAACGACACTGAGACCGCAACAATGAGCTCTATACTCCAGCCGTTCGTGATAAACGGCCAGAGGGTCGATTTCAGCATAAACCAGATAGATCCTGGCTTCATCTCATTCCCCCATAATAACGATGTTGTGATTGCCTTTGACTACAACATGACCAACAACTACACTCAAATCTACCAGTATCTTGGGGCAGGGAAGGGATTGGTTGAGATCAGGAATCTTGACGCTTCCGAAATAGACCTCGTGCAGCAGGATTTCTTCGGCCTGAAATGGAACAGCGCTCTGTCATTGAGCGCTTCCCAGGAAGAGTTCGGTTCGAAACAAAGCTCGAGTCCTTATTACAGCATCTATAACATCTTCCACAGCATCCCTCTTGCCTATGATGATTTCAGCAATGGGGATAACAGATGGAACAAGGTTACAGGAACGGGAGGATGGAGCGTCAACAGCCAGAACTATGTTGGGATGAACACAACAGGCGACGGTAACGAGTCTGTAACCATCTACTCCCAGCTCATTGACGGCCCTTACTCATTGAGCGGCCTCTTCATGACCGAAGGAGGTCTTCAGCACAATGTGACCTTCATCATGTACAATGTGACGGCTAGCTCTGTAAGGATAAACCTTGACGTGGATGCTGACAGGGTCAGCGTTTCTGAAGGCTCCCAAAGCAGAGGCATGAAAAGCTATACAATAAACAACGGGACGTGGTACAAGGTCGACATCGTGACGTATAACCAGAGCATAAAGGTCTACCTTAATGGCATCCTTGTCCTGGCCAGCCAGACGCTCAGTAGTATCCCGCCAAGCAGCCAGATAGGTCTTGATGTGGAGTACGGGCAGGCGAGGTTCGACAACATAAGGGTCACCTTTGCCAGGCCGCATAACTTCACAGGCCTTATTGCAAATGAAAAGATAGAACCAGTGAGCGACTCAAGAAGCTCAGTGCTTATCCAGAAGGATGTCATGAGGTCTGCATGCATCGCAAACAAATATGCAGGAGTGCAGGGCAGAACGGCCTGGCTTGCTCCGTCGGGAAGCCTTTCCACTGAAGTGCAGACTATGCTGAAAGCGCTAGTCGTATGGGCTGCCAGCGAGGAATATGACATAGTGGAGAACAGTATAATGAATGTACCCGTGAAAACAGCTTATTACAAGACCTATGACCAGGACATGTTCCAGCCTGTTGAGATAGTGATGACCATGGGATACATATACAAGTAGCGCTGGCCTGGTGTAGGTTATACTTTTAATTCTTTGCATAAATATCTAATTATGAATAAATTCTACCTTCCAAAAAGCCTGGCCGATTCCGGCTTAGGTCCGTGCTTTAATCGGGATGATATCCTTTATTTGAGGTTCGTTAAGGATGGAAAAATCGTCAGAGTTGCACGAATGGATCCGCTTAAAGGAATTGTTTTCGCGTTATATCCCACCGATAACCTAAACCTGCTTGAAGGCGATGCTTTTATTAATGTGGACGACAATTCTCCAAGAAGGGTCTTAGAAAAATCCTCAATAAAAGATGAAATCTGGATCTCGCTGGTTGAAGGCAAGGATATGGAACCCGTTCTGTCAAGATACCAATTTGAGATGCTGGGCGAATATCCCTCAGGCTCTTATAAATTTGGAATGGGGGAAAGAAGTAGGACTTTTCACATAATAGAGCAAGAAGAACCTTCTTAAGGAAGAACCAGCTAACCCTTCCTCCACCTGGGCCCCTGTGGGGTGTCCTCGACCTTAATTCCCTTCTTATTAAGGGAGTCCCTTATGCGGTCCGCGTCCTTCCATTTCTTCTCCTTTCGGAAAGACTCCCTCTTCAAAATGAGCTCCCTTACCTCAGGCTCCGCTTCCTCGGGAGAGTGCCAGACCTTCCCCAGCTCCGAAAGCCCCAGGCCAAGCACTTTATCAAAGCTGAAAAGAGTATCAAGAGCGTACCTGGCATCTGTCTCTGAAACAGGAGCTAGCCTGTTCAGCTCCTTTATCATATCGAATACCGCTTTGAGCGCACGGGGGGTGTTAAGGTCATCATCCATACTTTCTTCAAAGGCCTTCTTCGCATCTGTGAGAAGCTTTGTTATCTTCTCGTTCGAGCCCTTTGAGTTGGCCGCGCGCATCTCCGCAACGAAGCTTCGAAGGCCTTTTACAGTCTCCTCAGCTGATCTCATGGCCTCCTCAGTGAAGTTGAGCTTTGCCCTGTAGTGGCCAGACAGGAGGAAATACCTTATGGCTCTGGGATCGTGACCCTTCTTTATCAGGTCCCTGAGTGTGAAGAAGTTCCCCAAGGACTTGGCCATCTTCTGGCCGTCAACAAGGAGGTGCTCGTTGTGAATCCAGTATCTTGCAAAAGGCTTCCCTGTATATGCCTCGCTCTGGGCAATCTCATTCTCATGGTGGGGGAATATCAGGTCCACTCCTCCTGTGTGCATGTCAAATGTGCTCCCGAGATATTTCATGCTCATGGCAGTGCATTCGATGTGCCAGCCCGGCCGACCCTTCCCTATCTCAGTCTCCCAGAAGACGCTGCCATCCTCCTTGCTCCAGAATTTCCATAGCGCGAAATCGCTGGCCTTGGCTTTGTCATACTCATCCTGGCTAACCCTAGCTCCAGCCTTGAGCCCTTCAAGGCTGGTCCCTGAAAGCTTTCCATAACCTTTGAACTTCCGGATGCTGAAATATATCCCGTCTGCTCCTTTGTATGCGTAACCCTTTTCCAGAAGGGCCTTTACTATAGCCACCATCTCCTTAATGTGTTCCGTAGCCTTAGGGTAAAGGCTTGCCGGCCTTATGTCAAGCGCCCTAAGGTCCTCGAAGAAGGCCTTCTCATACTTCTCTGTGAACTGCTTGAGCGCAATCCCCTCCTTTTGGGAGTTCCTTATGGTCTTATCATCCACGTCAGTGAGGTTCATTATCTGCTTCACCTTGAAGCCCTTCCATTCCAAGTACCTTCGCAGCAAATCAGCGAAAACATAGGAGCGGAAGTTCCCTATGTGAGCAAAGGAATAGACAGTTGGGCCACAATTGTACATCCTGGCCTCGCCTTTTTTCAATGGCTTGAAGGCCTCCTTTCCTTTTTTTAGGGTGTTGTAGAACTTCATTGTCATCAAATCACTTTCTGTCGGCTTATGTATAATAACAAGCGGGATAATTATAAATATGGGCCTTTTCGGGAAGAAGAAGCCTGGGGATGACTACAGGCTGGAGAGGATTCAGCTAAGGAGGATCGCCCTGGAGCAGCGCAGGCATAGGATGTACATGCCTCCTTCCAATCCCAGGCCTGTCATATCTTCCAGGGAGTACAGGATATTCAAGCAGACGGAGAAAAGGAAGCTCATCTGGTATGAGAAGCTTGCAAGATTCTCGGAAAAGCTCCTAAAGGTCACCCCGGGAAAGAAGACAGAAGAAGACCTTGGGAAACAGATAGCGTTCACAGGGCTGCTTATCACTCCTGCAAGCGTGATGTCGCTCTTTGTCCTGACTCTGATAGCTTTTATTGTGATTGGCGCAGCCTTCACGATAGCCTCCCTTAGCAATCCCATCTATAGCCTTGTGATAATAGCCATGGGTTTGGGCCTTGCGTATTATTTCTACAAGTATCCTGCGAATCTTGTGAAGAAGCTGAGGGTACAGGCAAGCTCCGAGGTCGTCCTTGCCACTCTCTACATGGTTGTATCCATGAGGATCTCTCCCAATCTGGAGCGCGCGCTCAGGTTCTCCGCCGCCAACATATCCGGCGCCCTTTCCTGGGATATGAGGAAGCTGATATGGGACATAGAGATGAGGAAATACTATTCCGCCTCCGAAGCGCTTACTGATTATATAGCCAAATGGAAGCCTGAGAATGAGGAATTCGCAGAGGCGCTCCGCCTCATACGCGACTCTGAGACGCAGATCCCGGAAAGGGGCAGGAAGATCCTGGACGAGGCCCTTGACGTCATACTTGACGGCACGAAGACAAGGATGAAGCACTATGCCCAGGAGCTCAACCTTCCCGTGATGATTATACACATGATGGGGATTATCCTTCCTGTGATGGGAACGATAATGGCTCCGCTGGCTGCTGTGTTCATGAGCGACATGGTCTCTCCTGTATATTTCGTCCTGGGCTATGACATTATCCTGCCCCTGATGATAATCTGGTTCATCAACAACACGCTGAGCAAGAGGCCTGTCACCTTCTCCCAGGTGGATACCTCGCACCATCCAGACCTTCCTCCAAAGGGAAGCTTCTGGATTGGAAAGGGCAAGTCTTTCCCAGCCCTGCCTCTGGCAATCTTAGTCATGCTTGCCTTCATAGTTCCAGCAGGATACTTCTTCATTGAGAATCCAGCTGTGCTTTCGCTGGGGATGAAGGATGCCAATACAGGGAGCTGCACCTTCCTCGGAGAACCGTGGGGAGACGCATGCCCAGCGTTATCCTTGGCTATGTCCATATTCCTCCTGCTCGGAATAGCGTCAGGGATTGCGATATATTACTTCCTTTCAACGTTCCAAAGGCTAACGATCCAGAAGGATGTTGAAGATATAGAAGGCCAGTTCGAGCTCGCCCTGTTCCAGCTGGGGAACAGGATTGCCGGCGGGACGCCAACAGAGGTCGCCATGGAGCGCTCCATAGGCGATATGAAGGACATCGAGATATCCAACCTGTTCAAGATAGCCCTCAGGAACATAAAAACCCTTGGGATGACATTCGATGAAGCCCTGTTCAACCGCAAATACGGAGCGCTTAGGTACTATCCCTCCAAGCTCATTAGAAACATCATGTATGCGGTTGTGGACACATCGAAGAAAGGCGTGACCTATGCCTCGGAAGCCATGCTCAGGATATCACGCTACTTGAAGAACATCCGTGAGACGCAGGAATACATAAGGGAGATGCTTTCAGAGACCACCTCCTCCATGAAATTCCAGGCATATTTCCTCACACCTTTGATAACAGGCCTCATAGTCTCAATGGCAGACGTGATGATTCAGGTGCTTGTTAAGCTGAGCTGCTACCTTAATTCAATATCAATGAGTGAGACAGGAGGCATCGGAGGAATGAACATATCAGGGCTCTTCGCCAACATGGAAACTGTCATATCCCCATCGCTTTTCCAGCTCATAGTGGGGATATATGTCATGGAGGTCATAATAATCCTGGCTGTTTTCACGACCAAGATAGGCCACGGGGAGAATAAAATCCTGCAGTGGAACACTGTAGCAAAAATGCTTATCATAGGCATGTTCATCTATTTTCTTGTGGCAATGGCGTCAAGCACTATGTTCGGCGACCTTATTGGAAAGGCTCTTGAAGGCATGATAGCAGATGTCAAATGTGGTTGATTATTAGCTGCTACCCGAGGAAAATAAAGCCTTAAATATCTTAAGTGATATATCATTAGTGATATTTATGAAAAAGGACTCCCTCCCCGGGAAGCTAACGCTCTCCATCCCTAGGGGCTTCATGGAGATGCACATTCTTAGGATACTGGATAAACCCCACTACGGCTATGAGATAATGAAGCGCATCTCAGAGGAGTGCGCATGCTGGAAGCCGTCCCCAGGCTCTGTCTATCCCATGCTCCAGAAGCTCAAGGCAAACAGCTTCATAACCGAGAAAACCAAAGGCAAAAGGAAGATATATGTCCTCACCAAAGAAGGAGAGGAAAGGATAAAGAAGTTCGAGTTGCACAAGGCTGAGATGAAGCAGAAGATGGTTGCCATGTTCAGGATGATGGGTGAGACCGGGCATGGCAGGGAACTCTGGAAGGGGCTTGATATTTTTGATAAGATAAGGAGAGACCCGGAGAAGCTGAAGAAGGCGCTCCGCCTGAAGGAGGAATTCCAGAGGCGGCTCCAGGCCCTTGCGGAGGAATAGCATGTTGGACCTTGCAATCAAGAATATCATGAGGAACAGAACAAGGACGACGCTCACTGTCCTCGGGATACTCATAGGGATAGGAGCGGTGGTGGCGCTAGGTTCGATAGCTGAAGGACTTAACGTCTCCATTACGAACAGCCTCCAGCTGACTGCTGGGAAGATAACGGTCAGAAACAAGGACGCCGGCATCTTTGGCCTAGGCACCGAGCTGACCAAGGATGATCTGGACATCATTAACACTGTTAGCGGGATTAAGGATGTCGTTCCTATCTCAGTGAAGACAGGACCTATGTCAGGATTTACCGGACCTGAATACCTCATCATAGGCATGGAACCCGATAAGCTACAGTATTTCGTGGGGGAGAACACCAAGATGTACCAGGGGAGGACCCTGGAAACAGGCGATTCCGATGTAGCTATTATAGGAAAGCCTCTTGCGGACAAATATAATCTCCAGGTTGGCGATACATGGACTGTGGAAAATGATGATTTTCAGATAGTTGGAATTGTTGAGAAGACTGACATAAGCGAGATTGACTCCGCTGTGATAGTCCCGCTCGACAACCTGCAAGCCATCATGAATAAGGATACTTATTATGCCATTTACGTGGTGCCTGACGATGTCAGGGACACAGAGAAGGTCGCCGCTGCCATAAATGACGCAAGCGACAACCTTAACGCCTTGACAGCAGCTGATACTGCAAGGCAAGCATCGCAGATAGTGGACCAGATAAGATTCTTCACGTTCGGCATAGGTGCTATCGCCGCATTCGTTGGAGGCCTTGGAGTGATGAACACCATGATTATGGCCGTGATGGAGAGAAGGAAGGAGATTGGGGTGATGAAAGCCATAGGCGCGACCAATAGCATGATACTCAGGCAGATACTCACAGAATCCGCAATGATCAGCGTAATCGGCGGTGTTGGGGGGATTCTAATCGGAATCGGCGCCGCAATCGGCTTGGGAGCGCTGTCCGGAGGCACCATCCAAGGCTATGTGACGCCGACCCTGGCGCTAGAAGGCCTTGCATTCGCGCTTTTCCTCGGGCTCATAGGAGGGTTCTACCCAGCGAGGCAGGCAGCCAGGCTCGACCCTGTGGAAGCATTGAGGTATGAATAGTGATTTTCATGAAAGGAAAAACTGAGCCAAAGCATGAAGATGGCTATTTGATTGAGACGAAAGGAATAAAGAAATGCTACGGAGAAGAAGGCAAATGCGAAATCACTGTCCTACAGGACATCAACATACATGTGGAAAGGAGGAGCTTTGTCTCTATCATGGGTCCTTCAGGGAGCGGCAAGACCACGCTCCTAGACATACTTGGATGCCTTCTCAAGCCGACTGAAGGAAAAGTATTCATAGATGGGAAGAATGTGATTGGCCTTGATGATGACGACCTTGCCTTGCTGCGCAGAGAAAAGATTGGCTTCGTGTTCCAACAGTACAATCTCATCCAGAGCTTCACAGCGCTTGAGAATGTGGAGATGCCCATGAGGATTGCGGGTAAACCCAAATGGGAGGCTGAGGACAAGGCCAAGCGGCTGCTAAAGCTCGTCGGCCTTGAGGACAGGATGACTCACAAGCCTTCCGAGCTTTCTGGTGGCCAGCAGCAGAGGGTCGCGATAGCCCGATCTCTTATCAACAATCCTCAGATAATCCTCGGTGACGAGCCTACGGGAAACCTTGACACCAAGACCGGGCAGATGATACTCAATCTCCTCAAGAAGCTCAACGCAGAGGAGGGCTACACGATAATCGTGGTCACTCACGACTCAAGGGTCGCGCAGTATTCAGACAAGATCATAAACCTGCTTGATGGACAGGTGCTCAACGAGACCTATCCGGGTGGTAGCAGGGAGCATGAAGCGAAAGTGAGCAGGGTTTCTAGGAAACCTGCATTAGTTCAGAAAGGAGGAGATTAGCATGAAAAAGATATTTGTGGTTGCTGCATTGATGGCTCTTCTGATATTGCCTGCAGCAGCCGTCCAGGCGCAGAATACGGGTCAAGCCCCAATACTAAACGTGCTTTTAACCAAGCAGACGCCCTATCCGGCTGAGCCTGGGAAGAACGTTAATGTAGAGATTGAGGTGCAGAACACGGGGCTGGGGGATGCAAATAATATTGTGGTTGAAATCGCGCCCACAGATCCATTCAAGCTGCTTCCGGGGACAGAGAAGACTTCCACATACTCTAAGATATCTGCTTCCGGCTCTGTGAAGGTTTCTTACGACCTGAAGGTCAACGATAACACAGTATCAAACCAGTACGAGCTTGAATTCAGGATATACTACGTCAGCAACCCGAACAGCTACCTTTCCAAGAAGGTTGTGGTGAATGTTCAGGGACGGCCGGATTTCATAATAGATAGCACGTGGACCACTCCCCAGAACATAGAGCCTGGCGGGATAGTGGACGTCTTCGCCAAGGTAAAGAACGTCGGGACAGGGACAGCCAATGGTGTGAAGGCGACCTTCGCCTCAACATCCGGGATGCTTATCCCTGTGCTTTCGAAGGGATCAGCGTATCTTGGTGATATGGCACCGGATGGCGATTCTATAGCCGACATCCAGCTCTCTGTCGACAGCACAGCAGGCCAGCAGACATACCCGGCTACCCTGACGCTGGACTACCAGGATGAGACCGGCGCATCCGTGCAGAAGTCCTTCTCTTTGGGGATTCCTGTCAACGGGGTCATAAACATCGAGGTAGTCAACATCCAGGCGAACTTCGACAGGGATGTGATACAGATAGACATAGCCAACAAGGGAACGGCTGATGCCAACTCCCTGGAAGGGACTCTCCTAGTGAACAACCAGACGGTGGGCGTGGATTATACGAGCCAGCTCAAGGCCACAAAGAAGACCACGCTCGAGTTCCCGCTTACCACAGAGGGGAATGGAGTCCTTGTGCTCACGTACACAAGCACCAACCTCCAGGATTTCCATGAGGAAAAGCCAGTCTACCTGAGATTCGAGAACCCCAACCAGAGCAATCCTGCGAGCACGCTAGTGATTGTTTTCATAGTGGCCGCGGTAGCATACTTCATCTGGAGGAGGTTCTTCAGGAAGAAAAAGAAGAAGTTCGGTTAGACGGGGAGCTTCTCCGTTTAACCCTTTCTTTACACCTATTCCAATCAATATAAACCAAGACTGACATGTGATATTATGCGAGTTACCCTGGCTTTGATAATAACCAATGTTGTGATTTTCGCAGCCCAGGTAATTTTCGACCCCTGGTTCACAGAGACCTTCGCGCTCATGCCGCTAAACGCGCTGAACGGCGCCTGGTGGCAGTTCTTCACCTACATGTTCCTGCATGCTGACCCGCTGCACATATCCCTTAACATGTTTGCCCTCTTCTTGTTCGGCGTTGTCATGGAGAGCGCGCTCGGCTGGAAGAAATATCTTTTCCTCTACATAGTTTCTGGTTTGGGCTCAGCCGCTTTTTACATATTTCTAACAGGTTTGCTAGGAGGCAGCCTTATCATACCAATGCTGGGTGCATCAGGGGCTGTTTACGGAGTATTGGCGGCATTCGGTTTCATGTTCCCGAAGGAGGTCATATACATATATTTCATCCCGCTGCCTGCCATTACCGCAGTTTTCCTTCTAGCGGCTGTTGAACTCATATTCGGTATTGCAAACACAACATCGGATATATGGAATATAGCTAACTTCGGCCATCTGGGAGGCATAATAACCGCTGCTCTGATAATACTGGTCTGGAAGTACACTTACAGGCCCAAGAACGAGAAAGACCTCAGGCATTACAAATTCTACTGGGAGTGATTCTGGAAGGAAGGTGCCTCTTGACAGCATCCAACAGATTGCGGGCATGTTCCAGCTACCTGCTCAGGCGTCTTTCCAAGAGAGGGGCAAAACCTATATAAAGCCTGCTCCTTATATAGTTACCCAGTGATTTTCATGGTTACGGAAAAAACTGAAATTTTGAAAGAAGGTGGAAGTATAGACAGAAAGCATCAAGAGATGCCTTCAAGCCAGCAGCGCCTTCAGGCAAGCGAGAAGGAAGTCCAGAAGGAAGAGGCGGGCGCTCATATGAAGTGCACCAGCTGCGGCATCAAGATAGAGGCAGAGGACAAGTGGGTGAAGTTCCCCTGCCCCAAGTGCGGCAAGCAGAGGATACTGCGGTGCGACAAGTGCAAGAGGCTCATGAACATCTATGAGTGCCCCAAGTGCGGCTTCACCGGGCCTTAACATCAGCCCTGATTAAAGAAAGAAGGCGTCAGGACGCCTTCCAAGAGAATCGGGCTGAGATCCCAAAAACCGTTACCTGAACAATATTATTGGTTCATTTTATCTATTGAATATGTGATTTTATGGGCGAAGTGATTGTGGTTTTCAGGATACTCCCGGATGCCATTGAGAGCTTTGATAACGTCAAGAAGCAGTGCGAAGCCCTCAAGCCCAACAGGCTTGAAGAGGAGCCTGTAGCATTCGGCCTCAAGGCCCTCAAGTTCACCAAGATAATCCCGGACGGCCCTGGAGTTATGGACAAGCTCGAGAATGAAATAAACTCCATCAAAGGCCTCGGCAGCGCAGAGAACATATTCACGACCAGGGCGATGTAATGTCTATTTCTGCCCAAAAATTTAAATATACTCAATAACTAGAAGCTGGAATGAAGGTGTCCCTTGAAACCTTCCTTAGAAAATCGCCTCCGTAGCTCAGTTTGGATAGAGCGCCAGCCTTCTAATTTGATTTAGAAGATTCTAGGCTTTCCGAAAGAGAGTCAATGAGAGAAGCAAGCTGGAAGTCGCGGGTTCAAATCCCGTCGGGGGCATCAAAACAAAGGTATGGTTTTGCAGTCTTTGGCTCAAAGGAGGGCTTTATATTGCATAAAATCAGATTAACATAAGGTGATTCTATGCCAAAATCGTCGCAAGATAAGTTTCAATGCTGGATGTGCAGGCAATTAAAAAACGGCCAATATGAAGATATCCTGATACAAATTAAATCGGGTAAAGAGATTCGTGCCCCTGTATGCAAAGATTGTTGGGAATCAACTTTCAGGAAAAAGGATAAAATAAGATAATCATTCCTTCAACAATCCCAGCTAACATTTCGCCATTAGGGATTATTTAAAATATAGTTGCAGCCTGGGGAATAAACGATAACGAGTTCTGCCCGTCGGGGGCATCTTATAATCAAATCAGTAGGGAAATCACCAACCCCCCAGCCACCGGTATGAGCAAATTGTCATCCAGGAGGTTCCTCAGGTTCCTTGATGCCCATGCAGTGCCAGGGAGCAGCTCGGCGAGCGTGGCTGCGGCAGCTCCGGTCAAGGCCGGCAGAGGCCCCACGAAGATGAGGCAGACAAAGAAGGCGCTTATAAGGAAGGCTGCAGTGCCCTCCAGGGTTTTTTTGCCCAGCAGGCTATGTCTCCCCAGCCTTGAGCCGACTGCTGTGGAGAGCGAATCGGAGACTGCCAAGGTGGCCCCGGCCGCAGTGGCTGCAGGAAGGGGGAATAGCAGGAATGCCAGGCCCAGGCCTATGTAGAACCAGAATGCTCCTGCGAAAGGCCTCCTGGACTCACTCCTTTCCAGGGAGAGGGCGAATGCCCTGAGCCTGCACTCAAGCCTGGCAAGGAGGTTGCGTTCGTGCTTTTCACAGATGAGCACATGCTCCCCGTAAAGGAAAAAGAAGAAAGCCACAAGGAAGAATATGATGCTGGCAGTTGCCTTGTCCACGAGCTGGGCGAATGCTATGAAGGCAAGGCCGCTCAGGTGGACAAGCTGCCTGGGAAGCTCATTCATGACATATATTTGGGTGCTGCGCTTTAATGGCTTGCCTATTAACAGATGGATATTGGAAAGAAGGCGGCTTTTGCCGCCTTCTTTTCCCTGGTTCGCCTTCTTTCCTTAGGCAGGAAACATGCCCATCTTCGAAATGAACAGGAAGACTCCTATGGAGACGATAATCATTATGAGAGAGTGTTTTGAGCCTGCCAATATGGAGTTCTCGCTGAGCTGGCCTGCTATGAGCCCTGTGAATAGGCCCTGTATCAGGACCACGGAGAAGAATATCGCAACGTAGTAGCATGTTATGTCCTTGCTGATGCTGAACAGGATGCATATTCCCCGGAAGAATCCGCAGGGAAATATGATGCCGCTGTCCTGGCATGGGTTAGAGAAGCCGAATCCTGTGGTGCTCAGCCCTTCCATGGCTGCCTGGGAGCCTATCATGGGGACCATTACAAAGATTATCATGACCGATATCCCCACGAATATGAAGAAGAGGCCATACATAATCATTACCTGCTCCCTCACCAGTGACATCCTCTCAGCTTCGGCTTCCTTGAGCATGAGTATATCCTTTGAGACCGAGTCCAGGGTTGCAGGTATGCTTCCTCCGCTTTCGTATGACTGCTTGATTATCCTCAGCGCCTCGGATATTATCCTTGATTCCTTTGCTGATTCGTTGAAAATCTCCATGGTCCTCAGGAATGGGGTTCCCCAGGATAGCCTGTTGTACATCTTCTCTATCTCAGGCGTGAGCTTTCCATAGTTGGATTTTGCAGCCACCCCTATGCTTTCAGGCAGCGACATGCCTGAGCGTGCCGAGTCTGCAAGGTCCCTGACGAAGTTCGGGAACTGCTCCTCAATGCCCTTGATCCAGAGGCGCTTGGAATACTTGTAGATGAAAAGTGGGACTATGAAGACGAATATGGCTATTATCGCAAGGTTCGCGAGGACTGGCACATCCCCAATTATTATGCCTATCGCTATGATAGCTGCGCTGACAATCGCCGGGTACAATATCACGTTTCTGCTGCTTTCCTTCTTTCTCATTCTCAAATCACTCGCTAGGATATATCCCCTTAAGCAGGACGATGAATCCAATAGACACAGCCGGTATGAAGAAGAACACCAAGAATGTCTGGTACAGCAGGAGCATGGCACCTCCCCCCATCATCGGGCTCATTATGGATATTATGACTATGAAGAACAGGCTTCCTACAATAACCAGGGTGGTGTATATCTCAGTGTACAGGGATATCTGCTTTGCATAGCCGTCAAGATTCCTTCTGTACTGGGCCATGAAGGTCCTTGTCTTGCCTGTGAGGTATTTCTGTATGTCACCGCCTGTTGTTATAATCGTGGCCATGCTCCACAGCAGATCTGCGAACAGCATCGACGGGGTCCTTATGGCAGCCTTCTGCAATGCGGCAGAAAGGTCCATGCCCAGCGTGTTGACATCGCTGTATATCTTTGCGGCCTCCTTGCCTAATATGCCTTCCTTCTGTGAAAGCATGTTGAATATCTCCACCGGGTTTATGCCTGAGGATGCCGATGTGGCCATATAGAAGACGGCAAAGGGCAGTGACCTGTCTATCTTGGTCTTGATGGTCTTGCATCTTATGGAAGGGTAATAATAGCCAACAAGTAATGTGCAGCCGCCTGCCAGGATTGAGATAATGATTGAGAGCGTGTACGAATAGAACACATCGGCCATGGACATTGTCATTGATTTGCTGGCGTTGGTGACTGCAAGGGCGATGAACACTGACCCTAATACAATTGCTGCAGCAAATCCAAGGAAGCAATAGAACAGTATGGAGCATATGTATTCATGGATCCCTGCCCTGATGCCAGCCCTCTTGAGGGTCATCCTAAGGGCATCGAAGTACAGCATGTAAGGCTCGACTATCTTCCCGAAGAGCTTGAGAGCTATCCGGCCAAAAGGCATGCCGCCAAACATTCCGAATGCACCTTAATCCTTCATCCCGATCATGTGGCCTGGATAAGGCCTATCACCTTATCGGGATTGGAATAATACTCGCTAATAATCTTCGCGAACTCATTATAGTCGTATATCTCCTGCGCCAGCATCCATTCCAGAATGACCTTCCTTCGCATTATCTCTTCCTTTATGGTCTCCTCGGTTATTCCCATCCTTCTGGCCAGGTTCTTGAGGACAAAGGATTTCTGTGAGATCTCGAAGGAGTCTGATATGGGCTTCCATTCGAAGACCTTGTTGGTCAGGGGCTTGTTGTCTTTCACTCCTATGACCTCAAGTATGGCATCAGCCCTCCTTACATAGATCTCCTTGAGCCTTGAAAGCGTAAGGAATACCACGACGTTAATGTTTTCGATCAGGCTGGGCGGAAGGGAAATCGGTGGTGTGGTCAGCCTGTCGATAAGCTGCTCTATCGAAGCGGCGTGTATCGTTGCTATCGAAGGGTGACCAGTAGCCATCTGCTGGAATAGCACGAAGGCTTCCTTGCCTCTCACCTCTCCCATAATAATGTAGTCAGGCCTTTGCCTAAGAGATGACCTAAGCAAATCGAAAAGGCTTACTTCTCCCTTCTTGCCTTCCACGCCCAGCGGAGTTCTGGCAACCTCTGGTATCCAGTGGGGATGCGGCAGCCTCAGCTCAGGCGTGTCCTCTATGCTAACAATCTTGAGATTGGGACGGATGAAAAGCGAAAGCGCATTAAGCATCGAAGTCTTGCCTGTTGCTGTGCCTCCTGATATCAGGACGGATTGGCCGTTGTCTATCGTAATCCAAAGGTAGGCCAGCTGGGTGGAGTTCAAAGTGCCCTTCCTGAGCATGTGGGTCGGGGTGAGCGGCTCCTCGGTGAACTTCCTTATGGTGTAATTCGAGCCCTTTCTGGCTATATCTGTCCCCAGCGTTGCCTGAACCCTGGAGCCATCAGGCAAAGCTGCATCAAGGAGCGGGTCTGCTATTGATATTATCTTCTTGCATCTCTGGGCAAGCCTGAAAACAAAAGTGTTGAGTTCATCACTGTCCGAAAAATAAATGTTGGTTCTCAAAGAGCCTATTTTGGGGTCCCTGTGGTAGACATATAAAGGTATCCCGACTCCGTCGCACGAGACATCCTCTATGTTGGGATCGCTCATGAGAGGCTCTATTTTGCCCAGGCCCATAATCTCCTTTTCTATATAATATAGGATGACTGATTTCTTGCTGTCATCGAATTTCAGTTCTGCCTGCTCGTTTAGTATGTTAAGGGATTCCATTCTTAGGGTGCTCTTCGCCTTTATCTCCCCCAGTTTCATGAAGTCAATGTCAAGCCTTTCCTCCAGCTCCCTTTTCACCATGTCTATGGTCTCTCTGTCCTCTTGTGTTAACGAGGGCTCAATCAAGTGGTAGACAAGCTCGCCTATCTTCGAATCCCAGCTTATATTGACATATGCAAAAATCCTGTCGCCCTTCTTGGGGAATCTTGGGATCAGGTGATATGTGATGTTCACCTTCTTCAGCACTTCCCTTGTTTCTTCTGAGCGTATTGCTCCCCCGCTGAAGTCGGAGAATTTTGTCGGGATCTCAACACCGTCTCTTGCCGCTTCGAATTCCAGCGACTTAGTCTTCTCCTCCTTCTTGTCATCCTTTCTGCTGTAGGGCGCATATATCATCGGCTGGTATACGAAGCTTGGCCCGCCAGCAGCCCCATAGTAGCCCTGGGCAGCCTGCTTCTCCAGCTGCTTCTTCTTGGTCCAAGCCTTGTAGCCCTTCTTGAACCTCCTTGCAATACTCTTGACTGCGAAGGACTTCTTCTTCTGGCCTTTTATTCTAATTCTAAGTATCCTCATGCAACTCTTCTCTATTTTATGATAATTTGGTTTCCCGTCTTTATAATTATCATGTTGCCTGCAGTGCTCACAACCCTGCCTTTCAGCTCATAGGACTGGTTCATGTTGAAAAGGGATGTGCTCCTGTATGCCTTGGTGGCGGGGATTGTGATATTGAGGCCCTGGCTGCTAAGCTCCATGATGTAGCTCTCTGACAGGATTTTTTTCGGGACAGTCACCTTCAGGGATGATTCCCCCTCCCTCTCGCTCAGCTTTATTATATTGGAGCTCATATATTCGCTTAATTCCGTTAGCTGGTCGTTGGAGCCAATCGAGCTGAAGTATGAGCCGTAGTTGTTGAAGGCCGCAATGCATGCGATGAATATTGTTACGCCAAATGCGAACAGCAAAGCCTGCTCGAATATCAGAGAAACTGCCTTCATGCGCCTTTTTTCCATGCTATATAATTGCATTGGCTTCTATTAAAAACAGGTCCGGCTTGAAGCGCTAAACAGCGTCTACCTTGATCTTTGTCAAGAACAGGTCGCCTCCGTTCATGGCTTTTTTGCCGCCTGGGTTCACCTCTGTGCCCGCATAGGAAAGGATAACCTGCTCAGTTCCGGAAATGGAGCCCGCAACCAGGCTTATCTGATATCCCCTGAATGGCTGGGTCGTGGTGTCAAGCTCCCTGTACCGCAGCCTTAGTGATATCTTGCTGCCGGTAGCATAGCTTCCCGTTGACATTGACATTATCCTGGGCTCAGCCTCCCCATAGGTGGCATTGTCACCGAGTATGCTGGTCTTGAGTATCACGTTGGAATTGGTGGTCGACAAAGGCTGATCTGTCACGAATTCAAAGATTAAAGAATTGTTCAGGGGGTCTAAGGCATCATATGAATAAACCCTTATAAGGCCGTCAGGCATATCCAAGGTCGTTTCACCGGACTCGCTCGCGGATATGTCGATTATTTTCTGGTCAAGCTTCACAACGAAGTCCTCGGCTGAAAGAAACTCTGTTATGGAGGTCCTTTTTGTTATCAAAGGGATGCCCCACATGTATGCTGTGCCCAGAAGACTTATCACTATCCCACTTATCAGGACTATGGTAATCACTTGCGTCTGGGCTTTTGGGATCATATTCAACTAGCCTTAGCATGTTACAGACACTACATTGGGACCGATTCCTGAGCCGGTTGTTACCCTATATACGCATGTGTTGCTTGCTGTGCAAACGTCAGTGAATGTAACGCTTCCCTGCGATGGAATTGTTGCAGCCGAGGTGTTCCCCGACATTGCTGCAGGTAATCCGCCAGTCTTTGTTATTGTTACGTCACCACATACTGTGCTTTGACCTGATACTCCAGCTGCTGCTGTGCATCCGCCTAGGCTTATTGTTGCCGACCCGATGTTTAATAGTGTAGCCTTTGCCAAACCGTTCAGGCAGTAGCTGTCAGTGACCTGGATATTCTTGTTTGTTAGGCCTCCATAGTATTGGGATAGGAATGTCCAGGCAAGGCCTGCCAGAGCCACTGTTATGAGCAACAGGATTATCGTTGCTACTATGGGTGTTATTCCCTTTTTCATATTTATCCTCCTCTTTGTTATAAGCAATCAGTTTCTGTGTCAAGATTAACATGTTACAGACACTACGTTGGCGCCGATTCCTGAGCCGGTTGTTATCCTATATACGCATGTGTTGCTTGCTGTGCAAACGTCAGTGAATGTAACGCTTCCCTGCGATGGAATTGTTGCAGCCGAGGTGTTCCCCGACATTGCTGCAGGTAATCCGCCAGTCTTTGTTATTGTTACGTCACCACATACTGTGCTTTGACCTGATACTCCAGCTGCTGCTGTGCATCCGCCTAGGCTTATTGTTGCCGACCCGATGTTTAATAGTGTAGCCTTTGCCAAACCGTTCAGGCAGTAGCTGTCAGTGACCTGGATATTCTTGTTTGTTAGGCCTCCATAGTATTGGGATAGGAATGTCCAGGCAAGGCCTGCCAGAGCCACTGTTATCAGCAACAGTATTATGGTTGCCACTATCGGGGTTATTCCCTTTTTCATATTTATCCTCCTATCTTCTGTAAGTATTTGCGAACTGTAGGTAAATCCTCTTTAGCCTCTTGTCTATTATGCCGAGGCTTGCGAGGGAGGCCTGCCCCACTTCCACATTCTTCTTGTTCTGATCTACCATTTCCGTCATCTTTGTCACGAGGGGCTGCATGACATCCTTGGATATATCGGATACAGTATCCTCTGTTGCAGATGTCTTGAGTATCTCCATGAACTCATGCATGCTGGAGAGCAGTTCATCAATCTTCCCGGGAACCTTGGATATCTCGTCTCTGAGCTCAGCGTCAGCCTTTATTACATCGTCTATAATCCTCTGGTTTGACTTTATGAGCTCTATTATCTGCTCTATAAGCCTCTGGACTTCTGATGTAGAACTGGAGCTCTCGACTTGGCTAATGCGCTTTTCAAGTCTTCTTAGGGGAGAAGTCGGAATAATTTCGTAATCATCGTCCATAATATTATATGCTTAGGGCCTCTATATAAATATTGCAGAAATCTATCAAGTGCCTGCCGCAGATGGTATTGATTTGCTTGGGAGAAATCTGCCAAATGGCAAATCTGCCAGATATAAAAAGAAATGTGTGCCCCAAATAGCCCATTTTCTGTGAACCGCTAGCCGGCTTGAAAGCCTGCTAAAGCGGCTGATAGCATTTGTCTGAGCGTATTCGCTTGAGAGACGCTCTCTTTCCAGAGGCGTCAATCCATTTTCGACTTGCACCCGCGCATCACAGGATGTTTCACCTGGCACTGCCCTTCTGTGCTAAGCGTTCCCGCTTCATAGCTCCGGGCAGGCAGTGGTTTTCTGCCTCCTGTGCATGCTTCTCAGCACCCGCTTCGCAGCGATGCGCTAACGCTGGAGAGAAGATGGTTCTTTTGGAACGCCTTCTGTCCACGTTTGGGTGAATGGAGCTTCCTCATCCCTGACCTTTTGATGGGCTTGGGACGGCGCTATCTATGGGGCTCACACCTGATAAAGAATTGTGGGGATGTTTAAAAAGCTTTATTTCAGGTAAAAATCGCATTCTATACAGTACCTATCAGGGTTCGGGGGGGGGAATGGCTATGATTTTGCTTTTTTTGCCCTTTCCGTTTGCTGTCTTATATTCGCCCGATTTCATTCCACCGATAAGTTCAGAGAATGGGAAAAACATCTTCTGGGCTTCCATTATTTTATAGTGTGTTTTTATTTTCTTAAATGAGTATGGATTTCTGCAGCATTCCAGAACGATCTGGTTGCTAAAAGCCTCTGATTCCCTAAACTTACAGTAGCCATTCCTTTCCATAAAGATACCTTTAACTCGATAGTTTAAAGAAAAATCATGGTGAGCTATCCTTTTAACTAGGACCAGTCGGGGATTGGTAGCAGTGAGCTGAACACCTCGGCGAACCTTAGTGCTTACACCCCTGTTCCATCAAACCTGTCGTCTACAGGACCCTCCTATCCGCACCGATATTGGCGGTTGGACGGCGTCACAGACACCGTCTATCCACTGTCGCCTACCAGTTTGGATAATGGTTGCCTCTTTTCAGGAACGGCTTCACGCTTAGTTAGGCCCGGAAGACAGCACTATTCAGCTGCATTTGCAGCTCCTATATATCGGACTCTATCTTTACAATCCAATCTAGCCATTTAGGCTATTCGTATAACTTACGCCTTCTTCCGGTATGCCTTCAGCGCTTATCCGTTACGGCTTAGCTACTCGGCGTGCCATTTGACAACCGATACACCAGAGGCCGCGACACTCCGTTCCTTTCGTACTAAAAGTATCTTCCCCT
>CAYGVS010000001.1:41376-84336 GCA_964353635.1 uncultured archaeon | reverse complement strand
TCATCTCTTCCTACCACAAGCTGGGCGAAAGGAGACATCACAGGAATCCGTACGTGGCCCTCAGGTCATCTGCAACCGCAGAAGACCTTCCTGACGCAAGCTTTGCCGGCCAGCAGGAGACCTATCTTAATGTCAGGGGCGAAGTCCGGCTCATAAAGTTCGTGAAAAAATGCTTTGCGTCCCTGTTCACGAACCGCGCAATTTCTTACAGGGTTGACAAGGGATTCGACCACTTCAGTATAGGCCTGTCTGTCGGGGTGCAGAAGATGGGCAGGAGCGACATAGGGGCCGCAGGGGTGATGTTCACTCTGGACCCTGACACAGGGTTTGACCAGGTTGTTGTGATAAACGGCTCATATGGCCTTGGGGAATATGTTGTCCAGGGAAAGGTCATACCTGATGAATTCATTGTGTTCAAGCCTACGATGGGCATAATTGAGAGGAGGCTTGGCTATAAGAAGGTAAAGCTGGTCAGAGGGAAGTTCAGGAATGTGGAGGCCCGGGTCCCTGAGCATGACATCGACAAGTTCTGCCTTGGAACCAGGCAAATCCTGGAGCTGGCAAGATACGGAATGACTATTGAGAAGCATTACAAGAAACAGATGGATATAGAGTGGGTGCTTGACGGGGAAGACGGCAAGATATATATCGTTCAGGCAAGGCCTGAGACCGTGCATTCCACAAGCAGCAAGAGCATCTACAAGGAATATGCGCTCAAGGAAAAGGGCAAAGTCCTTCTCAAGGGCATAGCTGTTGGGACTAAGATAGGCGCAGGTCCTGCCAACGTCCTCAAGACAGCGAAGCAGATTCACAAGTTCAAGAAGGGAGACGTACTCGTTACAGACATGACAGACCCTGATTGGGAGCCCATCATGAAGATTGCATCTGCGATAGTAACCAATAAAGGGGGTAGGACGAGCCATGCCGCAATAGTATCCAGAGAGTTAGGTGTCCCCTGTGTCATAGGAACGCATGACGCCACTTCTGTCCTCAAATCCGGCCACAGCATAACAGTGGACTGCTCGACAGGAGAGGGCAGGATTTACTCAGGCATTCTGAAATTCCAGGTGATGGAGCGTGACATAACCAAGTTTCCGAAGACGAGGACTGACATAATGGTGAATGTGGGCGAGCCAGATGAGGCTTTTGCCCTGGCAAAGCTGCCTGTGGCAGGGGTTGGGCTTGCAAGGCAGGAGTTCATAATAAGCAGCTACATAGGCGCCCATCCGCTTTATTTGATCGAGAACCACAAGGCAGAGAAGTACATAAACACGCTTGCCATGGGAATAGCGAAGATTGCGGCGGCTTTCTACCCGAGGCCTGTCATAGTGCGGCTCTCGGACTTCAAGACGAACGAATACGCCAGCCTCAGAGGCGGCGAAAAATTCGAGCCCAAGGAAGAGAATCCCATGATAGGCTGGAGGGGCGCTTCCAGGTACTATGACCCCGGATATATTGAGGGTTTTAAGCTCGAGTGCAAGGCTCTCAAGATTGTCAGGAATGACATGTGCCTTAAGAACGTGATTGTGATGGTCCCGTTCTGCAGGACTGTCGAGGAAGGCAAGAAGGTCCTGGCTGAATGCGAGAGGTTCGGCCTCTCCAGGAAGAGCGGGTGCAAGTTCTATGTGATGGCAGAGATACCCAGCAATATCATTATGGCAGAGGAGTTCTCCAAGATATTCGATGGCTTCTCCATAGGGTCGAACGACCTTACTCAGCTTACCTTAGGCATAGACAGGGACTCAGAAAAGCTTTCAAGGATTTTCGATGAGCGCAATCCTGCCGTTAAAAGGCTTATAGCGGAGCTGATAAAGAAGGCACACAACCATAATCCGAGGCGCAAGGTTGGCATTTGCGGCCAGGCCCCTTCAGATTACCCGGAGTTCTGCGAGTTCCTTGTCGAGCAGGGCATTGATTCCATATCCGTGAATCCTGATGTGGCCATAAAGACCATAATGCTGGTGGCGCAGAAGGAGAGGAAGCTGAAAAGGAGATAGTCATTTCCTTTCCTGGAGCCCTTTCATCTGACTTAGAAGCCTTGGCTGCGCCCAGATTATGTCGCTCATGGTGATTATGCCCACGAGCCGCTCATCATCCACGACTGGAATCTTCTTTATCCTGTTCTCTGTCATGAGCTGCACTGCCTTCTCCACAGGATTTCCAGGCCTTATCGTGACCGCGTAATCCGTCATCGCATCCTTCACCTTGTAGAGGTCTATGTTCCTGTGGCCACTATCGGCAATGAAGACCAGTATGTCCCTGTCTGTTATTATGCCTGATACCTTTCCCCCGGACTTTATCACCAGGCAGCCTATGTGGTTGTCTGCCATTATCTCAGCCGCTTCCCTCAGAGGCATGTCCCTGGGAGCCGATATCACATTCTTGGTCATCACGTCCTTCACTAGCATGATAAAGCATTGGAAGGCCAATTTATAGCCTTGAAGCCACATATAATATTATGAAGATTCCCAAGGCAGCCAGGAAGCTGGAGCCTTCACTTTCCTGGAGGCCCATAATATACTGCATAGGCCTGAACATAGGGGCTGCTGCTGCTGTTTTCTTTGCAGTCTTAATTTCCACAGGGGATCCGATGCTTACAGTGGTTTCCACCTTCTATTCATGGCTTGTCACAACAACCACTAGCTTCGGCTTCTGGATATGGTGGTTCTTCGAGCGGATAAAATCTGACCAGAAGACCAAAATCGTTCTCGTGGCCTCGATGATGCTGCTTCTTGCGATAGAATGGATGATCGTGTTGAGCTGCCTTTGGTATCTGATGTAGTCATTTGAGAACAGAAACGTGCTTCTTGAGCTGCCTGAAAGTCTGGTCCAGGGACTGAGGCATTACTTTTGTTGAGGCAGTTGCCTCCATGAAGCCTGCGTCCCTTTTGTACCGTGGGACTATCTGCACATGAAGATGCATTATCGAGCCTCCTGAAAGGTCTCCTCCCATATTTATTCCCACGTTAAAGGCCTCAGCGCCCAGGGCCTTCTTCAGAAGCAGGACACAACGCTTCACAAGCTCCCACATGTACTGGTATTCTTGGTTTGTCAGCTCCTCCGGCCAGACCACATGCCTTACAGGCACGACCTCAAGATGCCCCACATTATAAGGGAAGATGTTCATAATCACCATCATATCCTTGCCTTTCCATATGACCTTCTTTGGTGTTTCTGGATCATCCTTGGCTATGTTGCAGAAAAGGCATCCAGGAGATTGCTTTTGCTTCTTCTTGACATATTTCATCCTTGCGGTCGCCCACAGGTATTTGTTATACATTAAAACCAGCTACAAGATCTTTAATCGCCTTCTCAGGGCTCAGAGCCTTGGTAACACCAGATGCCACAAGCACGCCCTTCGCTCCCAGCTGGATGGCTTTCTTAACATCGTCTTTGTTCTTTATGCCAGCCCCGACCAAAAGAGGTATTGAACCAACAGCTTTCAATGAATTTGTTATTACCTCAGGCTTGGCCTTAGAAATGGAAACTGTTCCTCCAATAAGCTCAGGGGGTTCAACAGCAATATAATCAGGCGAAAGCTTGGCAACATCCCTTGCTATTTCTGGGGTGTTTGCGCATATAACTACCTTGAGTCTCATTTCTCTTGCCCTTTCCACAGCCTCTCTCAATAAATCAGGTCTCATTTGGTGTTCTGTATGATTAAGTATAGTGCCCAGAGCTCCTGCATTCTTCACTGTCTCGGGAAGTATCCAGCCTGTGTTTGAGCCATAATGTATTCCGTCAATATGTTGGGAATACACTGGTATTGAAACAGCAGAGGCGAATTTCTCAAGCTCTGCTATCTGAACAGCAATGACTATGTTGGCTTTCTTTTCCTGGCTGATTTTTTCAGCCACCTTGGCAATCTTCATTCCCCTTTCTCCAGTGGCTTCCTCATAGGTCTTGAAGTTTATCAGAAGCAGCGGCTTGTCGGTCATAATAATATATTGAAGGAGGTGATTTAATAGATTTCCTTGCAGCCTTTGTTCGAGTCAGCGGAAGATGCTGTTTATCCTGTACCAGAATCCCATCTTCGGGGGCTCCTCTCCTGCAAGAAGGTGGGAAAGCCTTTTAATCTCGCCTGAAACAGGCGAATAGGGGGAATAAGAAACAACAGGGTTCTTTATTGCTATCGACTCGCGGACTTTCTTGTGATGAGGCATATTGCTTATCACAGGAAGGCCGAGCATCTCCTCTATCTCCTTGTCTGTGAGCTCGAACTTCTCCCTGCGCACCTTGTTGACCACCACTCCTAGTATGTCCCTTTTATGTTTCTCAGCCAAGGCCTTGACCCTAAGGGCATCGACTATGGCAGGCAGCTCAGGATTGGTTACTATGACCACTTTATCAGAGGCCTCTATCGCAGCGCGAACCTCATTGTCTATTCCAGCCGCAGAGTCTATCAGTATGAAATCCTTCTTCCCGACCACATCAGAAAGCACATATTTCATCCTTCTGGGGTTCACCTCTATGTCAATCAGTGAGGCTGGTATGACATCGAAACCCAAGTAGTGCCTGTAAACTGCATGCGTCAGTGATACGTTGCCTTTGAGGACATCGTTGAGGGAAAATGGATAGAAATTGGAAAGCCCGAGGTGGATACCCAGATTCGCTCCTGAAAGGTTGCCATCAATCACAAGCACCTGCTTGCCGAGTTGCGCAAGCGCTGTGCCAAGATTTGAAACAAGGGTTGTTTTTCCAACACCGCCCTTTCCAGAAACAAACGAGATGATTTGCGTCATATTCTCTTAATTGAAAAGGGGTTTTAAATACTTTGCTTTGTGTAAATGTATTTTTTAAGCTTTCATTACAATAAAAAATCATGAGACTGAAAGAACTCGCCGCTGCAGAATTAGCTGAAAACGAAGATTATCAATTTCGGTACATGTATGGGAATTATCCTGTTTTTAATAATATTTGGTGGACAATAGATTCCGAAAAACTCAAATCAGAAAGCTTCAGATTCTCGCCTGACACCATATTCTCATTAAAAATGAATGGTGAAGAGATACCGTTTGCAAGAGTGAAAAGAATCGAGAAGTTGTTTTTTCCAGAAAAATACAAGGCAAAGGTTGAAATTTTGCCTTGCATGATACCGCAGGCTCTGGAGGCCCTCTCATTGTATCTGCAGACGGATTCCTTTATCAACAATGATGCCTTTTCAAAGGGTGATGTAATGTTTAAGATAAATGAAATAAAGGCTGTCCAAAAAGAGCTGTATAAAGTGCTAGAATCAAGCATCCTTGAAGGTAAACCTAAAGAGCCGTACGAAAAAAGAAAGCTAAAGGAGAGACCCGCCTTCGTGTACAGAACTGTTGAACAGGCATTATAGCTCATTTCTTCAGGCCGTAATAAGAATCCGTGGCTGCTGCCGTGTCCCCTAGACCAACTATTATCTTGGGATTCTCCACAATCCTTGTTGGGATTATGAAAAAATCCCTTCCTTTAGAAGTTTTGACTCCGGAGAATGCAACGGATTTAGCCTTTTTCATGTTCTTCTTTATTCCACCCAAGGCTTTCGCAGCGCACGCCTGGATGGACAGTTCCGCTGCCTTCAGGTTCCTTTCAGGTTCCCTCTTGAAAACCGTAAGCCTGTATTCCCTTGTGTGCAGGCTCATCCTCTCCAGGCTGGTCTTCTTAAGGAAATAGAACATGTTCTCTGCTGTTTCTTTGGGATTCTCTCCATGGATTCCGAGAATCATAAGTTCTGTTTCGTTCATCCCGATTGAGTCTATACAGTTCCTTTCAAGCAGCTTCTTTATTGCATATTTCATGAGACCCTTTCCATAACCCAGCTCCAGGTGAGTTTTGAATTTCCTTTTCTCCAGGTAGTCGGCTATCTCATTCACTTTCTTTTTGTGCCTTTCCAGCACTGTGTGAAAACCTGAGAGGAAGAGATAATTCGCATTTTTTAATGAGGCCCAAAAATCCTCATCCAGAAGGAATCCTTTCTGGACAGGGTCGTAGTTGAAGATTTTCCTGTAACCTTCCCTTTCAAATATAATGTGTTCCGGAGTCTTGTCCAGCCTAGAGCATTTCAAGGGTGAAGCCTCCTTGTTTCCTGACATGAGGAATATCTTGTGCTTTCCAAGCTCTTCCATGAAAGGCCTGGAGCGCGAAGGGCAGGAGAGCACGCATGGAATACCCAGGTCAGAGAGGGCGACAGCCGCGTTACCGGCGTTGCCGCCAATTCCTTTTGCTGGGTTCTCGAGGCTGGAGGATATCCTGCCTTTCAGCTTCCTTGAAATGATGTATTCTCCATCTCTTTTGTCTTTGAAGAATCTCCCAAGGAAATCAGGCGGCTCCTGCCTGGCAATTACATCCCAGTGCGCGAACAGTCCCAGAAATGGCTTCATAACTGATTTTTATCCTGCTGCGATATTAATGCTATGAAAATCCTCATGATTGGCTGGGGATTCCCTCCCAAGATACATGGAGGCCTTGACATCCACGTGCATGAAACATGCAGAGAGCTTGCCAAGTCAAATGATGTGTGGCTTGCTCTTCCCAGCTTCAATTGCCCAGATGATCCTGAAGGGATAAACATCATCCCCGTGAGGTGTCCCTCCGGGAAATCTTTTATTAGAACAGTGAAAGCATACAGCGCTGGAATAATAAAGGAATGCTCTGGTATGGATTTCGATGTGATGCATTCCCACGACTGGTTCGGTGTCGAGGCTGCACAGAAGCTGAGGCAAAAAGATAAAATCCCATGGGTATTCACCCTTCACTCACTTGAGAGCATGAGAGGGTTCTCCAATGGCTCCCTGATGGAGAGGCTCGAGATCAGAGGAGCGAAGAAATGCGACTCTCTTGTCACAGTGAGCAACTTCATGAGAAGGGAGATCAGGAAGCTTGGGGTTAAGAGAAGGATAGAGGTGGTATACAATTCGGCAAACGTGGGCAAAGCCGAGCCTGAAGTAATCAGGAAAAGGCTGGGGCTTGGGAAACGCCCTGTTGCGCTTTTCATGGGAAGGCTGTCAGAGCAGAAGGGGATAGCGTATCTGATGCTTTCAGCAAGAGATGTTTGCCAGAAAATCCCTGATGCCAGGTTTATTATTGCAGGAGAAGGCCATCTCAAAGAAAGCCTGGAGAGGTTCGCCTTCCATCTGGGCATGGAAGATAGGATATCCTTTCCCGGGTTCGTACCCAATGAAGAGATATTCTCATACTATTCCGCTGCTGACGTGTTCGTCTATCCATCGTTGGCAGAGCCTTTCGGGATATCGGTGCTTGAGTCGCTGCTTTCAGGAACCCCTGTCATAACAACGCCCTCCGCAGGCGTGCTGGAGAAAATCCCGGGAATGGAATGCGTCCTTAAGGCAGACCCGCAGGACTCTGCCGAGCTTTCCAGGAAAATCATAAAGGCGCTCGAAGAAAGGCGGAGGGTCCTTAAAAGCGAGAGGCTTGTCATCCAAAAGGCATATTCCTGGAAAAACAGCGCGAAGCAACTGGCCGCGATATATCAGAAGCTCATCTGAAAAGCCTTCTCGAACGGCTTTCCTGATACCCTTCCAATGAGCCTTATCTCGTGGACGCCTTTCTCTTTGGGCTGGAAGATTATCTGGTACTTCCCCTTTCCTGTGCAGGTCACGAACCTTCCGCCTGTGTGCGGGTAGGTGACGTTCTGAACTAGCCTGTCCGGGCTTGGAAGGAATATCTCCTCCCTTCCAGAAGGCGGCTTGATGATGGCTGATAGATCAGAGTCTAGGGGCTTATTCCCTTCGGACAATATAATGGAAATCTTCTTGAAGACGCCAGCCTCAGATGCAGAGAATTTTGCTTCCATAAATTCACATTTTATATACTATGTTAATTAGTAAATATTAGGGTTGTGGCATGTCCATCTTCAGGTCATATGATGTCCGCGGAATATACGGGAAGGATATCACTGGGCAGGTGATGAAAGGCATCGGCAATGCCTTTGGGAACTGCTCGAGGCTGGATGTGGTTGTCGGCAGGGACTGCAGGCTGTCAAGCAAAGAGCTCCAGGGCTTTTTTGTCAAAGGCCTTGTTGAAACAGGGAAAGATGTAATTGACGTAGGAGAGGTCCCTCTGGGAGTTGGAATGTTCTATGCCTGGAAGACGGGAAAAGATTTTGCATACATAACAGCATCCCATCTGCCAAAGGAATGGAACGGCGTCAAATTCTTCCATGCAAACGGTATCGGCTACATTGAAGATGAAAACATGAAGGTTAGGGATTTCTATCTAAATGGCCCGGTAGTGGCGACCAGGCATGGGAAGGTGCTCAACCCAGAATGGGATGTTATTGGCGAATACAAGAGATTTCTGCTTTCAAAAATCAAGGCCGGACGAAGGCTGAAAGTCATCCTTGATTGCGGGAACGGCATGGCCGGGCTTGCAGCACCGCAGCTCTTCAGGGAGGCTGGATTCGATGTCGAGGCTGTCTTTGAAAAGCCTGACGGAAGCTTCCCCAACAGGAGCCCTGACCAGATGGAAGATCCTCTTAATGAGCTCAGGAAGCGAGTGACCAAGGCTGATTTGGGGATAGCGTATGATGGTGATGGCGACAGGATGTGTTTGGTGGATAAGGAAGGAAGGAAACTCACGCCTGAGCAGTCCTCAATCTTCATCCTCACAGAGCTTCTTAAGCATGAGAAAGGGCCTGTCGTGGCGAATGTCGAGTGCACACGCGCGATAGACGTGATCGTGGAGAGATTCAGCCGCAAAGTCAAGAGGGTCAAGGTAGGCCACACCTTCCTCATGGAGGGCGTCCGGGCCGGGAAAGCCTGCTTCGGTGTGGAGGTCTCGGGCCATTATGTCATACCTTCCCTTGTTCCTTTTGACGACTCCCTGGCAGTATCCTTATATGCTGCTGCTGCGCTTTCGCTGAAGCAGAAGCCTCTTGATGAAGAAATCAAGGATATACCAGTATATCCGTTCGAGCGCGTCAACTTCGACTGCGACGACAGCAGGAAGTTCGATGTGGTGGAAGGCCTGAAGAAATCCTTGGGTGAGAAATACGGCAAACTCAACCTCATGGATGGGATAAGGATTGATATGGATGATGGATGGGTGCTGATAAGGCCATCCAACACTTCCCCGACAATAAGGCTCACGGTGGAGAGCTTAACAGAGGGGGGCAAGGAGAGAATCAAGAAAAGGTTCTCTGCAATACTTGAGAATGCGATAAAGGCCGATGCCAAGAGGAAAGCAATATAAATACATATGCGTAAGTGTAAAGACCATGCATCATGTGCGGCCGAACCATGCTGCATATCAGGTGAGAGACTATGGAGATCAAAGTTCTGGAAAAGACAGAGGAGAAAGTTAAGATAGAGGTCACTGATGAGACCCACACGCTCATAAACCTTCTAAGGGAAAACTCATGGAAGGCCGGAGCGAGCCAGGCCTCTTACATGATAGAGCATCCCTACCTTTCCCACCCGAAGATCATCGTCAGAGCCAAGAACCCCAAGAAGGTCCTAGCAGACGCAGCCCAGATGGTCATCAATGATGCAAAGGAGTTTGGGAAAGAATTCTCAAGGGCCGCAAAGAAGTAGCTGTTTCGCGGTGAAGATGATGAAGAAGATCTCAGTTCCTAGGCTTAGGGCTTTGAACAAAGGCGAGAGGAGCAGCAGCGGGGGCATAAAGCTTTTCATAAGGAGATACTGGTTCGTCTTCTTGCTGATAGGCATCTTTGCAGTGAGCTTGTGGTTCAGGCTGCTGCCTTCAAGGTTCAATGAGCTCATCGGGCTTGATGAGTTCCATGTCTACAGAATAGCTGAGTATGCGCTAAAGCACAATCTCCAGATACCTAATGCAGAGAACCTGGACATGATGAGGTACTCTCCCTATGGAGTGAACACGTGGGAGGTTGATTATGCATTGCCCTCCTACCTGCCTGTATTCCTGTACCTGTTCGTATCGGCCATTGGAATCAGCATGAGCTTCTTTGAGTTCGCTATAATCATCCCAGCGTATATGGGAGCCGTTGGCTGCATCATTGCTTTCTTCATAGGCAAGGAACTCTTCAAGAGCAACGTGTCGGGTTTGTTTGTCGCCTTCTTCGTCTCAATGACGCCTTCCCTCTTCACAAGGACTTCCGGAGCTTCGTTCGAGAAGGAAGCCACTGCCGTCATCTTCATGTTCCTGGTTGTCTGGCTTTTCCTGAAGGCCTATAACAAGAGCTCCCTGGGCTATGGTATCGTTTCCGGAGTATCACTGGCGTTGATGAGCATTGCATGGGGAGGAGTCCAGTACATCTATCTGGTATTTGCAGCTTTCCTGCTAGCAATCTTCCTAGGGAATGTCGCCCTTGTTATCCTGGACTACCTATTTTCAGGCTTCAAGAAGCCCTTGGAGAACCTTGAAAAGTTCTTGGGATTAAGCATGTTAAAGGCTTATGGGCCATTTGTTCTAATAGGAACGACCATACAACTATTGACCCCCCACAACAACGGCTACACAAGCCTTGGCTCTCTCTTGTCTTATTTTGTCCTGTTTGTGCTAGCGATAAGATACTCTGCCATAAAGTTCGGGTTTGTAAAGAAGGAGTATGTTCATTATATCATCCCTGGTTTCATGCTTGCAGCTATTGTGATTTTCCTAGGCGGCTCCATGTTCACGGACTTCTTCGACAGCTTATGGGGAGGATTCAGCGGTCTTCTGACCCTTGCCAAAGGGGATATAGGCTCAACTGTCGCTGAGAACGCTCCAGCAGACTGGGGGACCATTATATCAACGCTTGGTGCTGGCTTCGCTGCCAACGTCGTGCCACAGATGGGCTTCCTATCCCCTTGGTTCGCTTTATGGATATTCATGATTTTGGGAACCTTCCTGATAGTCTATGAGTTCTATAAAACTCAGAACTGGATGCTTTTGCTGCCAATTGTGTGGCTGATTTCCAGCATATGGGGGGTCTTTTACATGGTCAGGCTCCTCTTCATACTCGGCCCTGCAGCAGGGATTTGCGCAGGGTTCTTCTTCGGATGGTGCGCCCAAAAGGTGAGAAGCCTGAAGTTCATGAAAGTTAAAGGCAGCACCAAGCCCAAAACACTGACCTACACTGCCATAATCCTTCTTGTGGGCATCCTAATTTTCGTGAACGTTGCAAACACATATGCCTATTCTGTTAGCATGACTCCGGCCATATGCTTCGCCATGTACAATAACAATAACCCTCTTGATGTCACGCCGTGCGTAACCATTGACCAGAACGGCAACCAGGTACTGCACACTGACGGCCAGCCATGGTATCAGGCCATGGATTTCCTGGCAACACAGACGCCACAGGACTCTGTGGTGCTGTCATGGTGGGACTTCGGCTACTGGTTCCAGACACGCGGGAATCGCACTTCTGTCGCGGACGGAGGCAACCTTGGTGGAAAGTACCTGAGGAACTATGAGCTGGCTGACTGGTACACAGACGATTCAAAGAACTGGGACAAATGGGTGCCGTGGATGGAAGAACACAATGTGACGCACATATTCATGGATTATACGCTCATCGGCAAGTACGGGGCTATCACAACCATTGCCTCAAGAGGCAAGAATGCGCTGGGCTTCCTGGAGTTCAAACGGGCAGGGATATACCCTAAGGACAACGCAACCATTGTGGAATACACAAGCGCGAGCGGACCTTATGCCATCTGGCTTCCTCTTGACAGCAACGGCGGGCTTGCTGGGGCGCCCTCATTCCTTGTGATGCAGGACGGGAAATACTACCAGAAGTCCCCTGTCAACGATGTCTGCACTGTCAACGGCATCATAAGGGCTGGGAACGCCAGCGATGCCATGCCTGGCTGCATAGCTTTATCCGACCTCGGGGTGTTCTACATACCTAAGGAAGCCGAGAACACGATATTCGTGGACCTCATGTTCATGAAAGGGTATGGCCTGCCTGTGGAGAAGGTGTTTGACAACACATACATGCAAATATACAAGGTCAAATACGACTATCAGATGTCTGTTGGCTAAGCCATGCTTGCTTCTCTATTTGGACACAGAAAGCTTGTATGCGGCTATGAATATTGCTCCTATAAGAATCAGGGCGGCCACTGTAATAATCATGCTTGACTGCTGCTCGAACCCCGGCACGATGCCTGCTATGAAGCTGGACTGTGTGGCGAATAGAAGCAGAACCAGGCCAAGGACTATCATGAGCAGGGTATAATCCTTAGCCGTCTCCTTCTTAACAAGTTTTATCACAAAACCCACAAAAAAGAAGACCACGAAGAACATTATGGCGTAGGGCATGATGGCATTTATGAATTCTATGGCAGGCTGGTAAGTCAGCGTAAAAAAGGCAAAAACCAGTGCAATCAGTGCGTTCACGCGCTTGTTCTTGAACACTCCCGCTACATCCAACGCCCCAAAGACTATCGCTAGCATGAAGAGGAATGGGACCAATAATGTTATGAGGGCGGCCATGATATCACTAATTCTTTAGGTAAGCTTTGCGATGTTTTATTTCTTCTAATAGGCGATTCTTCTCTTTTTCAAGTTGAGCTGCTTTATGCATATGAATAGGGTCTGCCAACAGCCGATTGATTGCTCCTGTGGCTGACACCAATGAGTCTTCAATCTGCTGCATGGCATCTGACGGTCTTGGCTCTTTTCCTTGTTCTATTGCTATTAGTCTGGTTCTGGCAAGCTGGAGCGAGGATTCCGCAAGCTTGAGCTCATCATGCTCCTGCTTTTTTGTCATTATCATACCCATCGCCCCTCCTAACCCAGGCATCTTCCCTGCGCTTTTTTCCCCACTAGATCCCCTGTGGCTTCCAAGGAAGTACCAGGCCCCGAACAGGAGGATTATCAGTATGAACCAGACCTCAGAGAGGAAAAGCATGATGGGATACCAGCCGCTTATGATTATGAAAATGAACATTGAGATGCCTATGAGAAGCCTCAGGCCAAGAGTGAGCTTGCTACCATGCAAGATGGTGCCGGCAAGTATGAAGATGAAAAGTATTGTGAATACAAGCGGGAAAAGCAGGAAGTAGAACAGCGGGCCTATGGGCGGCATGACCTGGCTGTGGTTGCTTATGAAATCCCTGCATGCAGAGGCTGCATCGTTTGTGGGGCAGAAGAAGCTCACGAGGGGCTCCAGTATCTCGTCCATGCTTATAATTGTGCTGGAGCGCTTAAATTATGATGCTGATTTCTCAAAACCAAGCTTTGGGCGAATAAGCTATATATAATTAATCGGGGTTAATATAATATAATTCGGATAGTTGGGACCGCCATGAACAAGCCATTCGATGCTTTGCTGTTTACTGCTTTTGTGCTAGGCTTCTCAGTTTTCCTTTCTTCCGGGGCTTTGGCCGCTGACTTCTTGGCGCAGAACACAGGGCAATCAACGGTCAACATCTCGTCAACTGCTGCTTTCAATATAACAATAACGAACTTGGACGCTTCTGCCAACATAACCCAAGTCAACCTGAACCTGGGGGGTTTCGCTTTTGCCAGCGGAAGCAACTTAACATCAGCTTCAAATTCGTTCTTCAGCAATTTCAGCTACTCGGCTCTTAACTGGACGAATTATTCAGGCCTCATCAGAACAGGAGAAACCTTTAGCTTCATGTTCAGCGCGGTTGCGCCACAGGAGGGAGGCAGCTATAATATAACAGTCAATGTGACTGACACTTCGAACGCTGCCAACGCAACCAACATAACATATACTGTTGCCGCTGTATACTCCCTTACATTCGCTGCAGCAACCACCCAGCAATCTTCAAACACGATACAGAACCTGAATTATACGATAAATGTAACCAATAATGGCGTTTCCGGATCAGAAGCATACAATTTCACTGTAGTGAACTGCTCGACAAACCAGACTGCTGGAGTCGGAACGCTTAATGCGACATCCTATACAATCGGCTATGGCCAGACCAAGCAACTACTTCTCAGCGTCTCCAACAGCACTTCAGGGCTCTACACCCTGTGTATAATGGCGAATCACTGGAACGGGACTTCCGCAGACACGACATGGAACTTCACATCAGGCCAGAACGGCGTTTCCATCTATTCAGGCTTCTATCCAGACCTGGTGGTGTCTACAGTCTCCTGGACCTCAACCGGCCTGTCTAACCCGTTCGCAGGGGGCAATGTGACAGTCTATGCCGCAACGCTGAACAATACAGGGCACTTCAATTTCACAGTAAACATGACTGCCAAGCTTTTCTGGGATGGTGTTGAAATCAACGGAATCATTGTTGAGAATACAAGCCTTGGTAACGGGACTTCTTTCAGTGTCAGCTTCAGCAACGTGACAGTGATAACCAACGGCCTCCACAATCTCTCTGTCTTGGTGGATGCATCAAACAATGTCATAGAATCAAGCGAGGCGAACAATTATTACAACACGACGGTCTTCGTGGGATACAATGTCACTGTTCTCAACGTCATTGGCTATAGCGGAGTGAACATATCCACTAACAGGAACATGACTGTCAATGTCTCTGTCTTGTATCCTAACGGCAGTGCTGTTTCAGGCCTTACAAAATACAACTTCACTGTATATGATATCCAGAGAGGCTACTCTTTCACATCAAATGATGGCGTGCTTAGCGCCTCATTCACCAATTCCATGGCTTCCTCAGGCGTGTACTGGTTCAACATAACATCATATTCGCCTGCAAACGATTCTGATACGCTTCCTGGAACTCATAATATCACAGTTAGCATCTCGAATAATGAGAGTGGAAATGTTTACTCTGGGAACAGCACAGGAAGCCCGTATTATTATCTTCTTGTGCCTAAGCTCTACGTTGCACTAACTGCCTCATCCTCTTCAGTCAATGAGGGAAGCCCCAGGTCGATTATAATCAATGTGTCCAACAACGGGACGGCTGCAACTGAGGATATATATAATGTAACTCTGGCTGTTTATGATGTCGATGCCTTGCTTACATCTAGCAGTATAAGCGGATGCTCTAAAACCTTTGGGAACAACATGCTTGGTGTGGGAGAGTACATGGTTTGCTCTACGTCAATGACAGCAGGCACTGTGACTGAGAACACATTAACCAGCTTTACAATCAGGGCACAAGGCAATTACAATTATTCTGGTGTAGTGACAACTTTCTATAAGAACAGCCCTGCCTTCACACTGACCATCATGAACGTAGCCTCAGGAACCACGACAATCACTGGTGGCTCAGGAACCACCCTAAGGAGCTGCACATCAGATTCCTCCTGCTATGCTAACGAGTCATGCAGCGCAACCAAGAAGTGCGTGGCCATATCCTGCCCGGACGGGGAAATCATGGACCATGTGTGCATCGCCACCGCTGGCAGCTACAACATCAACATAACCTCTTTCCAGTCTACTTTCGAGAGCGCCTCTGGAGGTAACGTAACGTCCAAGGTCACTGTCAAAAACACAGGCAGCCGGAGCTTCACGGCAAAGCTGGAGGTTTCGATAAGCTCTTTGACAGCGATAGTGAGCCCTGCCAGCTATGCATTGGACGCAGGAGAAAGCTACCAGTTCACTGTGAATCTGAGCGTTCCGGACAGCGTAAAATTAGGCAACTTCTCAGGCACGCTTAAGGCTTACGTCTCCTCAAGCACAAGTTATTCTGACAGCAAAAGCTTCAGCGTGATGGTTCTCCCAAGTAATGAGACAAAAATCTCTATACAGTCCTCATACCAGGAGATACTGGCTTCGCTTTTGCAGATAATCGCCCAGCTGAACCAGATGAAATCCTCGGGGCAGTACAATGAAAGCGCCATAGCATCCCTGGAGGAAATGATAAGCAGCGCCAATTCCAGCGCTGATTCGGTGAAGGAGGCGATTGATTCTGAAGATTACATTCACGCTCAGTCCCTTCTTTCGCAGCTCAACGCCAGCCTCGATGGCATCAACCAGGACCTTAACGCCACTCAAGTCACAGGAGGAGCTTTTGGCCAAACGCCTGGTGCACAAGGCAGCATCTGGCTCTGGGCTGCGATTGCAGTTATTGTGGTGTTCCTGGTTGGGTTCTTCGTTTACATGTTCTATCCTTCACGTGCAGGCAGCACTCCGCAGAAAGGATTCTCTCAGCCTTCAGGCAAGCCGGGCATTGCTTCAAGGATAAAGGGATTATTCAAGAGGAAAAAGCCTTCCTCCGCTAACACCGGCACATTTGTCAAGAGCATTCTTGACCCTGCTGACGACAAGCATTACGATACATTCCACTACAGCGAAGGGTACAAGAAGGAAAGGTCATACAATTTCGACTACAAAGACCAGAGTCCAAAGGGGCTCTTGGGGAAACTCAGAAGTAAGAAGAATAAGAAAGAACCCCAAACTCATATCGACCAGTTCGCAGCTGATTCCAAGAAGGAATAAAAGAACAGCTAGTCTTTCTTGATGGTTGCCTCTATGAGCCTCGCATAGGCCGGCCTTGTTATGAGTATCCCCACCAAAACGCCCACGATAGTGGTTATTGCGAAGCCTCTTATCAGGCCCACCCCAATAGACATCAAGGGTATCATGGCAGCTATCACCGTTGAGGCAGAGCTGAAAATGATAAAGAAGGCGCGCTTTATCTTGTCCTTCACAGTGTAAACCCTTTTCTCCTCTGCTCTCATCAAGGTTTCATCCGCTATAATTATCTGGTGGTCCACGCTGGTGCCGATTGCTGCGATTATGCCGCCGATGGCCGCCAGGTCTATGGTCCAGGACATCATGCCAAGGAGAGGTATCAAAACCACTGCTATCCATGCGAAAATATCTATCTCGTGCTTCTTCCACCAGGACACGGCAATAAGTATGAAGCCGATGATGAGCACAGATGTCCATATCATTGCGTCGTTAATGGAGGCGATACCAAGTATGATTACAACTTCAGACAGGCTTATCGCCACCATTGGCAGGGCAATCTTCAGTTTCCTGTATCTCACAAAGACTATAATCATCACAGCGCCACCCGCAAGAATGCTTGCGTAAACCACGGATATGAAAAAGTCATTACCCAGTGTCGGTGATATTATATCTACGGACACGGTCTTCAGTGTCGTAGGTATCGCTCCTGAGCGGAGTATGGTCTGCAGCTTCAGCTTCTCCTCTGTGGCGCTATCCATGGTACTCCTGAAGCCTTGAATCTGTGGAGTCTGGTAAATCTTACCGCCAAGCTCAGAGCCTATATTCAGGTCTGAGACCAGATTGCCGTCCAGGTAAAGATAAATCTTCGAGTCAAGATACCTCTCGCCTGTCTGCAGGTCCAGCCTGCTGGGTATCCCTGCAGTCACATCAGCGAACCTCTGGGCTCCCTTCTCGGAAACAAGGACCACGAAATAGAATGAATATCCGCTGCTTTGCTGCCTTATGCCTGAATGCTGGGGGTCAGAGTAAACGAGCTCAATGTCATTGCCTGAATAGACATCTGCCATGAAATCCAGCCTGCTGCCCGTCTGGTTTATGAACTGGAATTCGATGCCGTCCAGAGAGAAGGTGCCGTTCTCGACAACATCACGCTTCTCCACCTGTATAGTTCCATTGCCGTAGGATGAGACTGGATGGAACCTCTCCCCGAGCTGTATGTTGCCTTTTCCATCAACCAGCTCAACAGGTTTCGAGACCTTTGCCTCGAAGTTGCCCTGCTTTGAGAGAAGGTCATCTACGATTCCCCTGCTCACGCCTGCTGCCTCTATCAGTATGTAATTTGACCCGTCAACCCCTGTTGTCGCAAAGAACCTCATTTCCTTCAAGCCGTAGAGGTTGGCACGCGTCTGAAGCGTGGCTATGGTCTGGGTTATATCCTCCTTGGTCACATTCTCTACAGCCGGCTTGAGGATAATCCTTGTGCCTCCTTTCAAATCCAGGCCGAACTCGAGGTTGGACCTTTCAATGTCCATCACCTCTATCGCAAGAGTCTCGTTCACATTGAATATATAGTCCTTGCCATTCGCGCTAAGCGTGACTGTTCTGCCCTGCAAGGCTGAAGTAAGGCTGTTCCATGCATTTGCGTCGCTTATCTCAGTGCCGTTAATCCTGGTTATAAGCATTCCCTGCTCAAGGATGCCTTTTGCAGGTGACATATCTGAGATGTATGTTATCTCTACAGCATGCCGTCCGTATGGGTAAGCCTTGAAGCCTATGGCTAGCACTGATGCGAAAAGGAAGACTAACAAGACCCAAACCCTCCAGTACTTGAGCATCAAAGCCCCTTCCTTACTGCATACCATTTGATTATGGCTGCATTCTGAATCCATGTGTTCACAAGGTCGAAAATCAATCCTATGAGCAGGACAGATGCTATCTGCGACAATACTAAAGATACGGATGATAAATACAATACTGTTAAGGCTCCTATTGTGGTCCCTGCGGTCGTCAGGCCGGTCTTCATCGCGGATTTAATCCTCTCGTCAATCGTATGCTCCCTGATCCTTAGCACCCTTGTCGTTAGGATGATGTCTGTGTCAACAGAGTAACCAATCAGCATGAGCAAGGCTGCCAGCGATGCAAGGCTGAGCTGTATGCCGAATATCTGCATGAACGCCACAGTCTCTATAATATCGCAACCTGCTGCAAGTATCACTGCTGTTGAGGGGACAAATATTCTGAATATGATGAATACTGTCACTGCCATGAAGACGAAGGCCAACATGACTGCGAGCTGGGCCTGGGCCCAGAAGCTTTCGCCAAGGGCAGGGTCTATGGTTTCGACTGATGATTTGGTCGTACTTATCCCCATTGATGACAGCTCGTCAAATACAAGCGTGGAGTTCACGCTGCTCTCCACTTCTATCGAGATGCTATATCCGCTCAATCCTGATATCTCCCTCACTGTCGCCTGCCCGAACTTGTCCAACAATCTGCTCTCGATCTCCTGGATGGAAACCGGGCCATCTGGCGAGACGCTAATGAGCGTTCCTCCCTTCAGCTCTATTGACTTTATGAACCAGTCTCCTGTCTGGAGATAGCCGTACACTAGAAACCCGACTGAGAATATGACAAGTACCACTGAGATTATGAGAAGATGATTGTAATTCACACCCTTTCCTTCATGCTTCGTTTTATCCATGAGAAACACTCTCATTTTGTTATTTTGGTTATATAAAAGGCCTCTTTTTTTAAGAGGCCATAAGCTGTTTCCTTATACTTAAAGGATACATTTAAATGTTACTGGATGGTTGGCATGGAAAGGTTGGATGCTATCATAGCCGGAGGGGGGCCTGCAGGGCTTTATATGGCGCGCCTCCTGGATGATTCGGGCTTGAACATTGCGGTTCTGGAGGAGCACAAAGGGATTGGAAAGCCAAACCATTGCTCAGGCCTTATATCCAAGAATCTGGACAGGCTAATGAGGCTTGACCCAGAATGGATTGAGCATAAGGTCTCCGGCGCGGTCATCAGTTCAGGTAGCTGTTCACTCAAGATAAGAAAGCCAGGCACAGCGGCCTATATCATAGACCGCTCCAGGTTCGACGCCTCGCTGGCTGAAGGGCTGTGCTGCATACGCCTGGGAACGAGGGTGGAGGGGGTGCGATGGAGGGAAGGTGTCAGCGGACACCTTCAGGCAAGGAATGGGGAGGAGGGAGTATTGGTAAAGACCAATAAAAGCGTATACAAAGCGAATGTGCTTATTGGCTGCGATGGCGCAAATTCCATAGTGGCAAGAAGCTTTGGCTCCAGGCCGAAAAAGCTCCTGATGGGTGTGATAGGCATAACCGCAGAGGAAGATTACTCAAAGGATGTGCAGATAATAATTGACAAGAAAGCCGCCCCAGACGGCTTCTTCTGGAAGATACCCAGAGGCCGCACCACGGAGTATGGTATGTTTGCAGGAAAGGCCGATTTCATGGAACTGGGAGCCTTTTTCGGGAAGAGATTCCGGGAGAGGAGGGCGGGGCTCATACCTTTAGGCCCTAGTAAGACTTATTTTGAGCGCACCCTTCTGGTAGGAGACGCGGCAGGCATGAGCAAGCCCTGGAGCGGAGGAGGGGTGATATGGGGCCTAACAGCTGCAAGGATTGCCGCAAATACGGTTATTCGTGCTTTCGAAAAGGATGATTTCTCAGAGGGATTTCTGTCGCAATATGAAAGGGGGTGGAAAAAAGTGTTTGGCAGGCAGGTCCAGGCTGGGATGCTTGGAAGGAAGGTATTTGAAAAGATGGACGGCCCGGAGATTGGGCTGACTCTCAAAATGCTGGAGCTGCTCAGGCCAGCGATAAACAGGATGGACATGGATTTTTTGGCGTAAGTAGAGATATTAATCCTTTCCTTGAAATATTTTACATGGAGCAAGGTTTGATTATAAGTGGAGTTTTCGGTATTGTTTTATCAATTTTAATAATTAAATTCCCAAAATTTTTCATTCCATTTACCTATACTCAAGGATTTCCGAGAAAATATTTAAATAATTCTGTTGAAAGAATTTTTGGAATTATTCTTTTAATTACTGCGTTTGTATTTTTTATCACTGGTTTATTATATTGATATCCAAAGCTAAGCAAGCTTGAACTTGAACCCGTACAGGATTATGCCTGAGTCATTGTCTTCCCTGATCTTTCTGAAGCATGTCTTAACAGGCATGCCTATCTTCACCTGCCCGGGCTCCACGTCAATTATCTGAGAAACGAGCTTGCATCCCTCTTCCAGCTCTATTATGGCCACAACATAAGGCGCATATATCTTGAAGCCTGATGGGGGGACGCGGATTACAGTGTATGCAAAGACCTTGCCCTTTCCGCTCAGCTTTGTGTCCTGCATCTTCCCGCCTCTTCTGCATGAGGGGCAGATTGTTCTTTTCGGGTAGAAATATTTCCCGCATTGGCCGCACTTAGAGCCGATCAGCGTGTATCTTTCCTTGAACCTTCTCCAATGAAATGGCACTGCGTATTCTTGCATAATAACACCTACAGTTTGTTAGACAGGATGTGTATAGCGACCGTTGCGCCTGATCCTCCCACATTATGCGCAAGGCCGATTTCTGCTCCTGGCACCTGGCGCTTCCCAGCCTGTCCAGTGAGCTGGTGGACTAGTTCGACTATCTGCGCCACGCCTGTCGCTCCCACAGGATGGCCCTTGCCTTTGAGCCCTCCTGAGGTGTTCACAGGTATCTTCCCTCCCATGAGGGTTTGGCCGCTTTCCATGAACTTCCCGCCTTCGCCTTTCTTGCAGAATCCAAGGTCCTCATAGGCGACAAGCTCGTTAATCGTGAAGCAGTCATGGACCTCTGCGAAGTTTATGTCCTTCGGCTCCAGCTTAGCCTGCTCGTACGCGTGCCTTGCTGCCCGCACAGTGGCATCCAGGGTGCAAATATCCCTTCTTGAGAACAGGCTGAGTGTGTCTGAAGCCTGAGCAGAGGCTTTTATGTATATGGGAGAGTCTGTGTACTGCTTTGCTTTGTCAGCAGGGGCCAGTATCACTGCCGCAGCCCCGTCGCTTATCGGGGAGCAGTCCAGAAGCCTGAGTGGATCTGCTACAAGCTGGGAAGCAATGACATCCTCCACTGTAATCTTCTTGTGGAAATGCGCTATCGGGTTGTGCATGGCGTTCTCATGGTTTTTGACAGCGACCATTGCCATCTGCTCCCTCGTGGTTCCGAACTCGTGCATGTGCCTGTTGGCCAACAGGGCGTAAACTCCTGGGAACGTGACTCCGAAATAGGCCTCGCCTTCCTGGTCCATCGCGCTCGCTAGGGCTGTTGTTGCATGGGGGCCGTAGACATCAGTCATCTTCTCAGCTCCACCAACCGCCACGAAATCATAAAGGCCTGAGGCCACTGCAAGATAGCCCACCCTGAGGCCGACGCTGGAGCTGGCGCATGCAGCCTCTGTCCTGATTGCGGGGATATGGTTGAGGCCAAGATAGTCAGCAAAAAGCGCTCCTGTGTGCTCCTGGCCGACGAAAAGGCCTCCTGACATGTTGCCGCCTATTATGAGCTGCAGCTGCTTTCCTGATATGCCTGCGTTCTCCACTGCCTTGACCCCTGCCTCCACAACCAAGTCCCTGAGCCCCTTGTCCCAGAGCTCGCCGAACTTGGTGTAACCGACTCCGATAATGGCTACATCCCTTTTTGGTTTGGTTGTTTCGAACATGTTATCTCCTGGAAGGTGTCTGTGGACACCTTCCTTTGAAAATCTTCTACTCGCCCATGCCCTTGAGCTTCCTCCTGAACTTGGCATACTGCGCATAATTAAGATAGACCTTGCTTTCTATCATGCTCTTCACAAGTGGCGCATTGCCTCTCCTTTCTTCAATAAGGTCATTGACCTGGATGGAGAATGAATCAGCGCCTGCGCCGGAACCATAGGATGTCGCAAGTATCCTCTGGCCGGGCTTCGCCACATCAAGGACAGCTGCCAGGCCAAGCGGCACTGCTCCCGAGTATGTGTTACCTATATAAGGGAAAAGCAGGCCAGCTGAGAGCTTCTCCTTTGGGATGCCTAGGGTGTCTGCTGCCTGCAAGGGGAACTTGGCGTTTGGCTGATGGAATATGAAATAATCATAGTCCTTGACGGTCGTGCCCATCTTCTCAAGCATGCCTCTTGTGGCTGAGAGCACATGCCTGAAATATGAAGGGTCTCCTGTGAAGCGGCCGGCGTGCCTTGGAAACTGCTGTCCTTCCCTTCTCCAGAAATCAGGGGTGTCTGTTGTGAATGAGTAGGTGCCTTCAATATCAGCAATCGTCTGAGCCTTCCCGAAGATGTATGCTGCTGCCCCTGCAGCTGCAGTGTATTCCAGCTCATCTCCAGGCCTTCCCTGGGCAGTGTCCGCCCCTATGCCGAGGCCGTACTCTATCATCTGGCTTTCTATCATCCCCATTATTGCCTGGAAGCCTGCTGTGCCTGCCTTGCATGCGAACTCCAGGTCAGCTGCTGTCATGACAGGTGTTGCCTCAATAGCCTCTGCTACGATAGCAGAAGTTGATTTGACAATATAAGGGTGAGATTCAGAGCCCACATAGACCGCGCCAATCTTGGCAGGGTCAATCCTTGCTAACGCCAAGGCTGACCTGCTGGCCTCCACAGCCATGGTGACAGCGTCCTCATCCAGATTAGGGACAGATTTCTCACCTTTCATCTTCTTAGAAATCTCGCTGTCCCCGCTCCAGATCTTGGCTATCTCTTCTGCTTTTATCCTGTATCTTGGTATGTAAGCTCCGTAACCTACAATCCCTACTGTCATAATAAACCCAAACCCCTCAAAAAAAGAGGATAATATTCATCATATAAGGCTTGTCAGTCTTTTAAAAGCATGTTATAATTTACGTTTATAGACGGATATTATTAATAAATGCTAACGTTAATGGACGTTTACAGCCTTTTTTATACCTTCTTGGGCAGAAGATAGTATGGTCATTCCCATATCAAAGCCCTCAATCGGAAAGGAAGAGATTGATGCTGTTGTTTCTGTCCTCAGGTCAGGGAATCTTGTGCAAGGAGAAAAGGTAAGGGAGTTTGAGACAGATTTTTCAAGATATGTGGGCGCTAAGTTCGGTGTGGCCGTTTCCTCCGGAACAGCCGCCCTCCAGATAGGCCTGCAGGCTCTGGGCCTCAAGAAGGGGGATGAGGTCATAACCACGCCTTTCTCGTTTGCTTCAACAGCCAACGCTGTTCTTCATTGTGAGGCAAAGCCTGTTTTTGCTGATATTGACCCCAGGACTTTCAATATAGACCCCGTCAAAATAAAGGAATGCCTGACTGAGAGGACAAAGGCTGTGATATGCGTGCACCTTTATGGCCAGCCTTGCGAGATGGATCAAATCGTCAAGACATGCAGATACGCAGGCGCAGAGCTGATTGAGGATGCCGCCCAGGCTGTGGGGGCTGAATACAAAGGCAAAAAGGTAGGTGGCTTCAGCCGCCTGTCCGCATTCTCCTTCTATGCGACCAAGAACATCACAACAGGAGAGGGGGGTATGATACTCACCGGCTCCGAGGAGCTTGCCGAAAAGGCTTCCATAATGAGGAACCAGGGACAGTCCAGGCCTTACAGGCACGAGATAATATCTTACAACTTCAGGATGACTGACATGCAGGCTTCCATAGGCATAGAGCAGCTGAAAAAAGTCGAGGCTCTCAATTCAAAAAGGATAGAGAATGCGGGATTCCTCACAGACTCCCTCTCAGGCCTTGAAGGGATTCAGATTCCTTTCGTCCAGAAAGGAGTGAAGCATGTATTCCACCAGTACACGATAAAGGTTGAAAAGAACAGGGACAGGCTGCTTGAATACCTCAACCACCATGGTATTGGCGCTAAGGTATATTACCCTGAGCCTATTTACAGGCAGCCGCCATACGAGAGGATGGGCTTCAGGAAAGGCTGTTGCCCACTTGCGGAGGAAGCGTCAGAGAAAGTGCTTTCTTTGCCTGTCCACCCTCTTCTGACAGAGAAAGACCTAGACAAGATAGTGAAGACTGTGAGAGACGGGCTATCATCTGCATAAGAGCTTGCTGTCCACAGGAATCGCTTTCCTGCATCTGTCGCAAATTATCGAGCCTGACTTTAGCTTTGCCTTGTCCAGCTTCCTCCCGCACTCACAGACAAAGCCGTGGATGGTTGCGGGGTTTCCGTATGCCAGCGCATACTCAGGTATGTCCTTTGTCACCACTGACCCTGCACCTATTATTGCATAGCTCCCAATCCTGCGGCCACAAATTATCGTGGTGTTTGCGCCGATGGAGGCGCCCTTGCCGACTGTTATGGGAGGTCCCCTTTTCTCCTCGCTCCAAATGAATGACCGGGGATAAAGATCGTTCGTGAAGACCACATTAGGCCCTATCATCACATCGTCCTCGATTATGGTGTTGTAATAGACGCAAGCGTTGTTCTGGATTTTCACCCCGTTTCCTATCTTAACCCTCTCATCTATGTAAGCGTTCTTGCCGATGATGCAGCCTTTGCCAACAGAGGCCAGCTCCCTGATCTGAGCGTTGTTCCATATCTTCGTCCCTTCGCCTACGGTCGCTTTTTCCGAGACCTCAGCTGTCTTGTGCACAAACACTTCGCCTTTCTTTGAAGCAGACCCTGTCTGCTTCTTTCCACGTCCTTCGATTGAAGGTGGCTTAGCCACCTTCCCTCCACTATCATTTGCCATATGACCTCAATATCTCCATCGCAACCTCAAGGGATTTCAGGCCATCCTCGCCTGACACAAGAGGATTCCTTTTAGATTTCACGCACTGGATAAAATTCTTCAACTCTTCCTTCAGGGGCTCTGACTTCCTGACTTTTATCTTGATTATTTCAGGCTCGGCGAACTTCACTATATCCTCGAATGTTTCGAAATTCCTCTCGTACTTGCTCCTGTAGAGGACAAGCTCCTGGGTGACGTAGTTGAGCTCAGCGTAGCCCTTTGTGCCGGTTATGGCCAAGCTCCTTATCTTTACAGGGGTTATCCAGTTGACCTGGACCAAGGCATTGGTTCCGTCATATTTCAGGAGAATGTCTGCGTAATCCTCTCTCCTGTTTATCAAAGCCTTCCCGGCTTCTGCATGTATCCTTGTCGGTGTTCTCCCAAGGATGAAATTAAGGATGTCTATGTCATGGACAGCGAGGTCTATAATCACGTTAGCGTCCTTTATCTGCGGCGGGAAAACGCCCACCCTCCTTGCAAGCACCGTGGTTATGCTCCCCAGCTCCCCGTTGTTCATCATCTGCTTCAGCTTCTGAACTGCAGGGTTGAACCTCTCGACGTGGCCCACACCCAGCTTGACCTTCATCCTCTTTGCTGCGTTGATTATTTCCTTTGCGCTCTCCACTGTGTCCGCAATAGGCTTCTCAATCAGAATATGCTTGCCCGCGTTTATGCAGGCAAGAGCGGCTTCCTTGTGATATATTGTGGGGATGGCGATGGAAACTGCGTCTATCTGCTCGTTGAGCATCTCCTTGTAGTCCCTGAAGTAAAGGCATGAGTGCTGCTTCGCTATATCCCTGCCGGCCTTTTCATTTATGTCCGAGACAGCGACCAGCCTGCAGCCTTTTATGGATGAGTAGACCCTTGCGTGGTGCTTGCCCATATTCCCTACTCCGATCACGCCGACGTTTATCATTATCCCACTTCATATTGCATACTGGCAAGCCCGGAAGGCCTCAGCGAATTCCGCATTTATCCTTTTCCCGTGCACCCTTGCTATGGCCTTCACGAACTCCATGTCATGATAGTATCTCCTGAACTGCGTCTTGTAGCACTCCAAGGCTTTCAGCTTCCTTTCCAACTGCTCCTTTGTTATCTCCGCAAAAAAGTTAGGCATGAAGTGCGGGGTGCTTTTAATGTCCTGGTAAAAGAGTATGGACTGCGTCTTAAAAACCCTTAATGCCTGCTCTGCAACACTTTTGTGATCCTGGTGGAGGTTGTCAAGGTCATGAGTGAATATTACATCAGGCTTGAGCCCGTCCCTGAGCTTCTCCATCTCCTCCCTTATCTTTGCCTCGCTTTCAGGGAGCCTTGTATTAGGCAGATTTAGCAGCCGGAACTCGCCTTGGGTGAGGCCAAGGGCTTTGATGGATTCATGGAACTCGCAGACAATGCCTTCGTTCCCCTTCTGCTCAGAGCAGTCGCTCATGACAAGGCTGAAGCATTGTGCCCCAGCCTCCTTGAGCTTCAGGAAAGTCCCGCCCGCCCCGAATTCAAAGTCATCCGGGTGGGCGCTTATGAAAAGAACGCGTTTCATCGCAATCACTATGAGGGCTCTACACATCTTTTCTGGATGTTTAACTTATAAAGATTGAAACACAAATCGAATGCATGGAAACGCTTACCGTTTTTGCCACAGGAGCAGGATCCCCAGGCGCATATAGCCTTTTCAAATCGCTTAGGATCGGGGCACAGCAGGAAGGCCGGAAAATTAGGCTTGTGACGGCCGACATGAATCCAGACTCATACGGCTTCCATCTTGCGGAGAAGGCGTATGCCATACCTCCGGGCTGCAGCCCTGACTTCATCCCAAAGATAATGGATATCTGCAAGAAGGAGAGGCCTGCTGCGCTCTTCTCGTGGGTCGATCCAGAACTTCTCCCGCTTGCAAAGGCAAAAAAGGAAATCGAATCGCTTGGAGTAAAGGTTGTGCTTTCAGAAGCCAGGGCGATAGAGCCCAGCCAGAACAAGAAAACATGCTATGAGATGTTCAGCAGGCATGGGATTGCCCCGGAGTTCAGGTTCGCAAAAAGCTCCTCTGAGTTCGAGAAGGCTGCCAAGGATTTGGGATTCCCCAAGAATCCAGTCTGCTTCAAGCCAGCCTTTGGCCATGGAAGCAGAGGATTCCGCATACTGAAGCCCTCTGCAAGCAGGGGCGAGCTGCTGTTCAGGGAAAAGCCTGGCTCTGCCTTTGCTGACTTCAAGGATATCTTGGCAATTCTCAAAGGCTATGAGAAATCAGGGCTTCCAGAGCTTGTGGTGATGGAATATCTTGAAGGGAAGGAATACACGGTTGACATACTTCTTGAGAAGCACAAGCCTGTAGTCACCATACCACGGGTGCGCGCGGTAACAAAGCAGGGGATATCCACAACAGCCGTTGTGGAAAAGAACCAGGAGATAATTGAGAAGGCAGAGTTCGTGTGCAGGAAGCTTGGCCTGGATTTCAACATCAACATCCAGTTCAAATACGGGAAAGATGGGCCAAGGCTGATAGAGGTCCAGCCCAGGCTTGCAGGGACCACCGTGGCCTGCGTGGGCGCCGGAGCCAACCTGCCCTATCTTGGACTCAAGATAGCGCTTGGAGAGAAAATCAAGCCGCCTCAGGTGAAGTGGGGGACTGTGATGAAGAGGTTCTGGGAAGAGGTTTACACAGACGGGGAAAAAAGCTGGTTTCTAAAGGAGTATTCAAGACAAGAAAAATAGAAACACTGCTGCCGAGAGCACGGCTTCTATGGCAAGGAAGAACAAGGTGACATCACGCTCAAAGACCTTCTGCTTTATCTTCTTCAGCGCAAATATCCCAAAGTGCTCGAAGCTCAATATCCTATCATACGGCATCTCAAGGCTGTTGTCCCTGTTCACCCTTCCGAAGGCCTCCACTTTCTTATGGCCTCTTAGCTCAGGCCAGAGCGAAAGGAACGCATCTATTATGAAGGGGATGAAAAGGATCAGCCCTATCTTCTCCATGTTCCCGAGGATGGCTATGACAGCTATCATGGCGCCTATCCCGTAGGTTAAGCTGTCCCCTGGAAATATCTTTGCCGGATTCCAGTTGAAAACAAGGAAGGCCGCAAGGCTTGCCACTGCTGCAAAGGCAATGGCTGCCAGCCAGACCTCGCCTTTCAGAAGGCTTATCGTCCCGAGAGTCCCGAGGGCGATTGCGCCCATGCCTGCTTCCAGGCCGTTGAAGCCCGCCAGCATGTTGAAGCCGTTGGCTGCGCCAACGATGCCCAAGGGTATGATTATTAGAGGGTATACGATCCCGAAATCGACCAGGCCGAAAAGAGGGACGCTCATGGCTGATTCCCCTGCGTTTATCACCATGAGGGGTATTGCCATCGGGACTGTCAAAAGCGGTTTCTGCCATCTGCTAAGCCCTTTCTTCCACCCAAGCACATCGTCGATGAAGCCTAAGAAGCCTGCCAAGAGAACAGTGAGCAGGGCTGCGAAAATTAGCGCTGTCTGCGCTCCTGTCTTCAGGAAGAATGTCTCCAGGAATATGTAGAATAGAACCCCTGAAAGGAGACCAAGTATCACAATAATGCCTCCTGCTTCAGAAACGTCAGGCTTGTCGAACTTGTTCATGTCCTTGCCTGTGAGGCCGAATTCCTTGGCCTTCTTTATCCATTTGGGGGTGAAGTAGAGCGTGAAGGTGAAGGACACTATTATGACAGCGAGCACTTCGAGCATTCCAATCACACTATTATTATGAACGCTTCTTTTATTCGTTCCCTTCTTTAAGAACCATGAGGTCCTCAATTCCATGGGCATCGGAGCTCTTCACTATCGTGGCGCCCATCCTCCTGCAGTAATCCACAAGCCGAGGTGACCTGTATCTTGGCCGTATGTTGTCCTCCACGAGGACCTTGTTCTCAATGCAGAGCTTAATCATCCTTGCTACATCCTTCTCGCACATGGGACACTTTTGGAAGAAGGTGAGCGGGTGGGTCCAGATGTCCACATCAGGGTTCTTCAGCATGTTCACCAGGGCCTTTTCAAGTCTTTCCTTGCCTGAAATGGATGGAAGGCGACTAAAGACAGAAGGCGTCGGAAACGCCTTCAAGCCATTGTCGCCTTCATTCAAGAGCGGGAAGCTGTGGAAGGTTCCGAGAATTATCTCGCATTTGCCTGCCACATCAGGGGAGACGTCAAGGTTGCCTTCTGTATCCAGCACCTTTGCCTCGCATCCCAGCAGTATCCTCATGTCCGGATATCTTTTTCTTGCCCTTTTCACGTCTGATTCAAGCCTGCTGAAATCATAGGAAAGCCTTTTCCTTACGTGCTCTGTAAAAGCTATGAGCCGAAGCCCGTTCTTCTGGGCCTGCCTGCACATCTCAGCAACAGTATTCCTGCCGTCAGTGTATCTTGTATGGACATGCCAGTCTCCTTTTCCAAGGAAGTCGGAATGCCTTTCCCATCCTTTCATAATTATTTTCCGATGATTCTGCGAGGTTTTATATAACTTACCCTCATCAATAATAAGGATTTGAGTAATGTCATATATCTGGTGACCTGATATGATGAGGGAAAGTATCGCTGCCATAGTCATCGGCGCAATAATGATATTGTCAGCCGCAGGATTCGCGCTCAACAGCGCAATGAACACTGCGGTGGTCCAGACGCCTGAAATGAAGATCCCTACCATAGTCACGAAGCAGCTGACTACTGAAGAGGCTGTTTATCTCCTTCGCTCAGGCAAGGTCATAATAGAGTATTATTATACGGAGAACTGCACTGACTGCATAGATAAAAAGGCCATTCTCGAGAGCTTTGCCCAGAGGATGAGCGATTTTGCAGTGCTGCAGGAGGTAGGCGCGAATGAAACCTCTTTGCAGATAGTGGGTTCTGGCGGAAAGATTGTGAGCCTGGGTAACATGACGCTTAACGATCAGAATCTTATCGACAAGTTCTGTGATGTAGCGATTGCGCAGCCTTCTGAGTGCCTCATGAGGGAGTTTTGAACTCTTTGAGCTTAAGCAGTTTTGAGAGGTCGGCTTTCCCCTGTCCGAGCTGAGCGCTTCCTCCTCCAGAGCCTCCGGCCTTCTGGCATATCTCCCTTATGAGCTTTCCTGCATCCTGCTTCTTGCTCATGGCTATTATGTCGCCGCCCTGGTTGGCCAGGACAACAGTGATGCCTGGCTTTTCTGAGAGGATGCCGCTGGCTATCTCTATTAGGGTCTTCCTCTCCCCAGGGACTATCTCGAATATCTGCTCTCCCCTGGCTTTTCCTATCAGCGTCTTTCCTTCTGCCTTGGAGAAGCTTTCCCTGAGCTTTTCAATTGCCCTTTTCTGCTCCTTCCAGACAGAGAAGACTGTCCTGGAAAGCTCTCCGAGCGTTCTCCCTGGTTTTGAAAGCATTGGTTTGATTTCCTCCTCCTGCAAAAGGAGCAGCTTGGGTTCTCCCAACCGCTCCCTGATGCTGTTTATCTCATCCTGATTGGAGCGGATCTCCCTGCCGAACCTCTCTATGGTCTTTGCAAGGCTTTCAGCGTCAACAGAAAAAACCCTTGCAGACTCCTGAATCTCAGCTTCTGCATCTTTTTTCTCAACGCTGGCGTTTTCTAGGAACTCCAGCGATTTTATCTTGCGCTCAGCCTCAAGGAACAGCTTCTCCTGGCGGCTCTGGAAGTCCAGCACGCCTTTTCCGCATGTGAATTCCAGCCTGTTCACCCCGTCCTGGATCCTTTCCGTCCTGATTATCTTGATGGATTCTATCTCGCCCGTGCTCTTCACATGGGTCCCTGCGCAGGCCTCTGCGTCAAAGCCCTCGCTAACGTTCACGACCCTCACTGTCTTTCCGGGAGAGGCTCCTCCCTGGTAAAGCACAAACCCGTATCTTGATTCAGCCTCCCCCCTTGGCATGAAAGCAGTGTTAACCTTCAGGGACCTCTTAACGATGTCATTGGCCAGCTTCTCAATGCTTTTTATCTCGTCCTTAGAGAATGGCTGGAAATGCGTGAGGTCCAGCCTTGTGGATTCAATCCCTTTCCTTGTTCCGGCCTGCCAAATGTGCTTGCCAAGCACTTTCCTGGCAGCCCCTGCGACTATATGTGTGGCTGTGTGCATCCTCATAAGCATGTGCCTTCTGTCCCAGTCAATCTCCAGGCTTATGGATTCCCCAGGCTTTGGGGAGGACTGCACCTTGTGAAGTATGACATCGCCTATCTTTTGCGTGTCCATTATCTGGAATTTCTTGCCTTTGCAAGTGAAGTGTCCCGTGTCCCCGGGCTGGCCCCCTCCTTCTGGGTAGAATACCGTCCTGTCCAGAATCATCCAGGTATCGCTCTTTGACTTGACGGTCTTCAGGACTCTTGCGTCAAGCCCTGTCTGGTAGGGATTCTCATAGTAGACTGCCTGCGTCTTCTCTGTCCCTGAAATGTCCAGCCTGAGCCCCTTATCCTCCTCCTTCTTGCCCATGAGGTGGGCCTCAGTGAGCCTTGAGTAGAAATCCTCTGGAACCGATATCTGAAGCTTCTGGGATGAAGCGACCTTCTCTATCAGCTCTGGGGTTATGCCGTTGGATGTGTAGAGCCTTATGAGGGTCTCGTCTGTCAGACTGCCCCTTTTCGCCTCTTTCTGTATCAGCTGTGCAGCCCTCTCCAGGGTCTTCTCATACCTGGACTTCTCGACGTCAAGAATTTTTAAGAGTGAAGGCATGCCTTCCTTGAGCTCGGGGAACAGGGGCTTCAGGTGCCTGGCATGCTGCTCTGCGATTTCCTCAAGCGTGAAGCTGAATCCGAACTCCTTAAGGAAGGACAATGAGCGCCTGAGCAGCACCCGGAGGTTGTAGCCGCCTCCTACGTTCGATGGAATTCCTCCGTCTGATACTGCGAAAAGTAGGGTCTTGGCGTGGTCTGCTATTGCATAAAGGGCCTGCATGGGCTCTATCACATCATTCAGCTCTTTCACGTTCACTCCAAGCTGCTTTGCTATCTCCTCTCTGACCTTCCTGGAATCCTTCATTTCGTCAAAGTTGAGGCTGCCGGCTATCACTGAATACCTGTCGAAGAGGTCGCTTTCCTTCAGCCCTGACTTTGATTTCATCCACTTAATCACAGGGCCGAAAGCAACATCATAGGCCGTGTGCGTCCCGTTGGAGAACCATGCCAGCCTTTCATGCCCCCAGCCGACATCTATCACCTTGAGCGGAAGCTCCTCATAGGAATTCCCTTTCTTAGTGAATTCAGTGAAGACAGAATTCACTAGTTCTAGCCCGCGGGAGAAAGTCTCTATGCAGGGCCCAAAGCCTGAGAAGTCAGGCATCGCCCAGATATCCTCTGCGTACGTAAGCTCCTTCTCGGGTATGCCCATGACGCTTGAAAGGAATTCGAAATTCAGCTGCAGGCACCTGTCCTTCCAGTAGCCTCCGAAAGAGTGCTGACCGGACATTATGAAGGAGCTGAAGTGCCTTCCTGTGACACCTATATTCGGGATGTCAGGGAATCTCAGGCAGACCTGCGGGACGACAAGAGATTCAGCGGGATACTCCCAGACCATGTTGCCCTGGTCAATCCTCTGGAAATCCTGGATGGATGCGATGGTGAAGAACAAATCAGGCCTCCATCTGTCAATCACAGGGTACCTAGGGATGGATGCGTGGCCGTTCTTCCTGAAGAAGGACTCGAACTCCTTCCATGTCTGAATGTAATCCCACTTGTGCTTCGCTATGGGTTTGCCTATGAAGCCATAGTTCTCGCATGGAGGGTCACCACAGACCTCACGCTCCGGGTCTAGAGTCCAGAAGCTCTTGCTGCATCTGGGGCATGTCTTTCGGATGAATCCCTTCTCCCTGAATATCTCTGTCTGGTAGTGCTTCTTCCAGTCCTTCGCGAACTGCTTCCTTAGGCTCTCCTTGGTGAACATAATGGCATCCGCTTCCTGCTTTATGAGATATATTATATGGTTTTGATAATATTATAAGTAGGCATTAGCTGGCTGGTGTTGACAGGATGGTTAAGAAGGCTCAAGCGGAATTCATTGTGATTGTGGGAGTAATTCTTCTCGCACTGGTTGCTATATACTATTTCTCGCAGCCAAGGCCTGGAACTTCCAGCATACCCGAGAGCGTCTACTCGGAACAGACCCAGATACAGCAGTCTTTCATATCCATGGTGAGGAAGGGCGCTGACAAGACGCTTGGGGTCATGGAGGAGCATGGAGGTTATCCCACTGAGGAAATCCTTGGCCCGGGCGATTACAGCTATCCAGAATTCACCGTGTTCATGGGGCAGGGCGTTCCGTTCTGGACGCTTTGCGAGAATGATGCATCGCCATCCAAGAGCGACATCACTAAATGGTTTGAGCTCGCCCTTAAGAATTACATAGTAGAGCATCTGGATGAGATTTCAGGCGGCTACAAGAACGTGAGCTTTAACGTTGCCAACCTTACAGTGACAGCCAACATATTGAGCAATCCGAAAAAGGTGGACATAACAGTGAGCCTTCCGACTAAGGTCTACGGATACGCGATGCAGAGCCCGCTGTATCCGTACAAGACTTCGGTTGACACAAAGCTTGGCGAGATTTATGATTTCGCAAAGGATTTCTCCGGCTCGCAGGCCTCGAAGAGGTTCCTTGAGGTATTCACAACCGCGTCTGTCTACATGTCAAAGGATGCTGATGACGGCTATCCAAAGCTCCCGACAGGCGGCGTCCTGATAAGCTGCGGCAAGACTATATACAGGTCGCCTGACCAGGTGTCTGCATACCTCAGGGAGATTGCAGACTATGTCACCACCCAGGTCCTGTGGTGGAAGAGCATGCCTGTAGACCCTTCGAAGCCGAAGGTCTTTGCCATACGGTCCGGGACGAATGAGATCCTGAAGAATGATTACCTGGACCTCGAGCCAGAAATGAAGCTCCCTGACGGCTTCGCGTTCGAAGTTGCGGAGCCTGTTCTGATAACAAACACCAACCCTGCTTACACAAGCATCTTCTGGACCGCTTCCAAATGCATCTCGACATACAGCAAAGGCTATTCCATATCCTATCCTGTGATCGTAAGGGTAAAGGATCAGCCTTCGGGTCATTACTTCAATTTTGCCTCAATGGTTTTCGTTGATTACGCACCAACGAACGAACAGGTTGTCGTAGAGAAAGAGAAAAAGAATGTCGTCAAGATGATACCCGGGAAGTGCGAAGATATCCAGCTTGGCCAGGCCTCGTGCGAGAATCTTGGATGCTCCGCGGATATAGAGGTAGTGGACGAGATGAGCAAACCTCTGGAAGGAGCTGTCGTGACATACGGAGGCTGCTGGCTGGGCAAGACCGGGCCTTCAGGCAAGCTGAAAGGCCAGATAAAATGCGGGTTGAATGAGCTTATGATTTTCAAGAACTCCAGCTATGATTTCTTTGACCAGAACGTCTCCTCATCTGCAATAAACGGGACGTACTCCTTGCATTACATCCCTCCGTTCAATGCCCATTTCAGGAAGGTCTCTATCACAGAAACATGCACTGTCACTAATCCCATGACAGGCTCATCCCAAATCTCCCCCAAAGTGTGCGATATCACGACTGAAAGTCAATGCGACCCTGGCAGTATCAAAGTGACAAACTGTATTGTGGAGAATGCGAATGATTACAGCCAGATAGGGTTCGAGGGCAGTGGCAGGAATTATGTGATTTCCAACATTGACCAAAGCAAAATCGATCCGAGCTGCCAGCAAACCGCTGAATGCAAGGCATGCAGCTCCTCTAATGACCTTGCAAGCTGCTCTGCCTGCGCAGCTGCCTGCATGAAAGGCAATGCAGAAAGCGTTAGTGTGGAATACATCCCGACCGGCAGCTATCGCGTCAATGGCACGATGACAAACATCAATACCATGAAAGAGGCAGGAGGATTTTTGACATACTTCAACTTGGGCTACAGCAAGGATGTATATTTCAACATTCCGCAGGCGCCGACCCCCGATTACCAACTATCTCCGTCCCTCAAGGCATGCCTTGCTGACAAGCTGGAGAATGGCTGCCAGATTCAAGCTGTTAGCGAGAGCGAGCCTAAATCCAGTATATTGGCTTCATGCACATGCAGCGGAATGAAGAGCATCATGGAAAGCCTAAGCTGCATGCAGCCGAGCGATATCACCAGCGCATTCTGCACCTGCCCCTCAGGATCAGCTTATCCTACAGGTTGTGGACAGTCATGCAATGACCCCTATCCTGTAAGCTGCGATGTATGCTGCGCTTCTATGGATTCGATAAAGAATACCATACTGCAGAAATGCAAGATGGGGGTGATATGCCAATGAACTATAAAATCCTTGCAATCGAGGTGTTCGCAATCTTCACCTCCTACCTTGTATTCTCCATATCTTTCGCCTCTGCCACCAATGTCAAGGTCTATTTCGGCGGAGCGCCGCAGCAGAATTCTGTCCAGTATTCGCCTGAATCCCTTGTTTCCGTGAGCTTTGTCACTGACGCCTCTCTTGCGGTCACATTGAACGTGGCAGGAACCAGCGGAATCCAGATTGACAAGGTTATTGTATACAAATGCCGTGGCCTTTCTCCTTCAGCCTGCATGCAATCCGTTGCTGCAGACAAGCTAAGCGGCACGACCGCTTCATACCAGTGGTCTTCCCTGTCTGACACAAGCACAGGATACCCCCAGAAAGCCAATCTTCTAATACTGGTCCAGGCCAGGAGCGCTTCCGCTTTCTGGTCAGGCTTCTGGTACACCATCGAAAGGCCGGACTCGTCAACTTTCATACCAAGGCTTAACCCTTCGGATGAGATATCGGTAAATGCAAAAAATCTGGGGGATGTTAACCTGATAAAGAGTTTCATATCCACCAACAAGATGATACCCTTCAATCCGCAGTGGGTCACCAGTGTAGTGTTTTCCGGAGCTAACATCCTGTACGAGCTGCAGGCAGGCGCCCAGGAGATAGAGACCGGACAATTCTCGTCGTCAGAGGTCCCCCAAAACACGCTCACTAAAATAGAAAAGGATTATGCATTCGTCCTGCCGAGCTCTGGGCAGACCTTCAATCCGATAGTGCTCAATCTTAATCCCGGCTACATATGTGGCAACAATAATTGCGAAACTGATAAGGGAGAGAGCCAGGCGAACTGCTGCATCGACTGCGCCTGCCAAACCAGCTATTATTGCGATGCCTCTGGAGGCTGCAGGCAGAACGCAGGCATATCCCTCTCCCTTTACGGGACGCCTGTGACCAAGGTGAGCAACTGTTACCAGCAGCACACGCTGTACATACCAGTCAGGATAAACAACCCTCCGACAGGGATGTCAGTAAGCTCAATAAGGTACAGGCTCGGCTCAAACCCCTACCAGCCTACATCATGCATCGGCAACTCTTCAACGAACCACATTTACAGCTGCCCCATAACCGTGCCTGTGGTCTCAGGATGCTCTGCGGGCACATTCAAGTATGGCCCGAACTACATCAATTTCTCGATAACATACCCTAATGGGAAGGCAACCACCTCAAAATCCATATCCGTCCTGTTCCCTGACATAACCATAGGCTCTTACACGTGCGGCAACGGCGTGTGCGAATCGTCATTGCAGGAAAGCAGCGCGAACTGCTGCCCTGACTGCAGCTGTGCTACAGGATACTGCGATTATTCAGCGGCTTCACCTGAGAACAGCTTATGCAGAACTGACCCTTCAAGCTCCAACCTGCACATCACAGCCCTCGGCCCGCTGCAGTTTTACACGCATACAACAGGCGATTCTGCAAGCCTGATGGCCCAAATCACCAATACACCTGCGACCCTTTCTGCTTCAGGCCAGTCCTGCTCAATCAAATGCATTGTCAGTGGTGTGGAGTGTAGTTCCACGTGCTCGATTTCCTGCACCAAAGTCCCTTCCTCTGACGCTTCTGTATATAATTCCACATGCTCTATTGGATTCTCCATATCCGCATATGACTCCCTCAAGAGCTACAGCCTGTTCCCCACTGTCAATGTCTCAACAAGCTATAGCAATGGCTCATCAGGCACAATCCAGAAGGTTTTCAGCGCATCTGCGCCAACCATAAGCATTGGCTCGCACTGGCCTGGTGACAAGAAATGCGACCCTGATGAGAGCCAGGCTTCATGTTGCTATGACTGCGGCTGCCCATCTGGCCAGCACTGCAATACTGAGACCGTGGAATTCTTCACCCCAGGAGACTCATGCATCGAAAATCCTGTCATCGATAAGGATGTCATCGGCACAACTTCTTTCACCAGCACGTATGTGGAGCACATAATAAACATAACAGGCCATGCGAATACAAAGCCCGGCGGCGCAAAGATATCCGCATCCTGCGTCTTCAACAGGACTAATAGTGGTGTGCCCTGCTATCCGTCATGCTGGGAGACGAGCGATGAGCTTTCTCCATACTTCATGTTCATGTGCCAGGCGACTGTGCCGGAGATAAACTACAGCAACACGCGCTTCTTCAACAGCTTAACAAAGCAGGTAACCATCACACCCAACTGGATAAACCTCACACTGAAATACAACAACGGCTCACAGGTAGCCTCGGGAGAATATTCCTTCATGATACCGGATGTTGTCATCGACGTCATTCCAAAGTGCGGGGATGATTACGGTAACAAAGCTGTTTGCGAGAAATCCATTGGGGAGAGTTACGTGGACTGCTGCCTGGACTGCGGCTGCCTTGCCAAAGGGAGCGAGTACATATGCTACACAGGGAAGGTCGCCAACGGGGAGTGCGTCTCCACCTCGAGCATACAATTGTCTATCACTAGGATCGAACCTGAGCCCACCGTCAAATGCACCATATTCGATAGGGGAGGAAACTGCCAATTCCTTCCATCAAAGCTGTATTTAGAGATAGCCAACCCTCCCTCGGACCTCGAGATAGAGGCCTCTTATAGGATAAACAGCACAGCAGAATTCATAAAGCTGAGCAACCTTGTTAAGCACAATGCGGGTAATTATTCGTTCGATTTCCTTATTGATAGCATACCAAAAACAACCCCGGGCAAGGAAGAAAGGACCTTGCAACTCTCAGCGGTCCTCTCATACACGCATAACGGCATCAAGGAAACCAAGAGTATCCTTGATGAGAAAAAATTCACAATCGAAAGGGTATACACCCCAGCTCTCGCGTCCTGCATCGAGCAACAGAAGAGCATGGATGCGGAGCTCAGCAGCCTAGGACATGAAAGGGATCTGTACATTATGCTGTCGATTGTATTTTTCATGCTTTCACTGTATTTCTGGTACTCTTATCTTTCATGCACGAATAATTGTACTAATCCTTATTATTATGTGCCTTGTATCACTCTATGTAAATTGGGACTAGAGTGGCCCGCAGTAGTTGCCGGACTTATAGGCGGCTGCGGGCTCATGTTCGCCCTTAACAAGCTCGATAGCATAGAAGGCAAGATAAAGCAATTGGAAGCGCAGAAAAAATTACTGTGCTCTTCATCTAATTTCCAAGATCTCTCGGGTTCTACAAGCGGCATGGGCAACATGCTTTACATGGTCGGCCAGATTTACGGCGGATATACTTGCCTTTCTGCAATGAGCATTTTTGGAGCGCAAGCCGGTGCGTATGTTGGTGGAAGTTCTACTGGAACTGCAGCTGTTGGGCAAAGCGATCAAGCAGCCTTGGGTGCAATAGAAGCTGGTGAAGGAAGCTCGCCATTCTTAGATTATGGCGGTGGTTGTAATATTGATTGTCTTCTGGCTAGAATTCCACGAATACCTAAATGATAATATCGCTGCACATGAAGTCGGAATGAGCCAAAAAATCAAAGCTCATTCTTAACCGAAAAGGCTTGACAACCCGGCTGCGGCCTCCTCGGCCTTCTTTGCTGTGTCTTCCTCTTTCTTCTCTTCCTTCTTTTCAGCCTTTGCCTCACCTGCCGGCGCGGATGCTGGAGCAGCGGCAACGAAAGCTGCCTGCTTTATGGCATCCTCGATGTTTACTCCCTCTAGGCTCGAGGCGACTGCCTTGACCATTGCATGGTCATGCTTTGCCCCGGCTGCCTCAAGGACCTTTGTGAGGTTTTGCTCATCGACCTTGTGGCCTGCGCTGTGAAGCAGAAGCGCCGCATATATCATTTCCATACTAGCACCTCCGAGATTATTTGAAAGAAGTAGACATTTATTCTTGGCTCTGTCTACTTCAATCGAATCATTGACTTGGATTCTCCTTCTCCTCTGTTTTTACTTTGCTTTCCAGGACGTCATGCTGGGCCTTTGCCTTTGCGAGGATGCTGGGAAGCGTCTCTTTCGTGACTATCCCGGCTCTTTCCGCAAGGCCCAACGCCTGCCTGTACGCTTTTGAAAGGAATAGAGGAGCGTTATCCTTTGTGTAATAGTTGATGTTGAAGGCAAGGTTGAAAGCCATTAAGTGGGCTGCCTTCAGGTCGCCCAGGTATTTGCTGGGTGGGATTGAGAGTATGTCCTTGGAGTAGATTATGCCTTTCTCCCATACAGCTATCAGGTTGAGGCCTATCTCCATGGGCTCTATCCCCAGCTTTGCAAGCACCTCGGCAATGGGCTTCTGTATGGCCTCGCCTTCTTTCACAACAATAGTGTCCTTCTTAATCACTATCTTGTCGCCTTCCACGCCTGCAGGTATCTTCAGCCTCTGCAGTTCGCCAATCGCTGGCCCAACAGGAAGGCTGGTCGGGCCTGCCTTAATTTCAATATCGTGTGGCGCAATGTCGCCGGGCTTGGCCATCGCAGTTGACTTGGACTCATTAAGCATGACTGAAAGCTTGAACGGATTCTCGTTGCTGAAAAGCATTGCAGGCTCGCCTCGCATCCTCTCAGCGAGCTGCTCTATTCCATCCAGCTTGGAATCCTTGAGGGTAATACCTATCACCCTCTTCTTCAGGACCCTTATCCTGGCGTGACCTTTGAGCTTCTTCCTCATCTCATAGAGCTGCTTTGCAGGGAGCTTATGCATGTCCAGGAGCCCAATCACCCTGTGCTGCCTTATGAGCTCCCCAGCTTCCTTCACATCCCTTTTCTTCTTTTCAGATACCATATCAATCAGTCTTTATCTTCACGGCAGGTCCCATGCTGAGCTTGATGTAAGCCGACTTTATGTTGTTCCTGCCCTTGGGCAGCCTCTCCTTCAGCAGGTTGAAGATGGACTCCATGTTCGCAGCGACCTTCTCCTCTGGCATGTCCTCCGTCCCTACAGAGACATGAATCACAGGGCTCTCCTTGATTGCAATCTTGATGGTCTTCCTTGCAGCCTCCACAAAAGGCTCTATCTTGGCCTTTGGCGGTATGGGCTTCGGCATCTTGCCTCTCTGGCCGAGTATCATTCCGAAAGACTTCCCGACTGCTGGCATGAGGCTGGCCTCCCCAAGGAACCTGTCATATTCGTTCGCAATCTTCTTGAGCCTTTTCTTGTTCCTTGCAATCTCGTCTATCTCCTCCTTGGTTATGACCAGGTCGGCTATCTTCCTTGCGTCAGCCGCGAGAGAATCAGCTATGACTACCACTTTGAGGTTCTTCCCCCGGCCTTCAGGCAGAACTAGGTCTGCGTTTATCCTGTTCTCAGGCTTCTTCAGGTCTATGCTCTTCAGGTTTATAGAAAAATCCCAAGTCTGCTTGAACTTCCTGGGCTTTGACTTGGCCTTGGCTTCCTTTACCTTCTCCAAAAATTCTGTCATGCTATCCTCCTGCCGAAGCAGTGCGGCATTGCTTATGCAATCGCCTAACGGACGATTCTGGATAGAAGGTGTCGAAAAGAAAGAAGGTGATAAAAATCGCCTTCAAGCCATTGACACCTTCGATTGAATATCAAGAATATAGGAGTTAACCTTTATAAGGTTTCCTTTGTTTGCGCATAATAAATCATGCCGCCGAAGTATAGAAAACGCTCCTGCCCTTTCCCTTCTTCCTTATCACGCCCATTCCTGAAAGCCTGGCAAGGTCCTTGGCAGCGATGGCCCTGCTCACTGAAAGCTTCCTTGAGTATTCCAAGGAGCTTATCAGCCCTTCTGTCCTAATGATGGACATTGCCCTTGAATACCTTCTTTCAGAATCTGTGAGCGGCTCGGGCGAGATGGCTTTCTTAAGCGAATTAATCTGGTTTTCTAAATCCACCATCCGTTTTGCCATTTCCTGGGACTTCTTATCCAGCCTCTGCTCCGCCTGCGAGCGCCTGGCATCCAGGTGATGCAGCCTGAGCTCATGCTTCTCTTTTATCGCCTTAGCGAAAACATAGGTCTTCTCAGCCCACTCAGAAAGCTGGAAGAGCGACTCGTCAATCTTCCTGAAGGCCCGTCTGCTCTCCATTGCAGAGACCTCCTGCAGGAGGCCTTGTATTCCCACAGATATCACAATCAATGAAAGCAGAACGTCTGCTATTATGATGCCTGACAGAAGGCCAGCTATGAGCACTGCCCCTGAGATCGCGAAAAATCCCCAGAAAGCAATGTTAAGCTTCCTTCTTGTTATGCGGAACATGGAGTATATTTCCGCAGTTAGATTTTTAAATCTATCGTTATTCACAACTAATAAGTGATTACTTCTTTGCAGGAGCTGGGGCGGCTGCCGGGGCGGCTGCCTTGGCCTCGGCTTTCTTCTCCGCCTCAGCCTTCAGCCTCTGCCTTTCGGCTTCTGCTGCCTTCATCTCTTCGGCTGTTATCGCGCCTTTGCCCACTGTCACGCCCAGGCTTCTGGCTGAGCCTATGACCTGGTTCAGGTGAGGCTGGTCATCAGTGCCGAACTTGGACTTAGCTATCCTCTTCACCTGCTCCATCGTCAGGTCGCCTGCCCTTATCTTCCCTGCCTCTCCTGAGCCTTTTTCAATAGAAATCTCCTTCTTGATGAGGGCTGATATGGGCGGCGTGCCCACATTGATGGTGTATTTCTTTGTTTCAGTGTCAACAATAATCTTGACCGGAACCTTCATTCCTGCGAGCTCTTTCGTCTTCTCGTTTATCTCCTTGACTATCTGCATCGTATTGACTTTCAGCGGGCCAAGCTGGTTACCTATTGGCGGCCCTGCCGTGGCCTTCCCACCGTCTACAAGGGCTTCGACTGTGACCTTGCCCATGCTAATCCTCCTTTTTCTCCTCTGCGTTTATGTTGTCGAAGACGCTTTCGGTAGATTCCTTTTCTTCCTTTGCAGCAGGCTGCTCACTGGAATGTGATTCCTCTGTCTTTTGCTTTTTTATCACCTTTAGGAATTCTGTCGATATCGTGACTGGTATCGGAATAGAGGCCTCAAGTAGCTCAATGGTGACTTCGTCCTTCACTTTGTCTATCCTCTCTATCTTTCCACGCTCTCCTTTGAACGGGCCGCCGATTATCTCAACTATGTCGCCTTTGTCTATTTTGACCTTGTCTTTCTTGGCCTCAAGGAAATGCTTTATGTCTGAAAGGTTTATTGGCTTCTCTATTATGCCTCTCACATGCATCATGCCTTGAGCGGCTTTGTGTATGTCGCCGACCTTTCCTTCCACGAACACATATCCTTTGATTTCTGCCGGGTGGAATATCGATTTGATGTTGTACCCTTCTGCTTTCAGCCTTGTTGTGAGTATATCTATCACAATCTCTTCTCTTCCCGAGGTGGTTCTAATCGTGTATATCATGCTACTTAAATCCCTGTCAGGATGAACACAAGGAATATAGCGAAACCTATGAATCCTATAATGGCGATGCCAAGTGCACAAATCTTGCTGGAGCTCGTGAATTCGTCCTTCCCTGGCTTCCTTGATACCTGCAACACCCTTGCGTATTTCCTAACCGTTGATTTTATGTCCATATTTACATCTTGTCTGTTTAACTATCTAAAATTGGGAAGGGGTTTTAAATCCTTGAAATCCGTGTGGTTATAGTTTTGTGGCACTAATTTATAAATTTGATGCTGATGATTTTGTACCAAAAGATAGGCCAGATATTGAAATTTTCCTTGAATAATATGGGAAATCCAAGATTATTATTGTTAAGCAGTGCTTAAGCACT
>CAYGVS010000001.1:0-41276 GCA_964353635.1 uncultured archaeon | reverse complement strand
TGGGACGTTATTAAGGGTAAATAAAGGCTATATATAGCGCTTAACCAGTGCTTAATAATATTAAGCACATTTTGCCTTTGCATTGTGCTGATTAATTAAATATGTGGCTGATAAATGCTGATTAAGCAGTGCTTAAGCACTTGGGACGTTATTAAGGGTAAATAAAGGCTATATATAGCGCTTAACCAGTGCTTAAGCACAATTAAGCAGTTTGTTAAGCAGTTAAGCAACCTCTGCATTGAAGGTTTTGATTACAGCTCCTGATATTTAAGATTGCCCAAGCATAATATTTTTATGAATGCTGAACTGAAGGAGATGCAAAGGCTTCTTGAAGAGATTAATTTGGATATTCAGTCGATGTCAGCCAACGAGATTTCTCGTCCTGTGAAAAAGGCCAGAGCTGGAAAATCAAGACGCCTAGAATCCATGATAAGGGAGGAGTTCGCTGAGATAAAGAAGATGATTAAGGAAATCGATAACCAGTCTATTGCGGATTCTGTGGCCAAGGCTGTTGTGAACCAGATAACGACTCCTTTGCAGGAAGCGCTGGGCTCCATCATGAGCGGCAAAAGTGAGGCTCGCTCGATTGGCGCAGTTGCCGAGGATATGAAAAGGAAGGTGGAGAGGCTTTCAGACCGCCATATACGTGTCATAAAATGCCTTTCCCAAGCCAATGGCGAATGGGTCAATTACGATTATTTGTCCGGTGCATGCAGAATATCCCAATCATGCCTAAGGGGCTACATATCTGATCTCAAAAGGATTTATGAGATACCTATAGAAACCTCCCAAAAAAGCGGCAAGACCCATGTCAGGATGGATGCACAGAATGTCAAAAGGCTTGCATTGGGTTATCATGCCGCCAAGGTAAATGCTGCTTAAGCAGGTTAAGCAATGCTTAAGCATGTGTTAAGCATATTCTCATAATATATCCGCAGCATGCTGATTAATGCGCTTAAGCAGCTCATTCAGTAGTCCCTTTCTATAAGGAAGTATGCGAAGTCCTTGAGCTTTTTCTTTGCAGGAGAGTCTGCAAGGAGCGGTTCGATCTCCCTCCATGAATCCAGAACGAGCGCCTTAGCCTTTTCCTTGGCATAGCCTATTGAGCCGTATTTTGAAATCAAAGATACGGCTTCGGTGACCTCTTTGCTGTCGCTTGTGTGCGAATTAAGTATTTGAATGAGCCTCTTCCTATCGCTTTCCGAGGCCTTTTGCATGGCATGGATGGCCATTAGCGTGCGCTTTCCCTCTTTTATATCATTGCCGAAAGCCTTGCCAAATTTTTCCCTTCCCTTGCCAGAAGTGACAATGTCAAGAATATCATCTTGTATCTGGAAGGCGACTCCTATGGATTCTGCAAATTTCCCCAAGGCGTGCTCATACCTGGTTGAACTGCCTGAAAGCGCGGCGGCAAGCCTGGCGGACATCCTTGCAAGCGTGCCTGTCTTGTAGGCGCACATTTGGAGGTATTGCGCTTCTGTCGGGAAGGAGTTTCCTTTATGCCACCAAATATCCATCGCCTGGCCGGCATGTATGTTTATCATCTCCTGGGAGTATATCTCATAGGCCCTTAATATCGTTTTCCCATCGAAAGCATGCTTTTTATTGATAAGGATTGATAGCGGCAGGAAATACAAGAAATTTCCGGCGTTTATAGCAACGTCCACGCCATAAATCTTGTGCGTGCACGGCTTGTCTCTTCTAAGCTCTCCACCGTCCTCTACGTCATCGACCATGATGGAGCCATTGTGGGCAATCTCAGTGATTATCGAGAACTCCAAGAGCTTCTTTGTATCCCCGCCAACTGCTTCTGCTATCAAAAGAAAAAGCGCCGGCCTCCATCTCTTCCCTCCCCTGTCAAGGAAGTCCCATACAGGCTTGTTGAGGCTGCTGTTTATTGAAGGAATGTCGTAATCATATCTTGGCTTCCCAAAAATCCTCTCGAGGCTGGATTTGTCAGCGGTCTTAGGCAGCAGCTTCTCCATCTCTAGGTCTATCAGTATCCTTATGCGTTCAAGCGTCTTTTCGGTCTCGCTGTCTTTCATGCGTATCATAGTTTATTTAAGTAATGGATTTAATAAGAATAAAGAGAATATGAAAATTCGGATAGAGTCAGGCATTAATGGTTTGGACCCCCTTATTCAGGGCGGCTTCCTGCAAAATTCTGTTAACCTTATTACCGGAGAGACCGGGACAGGAAAGACCATCTTCTGCGCTCAGTTCCTTTGGCACGGGCTGCAAAAGGGAGACACCTGTCTGTACATATCGCTTGAGGAGGATCCGGTAGATATTAAGGCTGATGCCTTGCAGTTTGGCTGGGATTTTGAGAAGTATGAGAAAAAGGGCCTGTTTAGGATAATATACCATGATCCTGCGCAGGTGAACAACCTCGGCTCAATTATAGTGGATGAGATTAAAAGAATGAACGTTAAGAGGCTCGTCATTGACTCAACCTCCATAGTTGGCCTCACCATAGAGAGCCCTGCGCAAATAAGGAAAATACTCTACAACATAATTGGGACCATCAAAAAATCCGAATGCACAGCTCTCCTAACTTCTGAGATTCCCGAGGGCACCAAGCAGCTTACGAGGTTCGGTGTTGAAGAATTCGTGGTGGACGGGGTAATCGTTCTTAATTACCTAGAATACGCTGCAGGCGGTATGGACAGGTCCCTGATTATAAGGAAGATGAGGCGGACAAAACACGGGAAGGATGTATACCCGTTGGATATAACCATAAAAGGCATCTCAATCAAGCAGGTAAACTAAGTCCCCATTCACTGCCTCATTTTCACCCATCTGACCATTCTAGAAAGCGGATACATGCCATCATGAGGTGAACCGACTGCAAAATATCCCATCTTCCCTATTTGTGTTATCCTGTCTACTCCTTTGATTGTGAGGATTTCTCTCAAATCAACTGCCCTGTGGTAAGGCTCGACTGCTACCACCTGGGTTTCTGGCCCTATATGCTCTATGGACTCTGAAATATCAGCTACGGGAATCAAGAATATGGTCCTTCCGAGTGGATGGGTCGGCAAATCGCTGGACTGGGTCACTATAATCGTCCATTCTGTCTTTGCCGAAGAGTGGACTTTATGCCCCCTGAATTTGGAGTACATCCTCGCATTGGTTATGTTGGCATGGAATTTGGGGTCAGCATAGCCTTTTGGCAGTCGTGTGTTCTCCTCATGGAGGCTTTTGGCAAGCTGTTCTGCGTATTTATCGATATCACCTTCAACAAATGCCATTTGCGGGCTGAAGCATGCCTCCTGGTCAAAAAACGTCAGGTCATGCGCTGCATTCATTGCGACCCTTTCCAGGTCGTTGAAAGCCTCTTTCCCGATAAGCTGTATGCCTCTTCTTGGTCCGAATTCTAGGAGCTCCACGCCAGGTGGCGTGTTTTTCCTTGTCTCGTGTATGGCATCATAGCCTCCCCATGTGCATACTGCGTTTATAAAAGGCATTATTCTATTGAACGTCTCATGATGCGTATGCGGCCAGAAAAGAACGGATGTTGTTTTTGTTATGGGGTGCTCCGGGTCTATGTCATAGAACGACTGCGCAAAATAAGATGGAGTGATTATATCGCGGTTTGACATCTTTATGATATTGGCGTTCTTTGTCAGGCTCCCCCTTAATATGCTTGTTATCGCCACGCCTGGGACGTTGCCAGCAAGGATGTGCAGGACCTTTCCCCTGGGCTGGCAGTGCGCAGAGGATTCTGCTCTTGGAATCCATTCGTCAAGCAGGCGCTTGTCGCCAAGGTCGCTCTGCACTGTTGCTTCAAGATACTCCTTCATCAGGATTCCGGAAATCTGCTTCATGCCCAGTTCTACCATCTCTTTTGAGTATCCTGTGACGAAGCATGTCAGGTCCACCAACTCCTCCCTTTTCTCGTATTCCATTGATTTCCATAGCTTACCGACTTTCGAGTAGAAGCTTATAATCTCATCTATGCTGAGCTCGTGAAGGGCCTGTGTATCTGTTTTTCCTATCTTGGCTATGTCTGAATCAGATATGTCTGGGAGATACATCTTTTTCCTGTTCTCCCTCGGCCCGAACTCCAGGACATGCTCCTTTCCTGTCTTCGTTTCGCCGCAAATCACAAATGGTATCTCTTCCATATCTATTTCCTTGTTATTACTTCCATGAACTGCTCCAGCCTGATTGCGCATCCCCTTGCGCCGAGCTTGCTGCCCCTGCCGCGGTGCTCGACTATCTGGCCTGTTCTTCCACACTCGCATTTCTTCTTGTTCCAGACAGCGCCCATGTCGCCTGTCGCAACTATGGCCGGGTATGATGTCACGAAGCCTGACATCAGAACAAGTATCCCTTCCTCGCCTTCATCGACTTCCTTGTTCATGTCTGCGGGGTCGCGGGCAGAGACGTGTATCCATGGAGGGACGTGCTTGTTGTGATGCTCGCACTCCATTATCATGCTGTATATGTCCGTGAGACCGAGCCCGTCGCGTATCTGGTCATCCTTCACATGAAAGGCCTTGGAAACCCTCTCGTTCAGCTCCTTTTTCGTGACCTCTCCTGCCACTGTCTTCCAGCCGCCTGTTGTTATGAGCCTGCTATCCTTGTCCAATCTGACTTCGATTCCATGCTTCTCTATGTAGTCCACGAAATGCATATATACGAAAGGCGGTCCATAAAGATGGATTGGTCTATGATGCGTGCTTGTTATGGTGTTGAGAACTGCTTCTGTTTCCACTTTGCCATGCTTGACCGCGTACATAATCCTGTCGCCGAACTTGAGGCCTTCCTTAAGGACATGACTCATTCCTCTCACCAATCCTGTGTCAGATTCATCTGGTGAAGGTGTGAGCATGATTACAAAGCCGTTGATTAGTCCCACATCCTTCAGGAAATGTATTCCTGTCTGGGATGTCCTTCGCAGGGTATCGGCGTCCAGGGCATACTTGCACGGGTTCTTTGATGTAGTGGAGCTTGTTGTTGCCACCATGACTATCTTGTCTTCTGGGACGCTGGTTATGGGCTTTTCCGTGCCTCTGAATGCGTCTGATGGTATGGGCTGTATCTTCACGAGGTCGTCCAGGGTCCTAATGTCATATGGCTTAAGATTGTAAAGCTCGCAATACTTCCTGTACTGCTCGCAGTTCCTGTAATGGTGCTCAAATATCTGCATGAAAACCTTGAGCTTTGATTCAGCTACCTGGCTCTCAGGCATCCTGAAAGGCTCTGGATGCTGCAAAAGTCTGTCGATTTCCCACATAATTTTACCTCCTGAAAGTCGCAAGAGCAAAGGACTCGTTCATGTAGAAATAGTTATGGTTAGGCTTTTTAACCCCTTCGCCAGAAGCGTATATCAATAAAAAGGGCTTGCTCTTGAAGAACGCCTTCATGCCGCCTCTGATTTTCTCTATGTTGGACCCAAGCGTCATCAGCCTTATCGCGCACTCCACCGCAAATCCAAAATCCGGTGCCTTCCCCATAGAAGAAATAGTGTCTTTTGCAGATTCTATCATGTTCTTTCCGGTGATCGTAACTGTGAACATCTCCCCCGCATGGACCTTGGACATGGCCATCATGGAATCGCTCATGACAAGGGCAAAAGCCCTGAGCAGCAACCTGTCTGATTGGTACATGGCGCAAGGGAAATAAGGGAAGCGCTTTATGTAGTGTTTGCTTTCGAATATGAGGTCTTCTGGTTTCTTGAGGAGCCTGGCAAACTCAGAAGGTGCTGTCTGGCCGTTTATCTTGCTCACTATCTGGTTGTTTTTGCTGATCTCTGTTATATCGAATTTGGCCTGAGGGGTTGCGCCGTTGGAGAATTCTGAGCTGAAATTCAGGTCGGTTTTGATGCCGAGGCAGACGACGGTGTTTGTCATCACATAATTGCCGGCGAACTGATAGTTCCTGTTCATCTTGACATTGTCTATCGTTGAGCCGTGTATCAGGCCAAAATCAGGCAGTTCGCTTGTTATCTGGTCCAGCACGTCTTCCTCTCTTCCTATGCTTTTCTGTATAAGGAACTGCATCACCTTCATGCCGCTTTTGACCAATTTTGTCATGGTCCCGGACCTTATCACGGATCCACTGACGCCAGGCATCTTTGGTATCTCCAGGCCGGCGATGAAGGTGAAAAGAAAGCCGTTTTTCCATTTGCTGCTCATCAGCTTTTCTTTTATCTGCTTCGCGCATTCTACTCCAGCCTTCTCCGGGCTCCGTTTGGTGTTATGGCCCACGCCGACTGCAACATCCATGTTTGGATAGTCCACTGCCAAAACAGCCATACCTCTTGTGTAGCAGCCTTCGCTTGTGATGAAGCCTGCCACAGTGCCGCCAACCAGCGGCATTTTTGCAAAGTTTGACGCAAGGCATGATAAGATGTCCTTGAACTTGTCCTCATAGTCTATTGTGCCAAAAAGAAGCAGGAATTTTGGGTCGGGCACTGCCTTTTTTACCTTGGACGAAAGCTCCTCTGCCACGTCTTTGGCTTCCCATTTCCTGCTCGATTCCACACACACTTTGAGCTCTTTCATTTCTTCCCCAATATGCCTTTTATCAAGTTCTTGCTGTTTTCGATTTCGACTTCTACCAGGCCCCTGTTAACAAGAGAAGGAATCACGACCAGCAGTGCAGTGAACTGGTCAATAAAAGCCATTATGATTTCATATTCTCCAAGTTCGAAATACAGGTTCTTCAGGCCGTAAACGTAGAAGTCTTCTATAACCGGGAAGAATTTGTGCGAGCTGTCCATTATGAGCTTCCAAAGAACAAGATTCCTCAGCTTCGTGTTTTTTGGGGTAATCGTGCCTGTCTGGCGGCCTGTCAATAGGCATGCCTGCACATCCTCCATTCTCAGGAGATCCTCAAGAACCACTCTTATCTCTTCGTTCCTTCCCATGCTAATCCTTAAGCATGTCGTGTATGGCCCTCATTCTTTCTATGCCAATCGGCCATGCTACCAGGGCCCTTCCGATTTTCTTCGTCTTTATCTTCCCTGAAGATTCCAAGCCTTTGAAGTGGTACCTCACCTTCGATACATTGCTTATGTCTTGTGGATCCCAATTCAGGAGGTAGACGGTTTCCCTGACGTGAATGGGCCAGTTCTTCTGCACAATATTCAATACAGAATCCCTTAATTTCATCCCTACCATATAATTTAATAATTGCAAACTATTTAAAAATTTTATTGCAACTAATTGCAAATTCGCCCTGTTTTTGCTTTTAAAACAGCGATACAATTTTTATTTGAGGGATATGATAAAAGTCAAGAGCATAATGAAGACCAGGGTGATAACAGCAGGTCCTGATATCAATGTTTCTGACGCTGCAAAGATCATGACCAACAATAGGGTTGGCTGCCTTGTGATAATGCAGAACAAGAATCCTGTTGGGATAGTCACTGATAGCGACATAGTGAGCGTAGTGGCCAGCGGGAAGAACCCCAAAAGCGTCAGGATAAAGGATGTCCCTGCAAAGAAGAAATTCATAACAGCTTCCCCTGCAGAAAACATTGAGGACGTCACAAGAAAGATGATTAAAAACGGTGTAAAAAGGGTGCCTGTCATACAGAACGGCAAGCTCATGGGAATAGTTTCAGATAAGGAGATACTGCTTGTTTCCCCTGAGCTCCTTGAAATCCTTTCAGAAAAGCTGAAGATGAGGGTCGAGTCTGTTGCCAGCCCGGATCGCACAATATCAGGCATCTGCGAATCCTGCGGGGACTATTCGGATTCCCTGAATAATGTAGGCGGTAGCTGGATGTGCGAGGACTGCAGAGGAGACTAAGCCACGATGTTGTTGCTTTGTCCCGGAGTGCCTTTTTCCACTGAGCTTTCTTTCCAGTTTTCCTCTGTGTTTGGACCGCTCAAGTCCATTTTCTCAAGAGAGAATCCACTTCCGTCTCCACCCCATGTGCTGTTGTAGATAATCAAGTCCGACAAATCTCCGTCCTTTCCTGTGAGCAGAATGAATAGTTCGCCTGTGTTGCTAAGGCCTGATGTGAAAGCGGAGTCAAAAAGCAATCCATGGAAATCTGGATAATCATCAAGGAACACGTTATAATCATCAGCAATAATAGCATACTTCCCTGGTGCAACGGCAACTGCATCTGAAGCGTTCACAATCTTGTGCTGCGTCCCTCCCTCCTCAAATCGCCATTTTGTTATATCAACGCCTATCGTCCCGTTGTTGTAAACCTCTATCCATTCGTGGTCTGTGTCTGTGCCTGGAGCGTTATAGTATATCTCAGAGAAAATCAGGCTTGGCCTCGGGCAGTCTTCGTCTACTTGGAATGAGCAGCCTGCCGGACATCATCCATCCCCTGAAGAGCATCCTGCTATAGGTTCGTGAAGGCAATCTTTTGGCTGGCCGGAACAGCTGTCTGAGGTGCAAGAATCGCTGTCATCGCATTCTGAATCTGATGAGCATTTGTCTGGTTTCGGGCAGTCGCTGTCTGCAGCGAAATCGCATCCCTGCGGGCAGCACCCGTCTCCGGCCTCGCAGCCCTTTTCTCCGCAAGAGCATGCGCTGCTGTCAAGAACCTGGCACGCTCCGCACTGAAGCGTGCAAGCTGTTTCCTCTGCGGCGCAGTCTGACTGGCATGATGAGTGGCTTTCGCCTTCATCGCATATGCTGTTTCCGCAGCACGGTGTGATGGGCTGATAAACGCATTTATAGCCAGTCTGTCTGGAGCATGAGCTCGTTACGCATGTTTTGTCGTCGCACGAATCCGGGCACTGCGACATGCTTTCAGCCGGCTCTGGTGTTTCTTCTGGCACGGAGCTGTTTTCAACAGAAGCGTTAGACTCGAATTCCTCGAAATCTTCTCTTGCGTCCACTTTGCTTTGTTCAGGCTGCAGTTCCTGGGAAGGCTTGGGCTCATAGAGTGTGAGCTTGGTCTGCTCAACCGTCTTTCCGGTATCGCTTGTGCAGCCTGATGAAATAAGAATCAGCAAGAGAAAAAGCGCTGGCAAAACCCTGGCCATGAAAATAGTTTGTTTAGGGATTATTTATTGGTTGGTCTTAATTGGTTGGCCTGGTTATTACGAGCCCGGTGGGATTTTCGCTTGAAGTTTTTGCTGCATCTTCTTAATATCGAACCCACGACCTACAGCTAGCTTCCATTTGGAGCATTCTTTATTTTGTATGCCCCAATTGCCTTGTTCAGGTAAAGGTTTTTGGCCGTTCGGGCTTTTTTGGAAAAAGCCCTGATAGGAGGCTGCCGCTCTATCCAACTGAGCTTCCCGAAAGCAATAGCTTTATACGGGCCCAGATAGACGCTGCCATCACGTTATTATAGAGTATATATATTTATTGATGCCTTCTAAGAATTAAGCATGACCAGGATAATTGCTATTGCGAGCGGAAAGGGCGGAGTTGGAAAAACCACAATTGTGTCGAACCTTGCCGCAGCGCTTGCTCATTTCAACAAGTCTGTTATTGCCATAGACGGGAACCTTACCACTTCCAACCTCGGCCTGCATCTGGGCATTCCGCTTTATCCTGTGACACTTAATGATGTTCTCAGTGGGAAAGCAAAGGTCAAAGACGCCCTCTATTATCATCCTGCGGGCTTCAAGGTCATACCAGGCGATGTGTCGCTCACAAAGATAATGGTCCCGCAGTCGCACAAGCTTGTTGATGTCTTCTACAAGCTTGTGGATGAAGCGGATTTCATACTCATAGACACTGCAGCAGGACTGGGTAAAGAGGCTTTGTCTTCAATCAAAGCCGCTGATGAGATGATAATAGTTACCAATCCCGAGATGCCCGCTCTCATAGACGCGCTCAAGCTCTCTAGGATAGCCAAGGATTTTGAGACAGACAGCCTTGGTGTCATCGTCAACAGGATAAAGGGCTTGCCGCATGAGGTTTCAGGTAAGCACATAGAGGAGTTCCTTGGGTCCCCGATAATAGGCAGGATAAATGAGGACCATAATGTAGGCATATCAATCGCTAACAGGCTGCCTGTCGTGATGCACAATCCAAAATCGCTTGCAGCCCAGCAGATTAAGGCTGCGGCAGCATATCTTGCAGGGAGGGAATACACCGCGAGAAGGCCGTTCGCTCACAGGTTCTTTGGCTGGCTGAGATGATCACTTATTGCTGAATATTTTCTGCACGTCTAGTTCGAAGGTAGCTGCGGGGTTGTTAAGGTCATAGCTGAGTATTATCTTAGGATTAAGTTCCCCGAAAAAACCAATGTTCTGGCCCTTCTGGGAAATCGCTCCGCATCTTCCTGCGATAAAGGAGTCGTGCTTGTATGGCTGAATGCTCCATTCTGCTCCAAGGCTGTCCTTGATGGCATTGATGATTGATAAAATCTCAGAGAGGTTTGCCTGTGAATGCGTGATTATCCCTGAAAGCTTTCTTAGGTTGATAGACCTGACATCGGCCTTCTTATCAGGGATTATGCAGTCTGCTATCTCGAATATCTTCTGCGGAAATCGCCTGTGCTTGTTGGTTCTGCAGTTTTCTACAAGGCCTGGAAGTAGCCATAGCCTGCATATGCTATGGTCCTGCGAAACCGGATTTTCTATATGGATAGCGTCCTCCTGGGAGATATTCATCTTTGAGAACTGCCGCTCAGGCGAGGTGAGCGTGTAATTCATGACTTCCTGGAAGCCCAGGCCTATCATAAGTTCCCTGAGCAAATTCGAGAACTCCTCCATTGAGTCAGCCTCTCCCACAGACGGAAGCTTTGGCATCTCCGGCAGGAATTGGTCAAAGCCATAAGCGATTGCAATGTCCTCTATAACATCTACCTGATGGAGTATGTCGGCCCTGTACGGAGGCGCAAGCGCTTCTAGTATGTTCTTGTTGACTGACGCTGAATATCCCATTCTCTCGATAAGCCTGCAAATCTCCTTGTTGTTAAGTGGCAGACCCAGCATTTTCCTTGCATCATCAGGATTCACCTTGATCAACCGGGGCTCCAGGTCCGGTTTTATGGTTCCGCCAACGCTGACTGCCTCGAGCCTTCCCCCGCGCTTCTCAAGCGCTGTGAGCAGGATGTTGAGCGAATAGTTTATGGCCTTTTCATCAGGGCCTGTGATGTCCATGAACATGTCTGTGGTCTCGCTGTTGACCTTAGTGAGTTCGCCATTGATTATCGGGGGGAAAGACAGCACCTGGCCTTTTGAGTCAAGGATGATGGGCCATTTCTTCGCGCCTCTGACAAGATGCGCATATTCGATTCCCTTCGGATGGCTTTTAATAATCTGCGAGAGGTTCATCCTCTTATTCGAATTCAGGGGGACGAAGCTTACCTCCTCAGGGAAGACTTCCTTGTAGAAAAATGGCGGCTTCACCTTTGAAACATCGTGCAGCCCGATGGCGACCTTCTTCCTGTCCCTTCCCAAAGTAAGGTCCAGTATCTCTTGGAGCTGCATTATGGATTTTATCATGCTATCAGACATGCGCACGCCCCTGACAACGCCGCATGTAATGCATGGCCGCAGAGAGACTTTTGATGCCTTCACCTCTATGCTTGGCGGAATCAGTGTGGATTTCTTTGGTGCAGGCATGCCCAGCCAGCCTGCTATCTGCCTGGCCATCCCCTCTGCTGAGAAGAGGTCAGGCCTGTCAGGATTGACCTCTATCTTGAGCTCTGATCCTGACCATTCCTCTATGTTCAGCTTGTTGAGAGGCAGAACACGCTTAAGCTCATCGCCCGATATCTTCCTTCCTATAAGATTTTTCAAATCCTCTGAATCCACTGTGATTAATGGCATATCTGGACAGAAATCGCTACAAGCGATTTCCAGCTCCTTATTGTCTTAATATACGAGTTTCTTGTTCCTGAGCCACTCAAGGTCGTGGCTGAAAAGCTCCCTTATATCTGTGATGCCGAGCTTAATCATCGCGAGACGGGCGAAGCCGATTCCCCATGCAAGCACAGGAACGTTAACTCCAAGAGGCTGCGTGACTTCAGGCCTGAAAACACCTGAGCCGGCGAGCTCCACCCATTTGCCCCTTATGAGGGCGTCCATCTCAACAGAAGGCTCTGTGAAAGGGAAATAGCCTGGCCTGAAGCGAACTGCCTCAGCCCCTGCCACTTCCTCCCCTATCGTCTTCAGATAGCCGAGTATGTGGCGCATGTTCATGCCTTCCCCCACAACTATGCCCTCACATTGGTGGAACTCCAGAGAGTGTGTTGCGTCAATCACATCTGGCCTGAACACCCTATCAATGGTGAAGAATTTCCCATGCTTTGCCCCTCCGGCCAAAGTGCGTGCAGACACGGATGTTGTCTGAGACCTGAGCACAAGATTCAGGGTCTGCTCCTGGTTCCAGTATCCCCATCCTAGTGATCCTGTGGTCCAGCCGTTCCTGTGCGTCTCTGAAACCCTCTGAAGCACGGGCTTGTTGTCCACATCACCTTTCCCAAGGCCCTTCAGATGGAATATGTCATGGATGCCTCTGGCAGGATGGTCCTGTGGCATGAAAAGAGCATCAGAGTTCCAGAATTCCATCTCGACGTAAGGGCCTTTCACTTCCTTGAAGCCAAGGGCTATCAGCTTCCTTCTCGTTAAGTTCATGAACTGGACATAGGGATGGATTTTGGCCACTGATATTTTTGGGGCAGGAGTGCCCAAGTCATAAGGCCTGAACGTCTTTTTCTTCCAGCTACCTTTCTTGATATCGGCCTGCGTGAGCTGGCCCAGCTCGTCTGGCGCATACGTCAGCTGAGGAAGCGCCTTTCTGCCGGCCTCCGTAAGGGTAAAAATCTTGGTCTTTTTCTCTCTGACAGTTATAAGCCTCCTGCTCCTTAGCTCTTCGAGAGACAGCTCGTCTGCCACTTTCCCTGTTTCAAGCGTCTTCTCTATGTCAAGCCTCTTTGAAAGGCAGGAAGCCCCTTCTTCTGTGACCTTTATCTTCCCTTTATCAAACCCTATCCAGCCTTTTCTCTTGGCCCACGCCAGGGCTATTGTGAGCTCCGGGATTTTCTTCTTCAGTTCTTCGAGGCTTTGCGTCTTTGAGGCCGCCTTCAGCAGATTCTTTTCCGGAAGGCCCTGCCTTGCATATAGCCTACCCTCTTCCGTGAGCGATATCTCTGCCTCCTTCTTGTCATTGTAGTCGATGAGGCCTTTCAGCTTGAGCCAGAGGCCTGCCTTGTTTATAGCGTCTTCCGAAAGGCCTGTGCTGGAGGCTATTGATTGTGTTGTGGCCTCGCCTGTTTTGCCCAGGGAAAAGAGAATCGCTCTCTCCTGGGGATGCAGCTTAATCGAATCAGACATAATACACAATTGATAAGTCTTTATTTATTGTTTTGGGGCGTAAGATTTAGCTATGGTCTGGTCGGAGATATGGAAGTCTGTAAAGGAAGCGGATTTTGACGGCGAGACATACAGGTGGCACTTCTACAAGAAGCTTCTGGGGGACTTTGATTTCCGCGGCAAGAAAGTCCTGGAGATAGGATGCGGCACTGGAATGAACTCTATGCTAATGGCAAAGGCCGGGGCTCACGTCACTTTCCTTGACAATTCCCAAGAGGCTCTGGACATTGTCAAAAGGAACCTTGAAAAATTCGGCCTTGATGGGGATATTGTGCGCAGGAACGCTTTCCATCATGGTTTCGAGGACGAGTTCGATCTCGTCCACTCGGAAGGCGTGATAGAGCACTTCAAAGGCTATTACAGGCAAGGCATAGTGGACGCTCATTCAATCGCTCTGAAGAAAGGCGGGAGGGCTGTCATTATAGTGCCTAATATGAAATGCCCTCCGTACAGGATAGGCAAATTCCTTGCAGAGAAGTCAGGAACGTGGATATTCGGGAACGAGTATCCGTACAGCGAGACTGAGTTGAGATACAGGATGGCTAAAGCAGGCATGCATATCAATGCTCTAAAGGAGGCTGAGGCTGTGCTCTCGGCTGGCTGGATATTCTCCCCATTTTGGCAGAAGTCCGAGTCTTTCTTGAAGATGTCTGTTGGCGGATCTGCGAACAGAGGCCTTGCGAGGCTTAATTACAGCAGCTGTTTCATTAATAAATGGGGCGTTATCATCGGGGCCGCTGGGAAGAAAACCTGATTCTTGGCATCAGCATTTCCAGTCCTCCAAATCGAATTCGTTTTTGCTGTATCTTCTTTGAGAAAACCCTGATATGATGCCTTTGAAGTAAAAGAAAATCACCAGTGGCAGGTAGAAGAATAGGTATGGTATGAGCAGGATTATGTCTTGCGTCCTCTCCCTTTCTCTCCAAGTTATTATGGTCAGGTGGCCAAGGCCTCCTGTCACAATGACTGCAAAGATCCCGTAAAGGAGAGGGATGAGTAGGACCAGTGCTGTTGATGCGAGATTTGAGAATGAGAAGGAATAAAGGAAATAGAAGAACATGAGCGGCACAAACAGGTACAGCTGCCATGTGAAGATGCCGCAAATGGCAAGTATCAGGAAAATGTATGGGAAAAAATGAAGGGTGAACTGCTTGTTGCCTGAATACATGCTCCTGTAGTTGATGAATGAATAGGCAGAGCCCTTCCCCCATCGCACCCTCTGGCTCTTAAGCTGGGCAACGGTCTCGCATTCCCTTGTCCTTACAACAGCCTGGGGCTCGTATTGTATCTTCTTGCCCGATTTGAGTGTCTTTGCCGCAAAGTCAACATCCTCTATGAGGGTTTCGGACCATCCGCCTGCCTTCTCGAAGAAGCTCCTTCGTATGGCCACGCCGCATCCACGGAAGGATATCATCGAGCCGAAAAACATGTGCGCCTTGAACAAAGAGGAATCGAACTTGTTCTCTATGGAGGCGAGCTTTGGGAGCAGCTTCCTGCTTTCCTGCGCCACATACCTTGGGGACACTACCGCAATCTTCTTCCTGGAAAACCAGGGAATGATTTTTGACACAGCGTCGCTGTCTACTGTGGTGTCCGCATCAAGAAAGAATAATATGTCGCCCTTTGCTTTTTTCGCAGCCAGATTGAGCGCGTGGCATTTCCCCATCCTTTTCCTGTTCTGTATCACACGGACCCCGAGCTTTCTGCATATCCTGGGGGTCATGTCCTTGGAATCGTTGACAACGATTATCTCCTTCCTGTCGTATGCAACCGCCTTTGCAGAGCCGATTGCTGCGGCTATGGTCTTTTCCGAATTAAATGCAGGTATTATTATCGATACAAAGGGTCTGTATCCCTTTGCCTTTGGCCTGACTAGCCTCGATTCCCACCGCCAACCAAGGAACCAGAAGGCAGCAGCCAATGCAAAGAACGCAGCGATTACAGCTATCCAGAGCTCGATTAGCATGAATATTATGTCTGAATGGACTTTATATATGGTGGTTGTATTGCTCTGTGATATGAAGAATCCAACGGCTTAATAAATCATCTCTCTGAAAAATAAATGGGAAGTATGGATAATACTCTTGTTAGTGTTATAGTCCCTACATACAATGAAGAAAAATACCTTGAAGAGACCCTGCTGAACGTCAGGAGCCAGACATACAAGAACATAGAGATTATCGTGTCTGATGGATGCTCGACTGACAGGACTACTGGAGTGGCAAAAAAGCATGCAGACTGCGTGATAGTGAAGAAGACTAACATAGCTGCTGCCAGGAACCTTGGAGCCAGGTATGCGAAGGGGGATATCCTTGTTTTTCTTGACGCTGACTCCTCCCTTGAGCCTGTTTGGATAGAGAGTACCCTTAAATTCTTCAGGAAAACCGATGCTGATATCATTTTCGGGCCAGTGAAGCCGAAGGGTGGGGATATAAGGTCAGAGTTCATTTGCAAACTTGGATGGGACCTCATACCAAGGCTCTTCACCAGAGCAGGCTTCCCGCAGTTTTCAGGGGTGAGCATGGCCATCAGGAAAGCAGCCTTTGAGCGCATAGGGGGCTTCAGGGAGAGTATGAATGCCACTGAAGACATTGACATGGGTTTCAGGATAAGGAAATGCGGAAAGGTCGCCTTCAACAAAAATGTCTGCTGCTACACGTCGATGAGGCGCTTCGAGAACGGAGGCTATTCCTTCTGGGTCGCTAGATGGATGGTCGACTGGATAAACTACATCTTCACCAAGAAATCGAGTTTTTCTGAATACCCGATATTCAGATAGCCGGAAGGTAAGCCTATTTTAAAATACAACCTCCATACAATTGTGTGTATGCCATCGCGCCTTTGGAGACCGTGGTTTTATGGAATGCGAGGACAAGACTGATGTCATATTGGACATAGCCAAGAGAAGGGGGTTCTTCTGGCAGGACTCCATGATGCATGGAGCCATGGCAGGCTTTTACGATTATGCGCACCTCGGATGCCTCCTCAAGAACAATTGGCAGGACCTCTGGAGGGGGTTCTTCCTCGGCCTAGACGACAACTTCTATGAGATATCCACCTGTCACATTATGCCCGAGCATGTGTTCAAGGCATCAGGTCATCTTGCTTCTTTCGTTGATCCTGTGGTCAGATGCAAGAAGTGTGGGAACACTGAAAGGGCTGACCACATAATTGAGGACGGCCTGAAGGAGAGCTTCGAGGGCGCTTCCCTGGAAAGGATGTCGCAGCTCATAAAGGAGCACAACATCAGATGTCCTAAATGCAAAGGCCCCTTCGAAGAGACAGGGATCCTTAACATGATGTTCCCTGTCAGCGTCGGCACAGGGGCCGAGGTGAGGAAGGGTTACCTGAGCCCGGAGACAGCACAGGGCGCTTACATAAACTTCAAGCTTGAGTTTGAATGCCTTCGCAGAAAACTGCCTCTGGGGCTGGCTATAATAGGCAAGGCCTACAGGAACGAGATCTCTCCGCGAAACGTGCTTATAAGGCAAAGGGAGTTCACCCAGGCTGAGCTGCAGATATTCTTCGACCCGGACACGATAACACAACATCCGAGGTTCCAGGAATTCGAGCACTACAACATACGTGTGTTCCCAGTAAGGAACCGGGCCTCCGGCAAGGTCGAGGAAATCCCCGCAAGCGAAGTCGTTGAGAAACTAGGCATGCCTAAATTCTACGTTTATCATATGGCAAAGATCCAGCAGTTCTACCTGGACGTGCTGAAGCTTCCCAAGGAGATATTCAGGTTCAAACAGCTCACTGATGAGGAGAAGGCCTTCTACAACAAGTACCACTGGGACGTAGAGCTCAACCTGGAGAGTCTCGGAGGGTTTAAGGAGGTCGCCGGTCTTCACTACAGGACCGACCATGATTTGCTGGGACATCAGAAGGTCTCGGGACAGTCCCAAGAGGTGAATATAGACGGGAAGAAGTTCATACCTCATGTTTTAGAGCTGAGTTTCGGTGTGGACAGGAACATCTATGCGCTGTTTGAGCTCTCTATCATAGAAGAGAAGGTGGGGGGTAAGGAAAGCAGGGACGTCATGAAATTCCCCAGGCTGGTCTCACCTCTGGATGCAGGAATATTCCCGCTCGTGAACAAGGACGGCCTGCCAGAAAAGGCCAGGGAAATTCAGACTCTGCTAAAAGAGCATGGCTTCAAGGTTTTTTATGATGGGTCAGGTAGCATAGGACGCAGGTACAGAAGAATAGATGAGATAGGCGTGGCTGCTGGAATAACTATAGATTATGATTCCCTGAAAAATCATGATGTAACCCTGAGGGACAGGGATTCCATGAAGCAGGTTCGTGTGAAGATACATGATTTGCCTGATGTGCTTAAGCGCTTCCTAAATGGGGAGGATTTGGAGAAGTTGGGAAGACGCTTAAGCAGTGATTGAGCGCTTAAGCGTTGCTTAATCGTGGTAGTTGGAATGTGATGAAGCAACCTTCTTTCTCAGTCGTACATCTTCCTGAAGAACTTGTCCTTTATCAGGGTGGTTATGGCCACTGTGCTTGATACTGCTCCTATTTCTATCCAGTCCAGGAGGTCCAGGCTGGTGGTATCGAAGGCTGTCTGGAGTGAGGGAACGTAGATGACAACCAGCTGGAGGATTAAGGTGATGGCTATGGCCAGGAAAAGCTTCCTGTTGGAGAAAAAGCTGACGTGGTATTTGGCGCGCACGGAAAGTACCCGTACCATCTCAAAAATCACGACAGCGGTGAAGGCCACTGTTATTGCCTTTACTCCTCCGGAAGGAAGATTGTAGGCAAAAAGTCCCAGGGTCCCTACCAGCATTATCACCCCCACTATGCACATATCTATGAACATGCCTTTTGAAAGTATGTTCTCCTTTGGGTCTCTTGGAGGTCGGTCCATCACGTCTTTGGAGGGAGGGTCAGCGCCGAGGGCTAGTGCGGGAAGCCCGTCTGTGAGAAGGTTTATCCAGAGAAGCTGGATTGCTGTTAGGGGAAGCATTACCATGCCTGTGGCAGGGTCTTTGAACCCTATGAGCATGGCAATGAAAACTATGAGCACTTCGCCAAGGTTGCAGGAGAGCAGGTAGTCGATGAATTTCTTGATGTTATCATAGATCTGGCGGCCTCCCTTCACGGCTGCCACTATACTGGAGAAGTTGTCGTCTGCCAGGACCATGTCCGAGGCTTCTTTCGCGACGTCTGTCCCGTTTATGCCCATTGCCACTCCTATGTCTGCTTTTTTGAGGGCAGGGGCATCATTCACGCCGTCTCCTGTCATGGCTATTATGTGGCCTCTCTTCTTGAACGCGTCCACTATGCGCACCTTGTGCTCGGGATTCACGCGCGCGTAAACCCTCACCTGCTCCACGATTTCGTCGAGCTTCTGGTCGCTCATCTTGTCTAATTCTTCGCCTGTTATAGCCCTTTCTTCCGGAGAGTCTATTATCTTGATCTCTTTTGCTATTGCCACAGCCGTGTTGAGATGGTCGCCTGTTATCATGACCACCTTTATCCCGGCCTTCCTGCATGTGGCTATGTCATTCGCGACCGTTTCGCGCGGCGGGTCTATCATGCCCACAAGCCCCAGGAAGGTGAGTCCGCTTTCTATGGATTTTTCCTTGGAGTTCACTTCTTTGTAAGCTATTGCCAGGACCCTCAGCGCGTCTTTCGTGAGGGACTGGTTCGCGTCGAGGATTTTCCTCCTGTCTCTCGGTGTGAGCTTCTTCGGCTTTCCGTTTGAGTAGGAATGTGTGCACAAGCTGAGGATTTTTTCAGGAGCGCCTTTCACGCAAGCTATTGTTTTTTTCTGCGGAGTGGCATGGACCGTGGTCATCATCTTCCTCTCGGAAGTGAATGGGATTTCCTTTACCCTGGGGAATTCTTTTATGGGAATGCCTGCTTTTTGAGCAGCTACTATAAGGGCTCCTTCTGTGGGATCTCCTACTATTTTGTAAGCGTCGTTGCTTGTTTGCAGCTCCGCGTTGTTGCAGAGGGCTGCTATCCTCAGAATCAACTCGAGCGTTTTGTCTTTTTGCGGGGAGGTCTCTTTTTCGCAGGTAAGGAACTTGCCTTCTGGCTTATAGCCTTCTCCCGTCACTATTGTTGTTGTGTTGCCATGCCATATCTTCCGCACGGTCATCTGGTTCTTGGTCAGGGTGCCTGTCTTGTCCGCGCAAATCGCGGTTGTGGAGCCCAAGGATTCCACAGCGGGTAGCTTTCTTATTATCGCGTTGTTTTTGGAGAGCTTCTGCAGGCCAATGGCAAGGGTTATCGTGACCACTGCTGGGAGGCCCTCTGGTATAGCGGCAACCGCGAGGGCTATTCCTGTTATTATCATGGTAAAGATCGGCTCGCCTCTGAGCACACCTGTAAGAATAACTATGCCGCATATTGAGAGAATCATGAGTCCTAGTTTCTTGCCGAAGACGGCAAGCTTTTTCTGGAGAGGCGTTCCTTCCTCCCCCGCCTCCTGAATTGTGTGGGCGATCTTGCCCATCTCGCTCTTCATCCCAGTTTCCACCACGACGCCTACACCCCTTCCGTAGGTCACCACCGTCCCCATCCATGCAATGTTCTTCCTTTCCGCAAGGACCGTGTTCCTGAATATCTCTGTTCTTTTCGTGACAGGAGCGGATTCTCCTGTTATCACGGACTCGTCTATCTGGAGGTCTGTAACCTCCAATAGCCTTAGGTCGGCCGGAATTTTTGTGCCCTGCTCGAGGATTACTATGTCCCCCGGGACTAGGAACTTGCTGGTAATGGTCTGCTTCTTCCCGTCTCGGAGGACCACGCTTTCCGGGGAGGACAGCCGTTTCAGCGCCTCTATAGCCTTCTCAGCTTTGTACTCCTGCACGAAGCCAAAAATAGCGTTAAGGATGACTATTATGAGAATCACAACCGCATCAAGAATCTCGCCTATGATAGCTGAGAATATCGTGGCGCCAATAAGTATTATAACAAGTGTGCTGCTGAACTGGCTCAGTAATATCTCAAGCCTGCTTATCTTCTTCTCTTCCTTCAGCTCGTTTGTGCCGTATTTCTGGAGCCTTACCTGGGCTTCCTGCTCTGAGAGCCCTTTCTCGTCTGTATGAAGTTCTTCCAGAACGTGTTTTGTATCAAGCTCGTTCCACCCTACGGCCATGATTATAGTTGGTAGGATTTCTAATTAATCAGAATTATTTTATATATTCTTTTATAGCCTCTTCCAGGCGCGTGTCTCTGATAGCATGAACGCCGTTGTTTCCAAACCCCCAAGGATAGTCTATTATCCTCCCACAATAGGCGTTTCCAGCTTTAGTATCCAAAATGCTGCTTGCTTCGCTAAATTCAAATCCTATTGGATTTGGAATCGTTTCGTGAATTTTAAACCCTTTATCCACAAGAAATGGCCCGAGTCTGCTGTTAAATTCCCCTGTGTGCAAATCGTATTCATCTATAACTTTAGTATGCTTCATAAAAATAGTATGGAAGAAAAGTTTAAAAGATGATACAGTTCCTGTAGAATTCTACCGTTGTCTGTGCTCTTCCTTGAGCCTGAGTATGGCTTCTGCAATGTCGTTGGTTTCCCTGAGGACATGCCTTGCCTCGTCAATGGAGACGCCTGCCTTGGACGCCACCATCTCAACGTCCTCGTCGCTGGAGTCTTCTTCCTTCTCCTCGATGTCTCCTGTTATCTGGAATGTGTCCTGGCCCATCATGTTGACTTTTGTTATATGGGGGTTGTTTATTATTATCTCCCCGTCGACCTTCTTGATGATGACCTGTTCGGCTTCTATCTCCTCCATCTTCATGCCAAGCTGCTTGGCCATCTTCTCCATCTGCTTGGGGTTCATTTTCATTTAAGCCACTGATACCTTATGGTCAAAATGATTTAAATTGGTTAGGCGAGGCTGCCCTGACGGCTTCTCACAAACCAGCCAATTCAAAACCTCCTTTAGGAAATATATCCCGTGGGTTGGTCTGTCCTTTTATTAGTTGAAGACAAAATATGTATGTCTTCTGGCATGGTTGCTGGGTTCCTTGAAGGCGTGTGGTGGGTTAATGATTGTTCAGGTGCTTGACGTTGATTATGTGACAGTGAATGAGGACCCTATAATCAGGATTTTTGGAAGGAGCGCAGAAGGCAAGACTGTCTGCGCATTCTGCGAAGGATACAAGCCTTACTTCTATGCAGATCTGGATCCAGAGGTGCCTAAGATACTCGACCCGGATAAGGAGAATCAGGTGATAAGCATTGAGGAGGTCAAGCGGACTGCTGTCATGGGCTACCAGCAGGCCGGGGAATTCTACAAGATCACACTTCATAATCCGGCCAAAACGCCGGACCTCAGGGAGAAGCTCAAAGCGAGAGGGATAAAGACTTATGAAGCTGACATACTCTTCAAGTACAGGTTCATGAATGACATGGGTATTGGAGGCCTTGAGTGGATAGACCTAGAATGCGAGCCTTCCAAGACTACGACCGTCAGCGCTGAGACATGCGTCAGGGTCAAGCAGATAAGGCATGCTGCAAACGGCCAGGACATCCCTTTCAGATATATGTCTTTGGACATTGAATGCGTCCCTCTGAAAAAAGGCAGCGTGCCTGAGGCAGACAAGGACCCTGTTGTCATGATTGCGCTTGCCTTCAGCACGCCTTTCCGAGGCAAGGACGCTCTTGTCCTTGCCACAAGGTTCAATGGGGATGTGGCAGTGTTCGATTCTGAGAAAGACATGCTCGAGGAGCTTGTCAAGATAATCTATGACTATGACCCTGATATAATTACGGGGTTCAACATAAACAACTTCGACATCCCATATATACTTGAAAGGATGAGAAGGAACAAGGTGTCATCTGTCATGGGCAGGTGCAGGCAGAAGCGCACTGCTTCCAGGAAGATTATGACGCGCTTCAAGACCACCATGACAGGAAGGGTGGTCTTGGACAGCTATGAAATAATAAAGAAGGATTTCTCCCTTGTCAGATACGGCCTTGACTTCGTTGCCGAGGCGCTGCTTAAGCAGAAGAAGTATGATGTCAAGCATTCGGAGATTGAGAAGTTCTGGTCAGGAACAGGTGAGGAATACAAGAAGCTCGTGGATTACGCAAGGAATGATGCTGTGCTTGCAATGGACCTTGTGCTTAAGCTCAACCTGACAGACAAGTATGCAGCTCTTTCCAGGGTGTCGGGAACGCTTCTTCAGGACACGCTCGACAGCGGCGAGACCACAAGGATAGAAAACTTCCTTCTGAGAGAGTTTAACAAGCATGGGTACATACTCCCATGCAAGCCTGAGGCGGTAGATGTGGAGAGGCGTGAGGCTGCCATGGGGAAGGAGCTGAAGGGTGGGTTCGTCCTGGAGCCTGAGAAAGGGCTGCATTCATTTGTGGCTGTTTTCGACTTCAAGTCCATGTATCCGTCAATCATAAGGACCTACAACGTCTGCCCCACAACCATACTAAAAGGAAATGCTCGTACTGAGAAGTTTGTGGAAAGCCCTCTTGGCACAAGGTTTGCTGATCCTGAGATAAGGAAGGGGATTGTGCCTGGCATTCTTGAGCATCTCATGGACAGGAGGCAGGCTGTAAGGAAGTCCATGAGATCCGTAAAGGATTCCGGCAAAAAGCGCCTCCTGAATGCCGAGCAGTATGCTCTCAAGATAATGGCCAACGCCTTCTACGGCCATATGGGCTATGCCAGGGCCAGGATATATGACTTGGACATCGCGAACACCATCACTTACACCGGAAGGTTCACCATCCAGAAGACAAAGGAAATAATAGAGAAGGAGTTGGGTTACAAGGTGGTCTACGGAGACACAGATTCTGTCTTTGTGAAGATGCCTGTGGATGACATGGAGAAGATAAGGGAGATTGGGAACCATGTGTCGAAGCATGTGTCTGACCTTCTGCCAGGATTCATGGAACTGCAGTTCGAGAAGGTCTTCAAGCGCTTCCTTCCGCTGACGAAGAAGAGGTATATGGCGTGGAGCTTTGAGCCAACTTCAGAGGGATGGAACGAGAAAGTGGATATGAAAGGCATCGAGACTGTCAGGAGGGACTGGTGCGGCCTGGTCTCGGAATCCTCAAGGAATGTGATCGAAATCATACTCAAAAGGGATGACCCGAAGGCTGCGCTTAAGTATTTCAGAGGGGTTGTGGGAGACCTGCTCAAGAAGAAGATACCTCTTGAGAAGCTTGTTGTGACGAAGAGCATGAGCAAGGCCCCTAAGAGCTATGCTGGCATGCAGCCACATATAGAGCTCGTCAAGAAGATGCAGACTAGGAATGGGGAGGCTCCGGGAGTGGGAGACAGGATAGGCTATGTCATAGTCAAAGGAACTGGGCTGCTCTCAAAAAGAGCAGAGGACCCGATATATGTGATGGAGAAGGGGCTTGAGATAGATGCCCAGTACTACATTGAGAATCAGCTGCTTCCGCCTGTGGAGAGGATATTCGGGGTGCTGGGGTTCACGAAGTCTGAAATCCTGGGGAACGGGAAGCAGATGTTCATTTTTGACGCCATCAAGAAGCAAAATGAGGCTCCAAAAGAAGCGCTTATGACTGATGTGACGGGCTTTATTTGCAGCAGGTGTAGCAGATATTACGAAAGAATTCCTTTGGTAGGCAGCTGTGAATGCGGAGGGGAGATAGTGCTATCTACACGGCATGGGATTGCGCAGACTGCTGTAAAGCCTCCGAGCCCCGCGGTGTGAAGCCTTCATGAAGGCTGGAACTGTTTCATATATAGATTTCCATGAGAAATAATGGGGTGTTGCAATGGAAATCTAGGTGTTCACGTTACTTAAAATCTTGAAGTTTTCAATATATATCGGCTCTATTTAACCCCTGTGTTTCTTGTGGAACTTCATGTTACTTAACAAATCCTTCATGACCTATACGCCCAAAATATAGGAGACTATTGCAAGATGGCCTGAAAAATAAAGAATTGTCGGGAATATGAGGAAACCCATCATATGCGACCTTTTTACCCCCAGCCTTATAGCTGCCACACCCAAGGCCGTGGCTGCACAGGAAATCAGCAGTCCGAGCAGGCCTGTAAGAACAGCAATCCCTGATGCAAGGAAGATTATTATGGAAATATTGATTTTCCTGTAGTTGACTGTTTGCATGCGGCTCACTATCACTCCTGCTGCTTTGAGGGTTATGATGGCAGAAACGAATGTGACCAGCATGCCGACTGCCACCAGGAACAGGAACTCAGCCATTGAGATGCTTCCTGCAAGCTGGGCTATTGCGGAGACAGCTCCGGAACGTGTTTTGCCAATCGTATAGAAAGCAACAAGCGTGAAGATTATGTTGGCTGCATTGATGCCTCCCAAGGCTGAAAGGAATTCTTTTGCCTTTGCCCTGAAAATCTGGCTGACTACCATTCCTGCTTGGGAAGAGCCTATGCCAGGAAGGATACCTGCGAACATTCCTGCCACCCAGCCTGCCAGTGAGCCCTTTATAACACCTTTAGAAGGAGTGGGGGTCCTCTTTTGCTTTGGCAGCGTTGTCTTGCCGTATAAGCTTACCAAAAGGCCGCTTATCCCAAAAAGCCCGGTTAATGCAGGAAAAAGCGCCTGGTCTGACAGGGTGTTAAGGGTTATCAGGCCTAGCATTCCTGACATAAGGAAGACTGCAAGCGCCCACATCTTCTTCATTCCCTTTTCAGTGAGCACCGTCCAACACACCACTGCTGCCAGGAGCAGATGAATGAACGGATGAATATGTGAATATAGAGAAGGGATGGCAAAAAGGAGAAGGGGAAGGGTTATGGCTGTTGTTGCCATGGCCCCTATTCCTCCTGCCACTGAAAGCATGATTGCTTCATATCCCCTCCCTTCCATGAGCATCTGGTGACCTGGAAGGACAGCAAGGCAACTGTCGGGGTCTGGCGCCCCAAACAGTATGGAAGGTATGAAGTCCAGAAGATGTTGGAGATGGAGAGGGAAATTATGAAGACCATGGTGCAAAGCGCTGGGAATCCTGAAAGGAAGGCTGCAGAGGAAAGGACAAGGGCGAACACTGCATTGGGGTGCAGGCCTGGAAGAAGGCCTGTGGCAGTCCCGACAATTACCCCAAGAAGCATGAAGGCTATTGTTTCCAGGAGCATGATTAGAGTTGTTTTGCCTAAAGAAATTGGTTATGGTCTTTCACATGCCCACCAGTCCTTCCTGCAAATCTATGCTGACCGCCGGATCCCCTCTGGATGAAACAACCACAACCCCTTTGTAAATCTCCTTCCATCTTTCCTCTGCCACTATCCAGAGGATGTTCGGGATAGGCTCTATGATAAGCGGGTCTTCTGTCCAGCGGATAGTGGTTTTGCTGTGCTGTATGTGCCTTTTTTTCAGCCAGGACAACGCCTCTTTCGGGCTTACGGCCTTCTCCGGCCTGTAGACGAGCACGGTGGTGCTTCCCTTGCCTGAGCTTATGGTGACCCATCCGGGATTGCTGAAGCTGACTGACTCGCCTGAAAAGTGAGTTGACCCCGGGGTTACAGTGGCGCCCTTCTCTTTTTTCACAGAAAGGAATATGGGTGTGTCTACTGGGTTATGATTATATGAAAGCGGGATGTCAGGCCAGATGGTTTCCTGTGCAAAAACCTTGCCTTCCTTTGCCACGCCTTTTACTCCAATGACATCGTCTTCTACAACATCTTCTGCCTTTGAAATGACCTCGACCCAGCCTGTTGTGTCCTCTATTATGAACCCTCTTTGGGTGCTTTCCCTTACCATGCCTATAGTAACAACATCGGACGCTGATTTCTTTGCATTAGAGACAGAAATCGGTCCTTCAAGCTTTTTTGCCAGGATGCCCTTTATACCTTCAAACCTGGAGTTGTAGAATGCGGCAAAATCCTGCGCTGTCATAGATTCCTTTTCCTCAATCTTCCTTACATGTATCGCCTGTTTATGGGTTGGTGAAGGGGATTCTGGGGTTGTGCTGAAAACCAGCTGTTTGGAGCTTTTGGCCTGGCTTAGAAGCTGCTCTGAGTTGCTTTCGTCAATCGCATCAAGGCTCTCCGGCGAAAGAAGGATGCCTTCTTTAAGGAATTGTTTAATTATATGCTGTTTCATAGATTCGCCTTATAATGGTCACAGGTCCTTTGATAGAAGCTCTTCTATCTTGGAGACCGCAGAGCCTGAAAGGTTTACGTTTATCTTCCTTGTCCTGCCATAGCGGCCTTTGGAGATGTTTACTGTATTTAGTATGCCGAACGTGTTCAGCTCTGAGATCAGGTCTGAGACGCGCCTCTGCGTCAGCGGCCTTATGTTGACCCTCTGGCATATCTTTGCGTAATGGTCATAGACATCCCCCGTCTGGATGCTCCTTGCATTCTTCCTGTAAAGGTCTATCACTGCTTTAAGGACGATTTTGGATTGTTTGGGTTGGGAGCGAATAGTTTCTATAGTCCTGTCTGTGTCGACCTTGCTTTGGGCTATGTCTACGTGCTCCTCCCTTACCTGGACAGATTCTATCCTCTCTGCGGTCTCGCCTGCCACCCTGAGCAGGTCTATGGCTTTCCTAGCGTCTCCATGCTCCTGTGCTGCGAGGGCAGCGCATTTTGCGATTGCTGCGTCTGTGATGGTCTCCTGATAGAAGGCAAGCCTGGAGCGCTCGGTAAGGATGTCCTTTATCTCATTGGCATTATATGGAGGGAATATCAGCTCCTCCTCTGACAGGGAGGATTTCACCCTTGAGTCAATGTTCTCCATGAAGAAGATGTTGTTGGATATACCAACGATAGTGACTTTTGTCTTCTCAAGCTCCTGGTTCATCCTTGTCATATTATAAAGGAAGCCGTCGCCTATCTTGTCGACAAGGAAGTCTATCTCATCGAGAACTAGGACTATGTTCTGCTGGGACTGATCCAGTGCTTTGTAAAATCTCTGGTAAAGCTCGTTGGTCGGCAGGCCTGTGTATGGGACCTTCTCGCCAAAAAACTCCATAAGCTGTGCAAGGAGCCTGTATTCAGTGTCTGTGACTTTCTTCATCTTACAGTTAATGTATATGGTCTTGAGGTTGACGGAAGGCGAGATTAAGGATTGAAGGGTTCTGATCACTTTCTGCGCAATGAGCGTCTTGCCTGTCCCGGGCTTTCCATATATGAAGACGTTGGATGGCTTCTCATTCCTTAAAACAGGAGCCAAAATGAGCGCAAGCTGGTGTATCTGGTCTTCCCTGTGGGGCACGTTCTCAGGGTTGAACTTTATAGAAAGTATGTCTTTGTCCTTGAAGATAGGTTTCTTTGAGGCATAGTTCGTGAACACATCCTTAAGAGACATCTGAGTCATTATACCCCCTTTGTTTCTATTGGAGATTGATAATATAAATTAAAGTTTCCAAAAGAAACAAACCATAACATTGTTATAATATAATTAATAATAAATAAATTATATTATATATTTTCCATAGGAAATCATGGTGTCTCTGGGTCAGTAGTTCCGAATGCCAGATTTTGGCAATCAGCTTTTTAATCCAGGACCTATAGACATCTCTATGGATGTCATAGAGACCTTTTCGTTCAAGAAGGGCCTCGAAATAATGAAAAAAGACCATCCTGACGAGCTCAAAGAGATTTATTCTGCTATTCGTTGCGTTGATAGCACTCTCATGAAAACCAAATCAAGCAAAGAGAAGACAATGCCAAATAGAATGCTATACTCACCTAAAGCCCTGAACAAAGCTATCCTCGACAATCGTCTTTATAGGAACGGCTGGACCAAGCCTCGAATACGTTTAGAGTCTAAAAATAGCTTCATAGAAGCCGATGCCGTCAAAAACGACGTTGGTGTTGAAGTACAATTTGGAAAGTACGCCTTCTTGGGATGGGATGTTCTTGGTAAAATGGTCATCTTTGCCAAACAGAAGCTCTATAGCGTTGGCGTGGAAGTTGTGGCTATGAGGGTGTTCAATAAGGAAATGTCAACAGGGGTTGGTTCTTTCGAACAGATTATTAATATCCTCAAAGCCCGAGGGGAAGCTGATATTGATATACCTATAGCTATTTTGGGGATTGGGGACCGGAAAGTATCTCTTTCAAATTTTTAATTTTAGGTTTAGGTTGTGCGGCCCTGGGGTTATAAACTGGTCTATTCATAGGCCTTGTTTTAAGCACACCCATCCGAGCTTTCTTAACCCGTTCTTTCGCTATTTCTATATATTTTTCTACAACATCAGCCCCGGCGGATCTCCTATTATGCAGAACTGCCGCTACAGCGGTTGATCCCACTCCCATGAAAGGATCAAACACCAAATCCCCCTTTTTGGTCATAGATAGAACGAGTCTTTCTACAAGCTCAACAGGGAACTGGCAAGGATGTATGGTCTTCTCTATATGGTTATGCTTTACGTTCGGTATTACCCAGACGTCACCTGGGTTTTTCCCAAGAGGGTTTCCAGATAGCTGGCCTCTTTTTCCGCCTTTGTAATGCTTCTTGTTGGGGTATTTTTGTGGGATTCTAATTGGATCAATATTGAAAATGTAGTCGTCGGATTTGGTAAACCATAAAATAGTTTCATGCCTTCCTGAAAAACGCTTACTGCAATGTAAACCATGATCAAAAGACCAAATTACACGGTTTCTTAGCTTGAGCCCATGTTTTTTGAATTCATTGTATAGTAGAATGTCGAGAGGGAAAATCTCGCCCCTTTCTATATAATTTCCTACCTCCCAACAAATACTCCCAGATTTGTCGAGAATCCTAATACACTCTTCAATTACCTTTGATTGGAATTTTAGATAATCGTCTAACAGCATTTTCTTCTCATATTCCTTCCCAACATTATACGGAGGCGAAGTTACAATAAGCCTTGCTGATCCATCCGGTACCTGTTTCAATAAATCTAGAACATCCCCAGTAAACAGTGTTACATCAGAGTCCTTTCCAAAATTGTTTGTTATTTTCATATTTTACCATCCAATAATTCACATTTGAAATATAGGGAATACAGTGGTTTTCCTTTGATAGGTTTAGCTACTTTAGACGCTGTTAATTTTGCCATGCAATCTATAAGTAATTGTCCATTGGTAAGAGTGTCCGCCTTAAGTTTATCCCTTATTTCAAAGTGTTTGACGATATTAGCCTCTGTTCCTTCATGAATGTCATTTAAAACACATCTCAATAGATGTTCAAACGTCCATCCGGCAGATGCCCACTGTGGTATAGTTGGCCAGCCGTTTCTTGGAACATGAGACTTAATACTTGTGAGACATCTATTGAATAATTCAGAATCAGAATTTCTTCCCCCTCGCACACCCACAAGCGATAACGACTGAAGAACGTCACATACATTTTCAAGACAATCGTCAACATTGCAGTCGTGCTCCGTTCTTATATTATTCTCAAATTGTTTTTGTATATTTTCACTAAGTCCAACCACTTCTCCTATTGTTAAAGAATTATATAGTTGTCCTAAATCATATATCTGTTTCCCAATGTGCAAAAAATCATATTCACCACTCTCATCCTTTCTATATAAACCTACATTATCCAAATCCAATGTCACCAATTTCTTAGAGAATATATCCGCCTTTCTTATCATTCTAAATTTTCCTTGACTCATACCATAAAGCGAACATACTACCTTTGTTCCAGAAATTAGTTTCTCCCTGGTAGAAACCATGTCTACTTTTATGCTGCCAGAACCTGGAAAGTGGAACTTCTTTGGGAAGAAGTATGATATACCGTACGCCCCCCTTAACTTCTTCCTTTCTATAGTGTTGGGGTCTACCTTTTCCGATTTACAGAACTCTTCAATTAAATTATTTATTTTTGGATAACTATAATTAGAAATAAAATCGACATCAGTACTTGTTCTCTGGAACGGTGTCGGAAAGAAAAATTGAGCGGCAGTACCGCCAAACAATTGAATATTTTGATCAAACTGCTGGAGCTTCAAAGCAATATTTAACGCCGCTAAATGTCTTTCTAGTAACCCTCTGTCTAGAGAAAAACTGTCTGCCAAACGCTTAATCTCTTCCTTCGTCATTTCTTTCATGACATCCCCTCAATTTTCATGAAAATTGATTTTAATCCACGTTGGCCGGCGTATCTTTTTAATTTCCTTTTGTTTATCTTTGAGCTTAGGTAGAAATTTGCTGTCATTTCAGAAACATCAGATAATGGTAGGGGTAGATCGTTCTTTACTATTTCGAAAACAAGATCAACCAAAGCAATCTCAGGTGAAGCGACGCTCCCTTCTTTCTTATAAACAGATTCTCTTTCCCTCTCTCGAATTACAACTATGTCAGAGCTCTCCGTGTTTTTTAAGACATCATCCAAGTGACTAGGGTCGATTTTTCTGGGGTTGAGTAGAACTACATACTTCTTTCCATAATTCTCAAGGAAATGCGATTGAATTTTCTCGCCTAATCCCCTTTCACAATAAATGAAATAATAATTGATTCTAGGAATATGAATCAAATGACTTGATAGAATGGACGTTGCTGTAAAGTAGAAAGAATCCTCTCCGAGTTTGATCTTGAGCTCAGAATTAATATCTCTAAGTTCGTCTATAAGATTTGTTTCATACATCTTTTTAGCTTCGTCAAGACCCATTTTCTGTGGGGTCTTCTTTCGTTTAGCCTCTTTGATGCCAATAACAGTAAGTTTATTGTTAATTTCCAAAAAATCATCTATAAGCAGGTTATTGAGTTTAGTTATAATGTAAGAAACGGCATTAGCAATCTGCGTATTTATAAACTGCGTTTTATCATGACTCAAATAAAATAAAGGCGAATTTTGATTTATTTTTATTACAATTGGGTTATCTAACAAGACTTCTAACGGATTTATAGTTTTTAAGAATGAAAAATACACGACCACTTTTCTTTCTATATTGTGTGTCTTTAGTTTAAACTGAAAGAAATATTGGTCCTCGCCCTCATGAAACTTCTCTAGCGACGCGAAATCATATTCGTCTAACTTATTAATATTATCAATAAAACTCTTTGTAACATCGATAATCTTCTCTTTCGTAGAATCGGCAATTTCCTTGAAATATTTAGGCTCGGTGGCCTCTCTTTTTAGTTCCTTTAATTTCTCATATTCCGGAAAATATTTCTCCACTTCAACAAACTCTTCGGACTCTCTTAAGAAATCTGTTTTATTAAACAGAGCAGGAACATGATCAAGATAAATATCTCCTATAATCATCGATATTGAAGCGTGTGCTTCTCTTCCTAAAAGTGATTTATCCCATTCCTTTATTAATCTATCATTTTTGTATAGATTAAAACCATAGTTCTCGCCCTTTCTTCCTTTTTGAAGCGCTCCCCAACCATGGACAACATTTCCACTAGGAAGTTTAAGATAGAATTCTTTTTTAGATCCCTCAATTATTTCGATTTTCGTTGGCTCACATTTGAGCGTGTTTACCCATATTTCAATTTGGCTTGACTCTAACAGAGGTCCATATCGTCGAGAAAAGGCATCTCTAAATCGCCCAACCATGTTTCTGTAAATGTTGGCCTTCAGTTTTTCTATTTTAATTATAGTGTAATGTAAATCAGAATTTTCTACTTCTTGATTAATTGAGAATTCTCTCCACAAACTTTTACCTCCGTTTATCCAAATATTCTCATCATACGCACAAGAAAACTCCTTTTTCACTGATGCCTTTTTTGCCCTTATAGAAAACATTTTACCTAAACTTGATGCAGCAGTCTTCAGTCCTAATCCATAAAATCCCAATTTCTTCTTTTTCTTGTCGGTATGGGCAAGTGTCATAGCATTTTTCATTGTTTCAATATCCATGCCAGCTCCATTATCTTTCACGGTTATTGTCTGGTCACCAAAATCCAAAACTACGTTAACTTTCAATTTCTCTTGCGGAATTCTAGCATCTATGCTATTATCTATCAATTCTGCTAGAGCTTCGTATGTTCTATACCCGGTTGCTCCCAGCTTACTTATTAAAGAGGGGTCTGGGGTTATGTCGACCTTTTCCACGATAACCACCATTGGATCCGTTTGTAATTACTTTAAATTTATAACATAAATATATATACACGATCCTTTGTAAGGAAAGTATAATAATTACATTTTTGTTATACACTAGTGCACAAAATTGTATGTTTGTACTATTTCCACCAAACCCAAACCCCTTTACCGCCGGAGGATACGAGTTTCCCATGGATTTTACCTTCACCCCTGAGATTTGAAAGTCGGTATAGAACCTTAGCCCTAGTGCTCTGTACGGTCCTTGTTATCTCCATAGTCTCCATCGGTTCCCCCCTTTCCAGCAGCATCTTCAAGATCGCCTTGGAAATATCGTCTTCCATAGAAATAGGTTCCTTTTCTCTACTTATAAAGCTATCGGTGGCACTACCGATACCTTTATATATCCCCAGGAAGAAGTATAATACATTCACCGATAAATGTATGGATAAACATAGCCAGGAAGGGAGGTTTGGACACGACCCTTCCTGGGCGGAGCGTCTCATGCGAGAGTACAACTCCACAATAGAGCAGTTGGAAGGGAATATTAATAAAACCTTTGACGGGCTCAAAGGCAGGATCAGCATAAGCTGTTCCGAGCTTCTGAGGGAGCTTGACGTTTCTCCTATAGCGCTCATGATATTCAAGACCTACCGCGAGGAATGGCGGTACAGGCACAACCCGAAGTTCATGCTTAAGGCATCCTTGTTTATGAGGATGAAAGGCATCAAGTTTCAGGTAGGCTTGGCGAAATACCTGGAGCAGCATCCTGAGGACGCCAGGAACCTGGGCTGCGAAATGGGCAAGTTCGGCAGGCCTCTGCTCCCTGCGAGGAGGACATTCAACTACTTCATGGGCGAAAGGCTCACCAAGGACATAACAGGGCTCATAGACTTTGCTGTCTGGCAGATAAGGGAGGCCGCTTCAAAGAGGGGAGTGGTCCTCGACTTCGCTGTCGGGGCCAAGCCCAAGAAGGGCGTCTCCGACAGGACATTCTACAGGAAGAAAAGCGAGAAGCTCCGGGAGACCACAAGGCTTATGCGAAGGCAGATGTATCCCATGGTGAAACTGGAGCTCGGCAGGAACTCAACATACAAGCAGGAGGATTTCCTGGACATGCTCACCCACGTGGCCCTGACCCACGACTTCACGGAGAACGGCTCGAACACCTATGCCTACCAGAGGAAGGGCAGGACGCCCACGGCGGATACGCTGCTCTATCACATGAAGAAATACGGCCACAGGAAGGCCGTGGAAGGCATGTATGACCGCGTATTCGAGGCAACTATCGAGATGGCAAGGAAAGCGGGCTTCCTCTCAAGGCCTCTTGACCTCGCCATAGACATGACCGACATCATGTATTACGGGGACAGCTGCGACTACATGGTCGTCGGGACGAAGCCGACCAAAGGGACGTGCTACGCTTTCAAGTTCGCCACAGTAACAGCCGTCCTAAACGGTGAGAGGTTCATACTTTATACAATCCCTGTGGACAAGGACAGGAGCACGGCGGCGACAGTAAGGAGCCTGCTGGAGTTCGTGAAAGGCAAAGTCAGCATAAGCAGAGTCTACCTTGACAGGGGCTTCTCGAACACCGGCGTCATAGAATACCTGAACAGCCAGGGGGTCAAATTCGTCATGCCGGCCGTGAAGTCTTACAGGATAAAAGGAATAATGAGGCTAAACAAAGCGCCTTATGTCACGGATTACAGGATGGTGGACACCTTCATGGTGGGACGTGCCTGGATGAAGCTGGTACTCCTTAAACCGAGCAATGGGAAAGGCAACCCTGACGAGACGTATGCCTTCGTCACGAACATAGAAGGGATCACTCCAAAGAACGCAGGCATGATACAGGACTTCTACGACAGGCGATGGGGGATAGAGACAGCCTTCCGGGTCAAGGAGGCCTTCCGTGCAAGGACGACAAGCAAGAACTACATAGTCAGGCTCTTCTACTTCTTGTTCAGCGTGACCCTCTACAACCTCTGGATCATGGTGAACACGCTGATTTCTTTGTCAATCTTCGGGAAGCTTCCCGACAGGCCTCTGGTAACTGCAAAGCTTTTCGGGACTCTCTTGTACATGATGAGGGCCGCATAGCCTCCGTTTTCTGGGAGAGAAGCCGGCTTTTTCTTAGGGACTGGAATATCCCTGACCCACAATATCTTGTGTTTTGCTTGGCGGAAGGCCAGAAATTTGCTAGCAAAATTAGGGGGAATGCTTTTAACCTTCGTTTCCTAAGGAGAATCAGAATGGTTTGAGGCTAGTTTTTCAGGGACAGCCGCTTACTTTCGGATGTACTGCTGGGTCTAAGCTGTTGACCCTTTATTTTATTCGGTTTGTTTCAGCCTTTCCAACCACAACAAACCACCATACCAAATATATAAGTCACCTTTAACAAAACCATAAGAGCCGAATTATGGGGACAACATGAAAATTCTCATATTTGCTGACATTCATGGGGAGTTTGAAAAGACTGCAAAAGTCCTGGACAAAATCAAGACCGAAGGGATAGACCTCATCCTTTGCCCAGGCGACTTCACCGACATGTTCGCGGTTCCTGAAGGGTTCTCCCAGCTTGATATTGCGGACATGGTGCTTCAAAAGATCATGGCTCTTAAGGTGCCTGTTTTATGTGTTCCTGGAAACCATGACCCTTACGATGTCCTTGAGCTCTTCAACGAATATGGGGTCAACCTTCATGAGAAGATGAAAACTGTGGGCAACATGGTCTTTATCGGATGGGGCGGGGCATCGACGCCATTCAACACGATATTCGAGCCTACCGAAGAGGAGACCAAGGAGTACCTGGACAAGCTTTATGCAAAGGTGAAGGACAAAGACTTCGTCCTTGTGACCCACAACCCACCGAAAGACACCAAAGTAGACCTCACAATGACAAGGAAGCATGTGGGCTCTCCTATGGTGAGGGAGTTCATAGAGAAAAGGCAGCCCATACTTGCAATATCAGCACACATACATGAAGCCAGGGGAACCGATAAATTAGGCAATACAACTCTTTTCTATCCAGGCGCGCTCTTTGAGGGGTATTACGGCGTTGTGGAGATAAAAGTCGCGGCCAAGGATATGAAAAAGCCCCAGGGCACTGAAGTAAAATGCGACACCAGAAAGATATCCTAAACCTCTTTCAGCCGCTCGATAATTTTTTCAACGCTTTCAACACGGGTTACAGCAAGCGGTATGTTCTCAACCTCCGCGATCCTCTTTGCGACCTCATCCACGGACTCGGGGCTGTGGAATATCACGAGAGCTGGGTGCAGGTTGGTGAGCTTTATCGCAACCATGGGGGTCTTCCCGCTCCCGACCTTTGTGAATATGAGCGCCCTCTGCGTTGTCATTCCATAGAGCTTGACCAGCTCTGAGAAGGAAAGCTCAGTGATGGCCTTCAGGGAGTCGATGATAGTATAGCCATATATATGCTTGTCAGTGGACGCGTTCTTGGTCACGAGCTCAGCGTCTATCTTCCTGCAGAAATCGCCAAGGTTCATCCCACCACCGAACTCCTTTATATCGATAACAGCGCTTGAAAGAGGCTGGCTGGCTGAAGGCTTGACGAAACTCCGGATGACAGCGCCTCCTTTCGAGGAGTCTATATTTAAAAGGGCCTCCACATATTTCTTCACCATCTTGATTCCAGGGGATTTCCTCCTCCCGGACTCATAATCAGATATCACAGATGAGGTGATGCCTAGCTCGCTAGCCAGCCTCTTCTGGGTTATCTTGAAGATGCTCCTCCATTTCCTGATCACTTTCTCAGAATTGTCAGACAGCACTATCTCCCCAACAATATCCTTGGCTAAAGCCTGCTTCGCTAGCCCGAATTCGTCAGTTACTGTGTCCATATTCGATAATTAACTTAGCCGTTTATAAAGACATGCCTTATTAGTCGACACAAAGCGATATAACAGTGTTATGTCTTTTCAATATAAGCCCCCACCCCCATAAGAAATCATGATAAAAACCTACGTCAAAGGCTCCAAATTCGAGCGCGACCTCATCCACTTCCTCAATTACAAGGGCTTCGCAGTGGCCCGCATCCCCTCAAGCGGCGGCTTCCTCTCTCCCATAGACGTCATAGCCCTCAAGCGCGGCCTCACCATCGCCATAGAGTGCAAGGCCTGGGACAAGCTCCCCAAACCGAGCAAGGACCAACTCAACCACATGAAGGAGTGGTGTGATAAGGCCGGAGCTCTCGGCTTCGTGGCCTGGAAGAAGCCCGGCAACATCTGGCTCTTCCTCCGCCTGGAAGACGCCCTGGCGAACAATTACGCAGAAGAGAACTGGATGCCCATGGAGAACGTCCTGAACGCGCTGGATTTCAGATAGGTTTAAATTTTTTCTATGCAGAATGGAAAGAATACAAACCAAAATAACACTCACAGCTTCACATTCAAACCCCTAAGCAGCTGCTCCTCAGTCAAATCCGGGTTCTTGAGCCTTATCAGCTTAATCCTAAGGCCAACCTGCTCCAGCTCCTCAACCACAGTGCTCTCCACAAAAGGATGAAGCCACACATCTATGGTCCTGGACACGCTCCACTTGTGCAGGCTGGTCATGCGCGCTATCTCGCTCACTGTGATGGGTCCCCTATCCTCCATGTAGGCCTGCCTGAGCGCCCTGAATATCTTCACTGCATTTACCCTGGTGTTCTTGTAATATTTTTTCGCTGGCACAGAAATCTCCCCGCAGTGTAATATTTGATGGGGTCACGCTTAAATAATTTCGGATTAATGGGGAAACATGAAAGCTGGAAAGATCTGGGAGACGCTAGAAGTAATACCGCGGTATCTGTGCCTTTGCATTGAAGAAGGCGATAGCAGGTTCTATTTTTCTCCCGCCAATGAGGTTATGGGCAATACGCTTAGAAGAAGCCCCAGAATTCTCAACAGGATAATCGAATCGACAGGAAAATATAAACAATGGCAGGCAGGGCAATACAAGAAAGGAAGTTCCTATGAACCGAAATTCCCATGGCCAGAGAAGCTTCTCAATGAAGAAAACGAAAACCTGCCAGAAATCCTTAGATATGCCATTAAGAAAAAAGACGGCACTTTCATTCTCTATGATTCCGAGCCACACGAAGCCGTCAAGGATCTCACATTGAAAGGGAATGTGCTCAGCGCCCTTGTCAAATCGAAAAGAGGTATCGATGAAACAAGGCCCACATACCACATAACTTCTCTAAGAAACGCACACTTGGACGAATTCGGGAACCCGGAACTCAGGGTCATTGAGTGCACATGTGACGATTACGCATATGATCTGGAAAAAGGTGGCGAAAAGAAAAGCTTTGTGGGGTGCACTCATAATAATTCAATGAGAAGCCAGAACGAACATATAACATATCTTCAACCTTCTCATTTAAAATCCCAAATCAAAACGAAAGGCAAACCTGTAATAAGACCCCTTTTTTCCCCATTCAACTTCACATCCAACTGGGTCTATTCAAATGGCATATATCAGCCAAAAAACAAACACCTTGCAGCGCTTGAGGCAGATGTCCTGATAACATATTATATAATATCAGGCAGCAACGACGATTTTTTTGGGATAAACGAAAGGCTACTGGCAATCGAGGAATGCTACTCCCCTTCCTTGATGGAATGGATACGCTCAGGGAAGGTGAAGAGAAGGGTTCTTGGCCAGAGAAGAAAATCAGAGAGGGTTAGCCACGAAAAATGGCTGGACGACCAGCATATCGCGGTCAACCTGGACGCTAACATAAGGGCACACGGATACGAATACGATGGAATGAGCAGGGAGTTCAATCATATAGCGCGAAGATACATCAACACGGATACAGGCAACTCAGTTGGCGTCATTTTCCGAGGCCTGGAGGAACCATTTTATGTTGTCAGGGAACCTTTGCACGGCTCCGTGCCGAAACCATCAGGAGAGCAGCCAAAGATAGCAGATCCTCTAAAACTTGTAGGCAAAAGAAATTTGGTTACGTTTGATGATGTGACTATGAAAGAAACCAAAACAAGAGTTGAAATGCCTTCTGTTTTAAGACTTCCAGATTGTGGTACTATTGACACAGGTCTGCACAAACAAACTCGTAAACGCTTCAGGGACGCACTAAGAAAAGCGAATGGTGGAGAAGTCACCGGAATAGAAAAATATGCGCATGTACATTATATTTAGCGCAGCCTCTTCACAGCCCTCTCAATATTATCCATCGCCTTCTCTATTTTTGGATAAGCAGTCGCATAAGAGCAGCGTATGAACCCTTCACCCATCCTCCCGAACTCTGTGCCAGGGGCGACAGCGACCTTCGCGTTCTTGAGCAGCCATTCTGAGAACTTGAGCGATTTCATCCTGTAGTATGAGATATTAGGGAAGGCATAGAAAGCGCCCTTGGGTTCCGTGCACCTGAACCCGGGTATCTCATTCAGCCTTTTCACAATCATGCGCCTGCGGCGGTCATACTCCCTGACCATCATCTTGACTGGCTCCTGCGATCCTTTAAGCGCAGCAATGGCAGCGACCTGGGAGACAGTCGGCGCGCAGAGCGAAGTGAACAGATGCATCTTGGTCATGGCAGAAATGAGCTTCTCTTCACCCACAGCATACCCCAGCCTGAATCCAGGCATGGCATAGGTCTTGGAGAACGAGTGTAAGGTAAGCACTCTGTCCTCCATTCCGTTGAGCGAGCCAATAGAGACATGCTTAGCATCCCCGTAAACGAGCTTCTCATAAGCCTCATCAGCCAATATGAGCAAATCATACTCTATCGCAAAACCCGCAACCTCCTCAAGCGCTTTCTTGTTGTACACAGCTCCCGTGGGGTTAGAGGGTGTGTTAAGAATAAGCACATTCGTCTTTTCTGGCATTATCGCCTTTTCCATCCTCTCCACATCGAGCTGGAACCCATCCTCCTCATGAAGGGTTATAGCAATCGGCATGCCGCTAAGCGCCTCTACAGTCGGCCTGTAGGCGAGGAATCCTGGATCCGGGACCATCACGCCTTCCCCAGGGTCTATGGTGCACATGAGCGCAAGCATTATTGCCTCAGTTGAGCCAGTTGTCACCACAACATTCTCCGGGTTCGCATGTATCTTGTTGTCCCTGCTAAGCTTCCTGATTATGGCCTCCTTTAAATCAGACCTTCCAGCAGCAGGCGAGTAGTGCGTAAGCCCCTTGTCCAAGGCCCTCTTAGCAGCCTTGATAATATTCTTGGGAGCTGAGAAATCAGGCTCCCCCGGCCCAAGGGAGATTATGCTCTTGTTCTCCTCAGCAATGTGAAGGAGCTTCCCTATCGTGAGGACAGGCAGCTCCTCCTCCCTCTCAGAGATTATTCTTCGCATCACTTAGAATTTGGCTTCCTGTAATAAATTGGTTCTGCTAATCATAAAGGAATTCTCTTTTCCACTCATCCAGAGAATTCAAAACAGCCTCCATAACATCGGGATTATCACTATATCTCCCCGCTAGAATTCTTTTTGCTGCCGTTACAAGTTCAAAATATTTCCGGGATTGCATATTCAGTGGGCGATTCCATCCAATATCAGGATTATTCCATGGAGTCCCACCATCTAACATCTTGATAAAAGTCCCCCTATCAGGCTTCCTTACGAAATGCCAGCCATATGGATATGACATATCAACATACACGTCATATGTGACCATATGACCCAAACCATGTTTTTTTATGCTAACTGGATGCAACGAATACCCAACGCTTAGCTGCTGCGCGAAACCTTTGGCAATCTCTTCCTTGATACGACAGCCTTTTAGGTCACCTTTTTTTTGGGCATCCTTCAATCCGGCCTCAATCATCCTTCCCGCGACGCCTTCTTCCCACGAAACTCTTTTAAATTCACGTTTTCTATCTTTCAGGAAATTTTCATACCCCCTCTCGCTGTTTCCAAGAATTAGATGCGACATTCCAAAAAGAATTCCTTGCAATCCAGCAACGGGATCTTGCAAAAAAGCGTATGGCAATATAATACACCCATTATCCACGTAATATGTATCACTTTTAGTATCAAATAGTATTTTTGCCCCAGGAGCGTCTCTCCCGGTCTCCCTCTTCATCAGTTTTTTGCAATTATCCAAGATCTCCGCCCTGACAACACACTTATATTCCCCTCTTTTCCCCGGATTGCCAAACCTTTCCTTGTATGCATCAGCCAAGATCTCCAACCCTTTCGTCAGCCTTTCGTCCGTGACATTATAGCTACCTTCATGCCCAAAAAAATTCCTCTCATAAATTTCATTGATATCCACATCACCTTCAAAAAGCGAAGAAAGAAACGAGTTCATTTTTTCCTCTTCCTCTGATGTCAGACCCAGTTCTTTTTTGAACGCCTTTGCCTGCTCTTCGGTTATAGCAGACCTTATCATCCCATCGTCGCTGCATTCGATATAACCCTTCCTTCTGTTTTCTTCTGTCACAAACGGCATAATCATGTGGTCAAACACGGCATCCGGCCGCGCGTTCATATCAACTCCATAGACAAACTGAAGCATTTCGGCAATCGTGTGACTATCAACATCGGAAAAGTCTTTTAAGCCGTCGTGTTTTATCTTGCCTTGAATATAGCGGAGTCTCGAGTTCGGAGATAAAATGAAAAGATTATCATCGGCAGCAATAGTCTTAGCAAAAACGGCGCTTTTCTCATATTTTTCTAGGCCTGAGACGTTGTTCCTTATAAAAGCTTTCAATGTTTCGGGACTTTCTTGCCACAAGCTAAATTTATCAGGCATGACAATAATTCAGAATAAGTCTTTTATTTGTTAATGTTTCCAAGCCTCTTAAAATCTTTAATAAAATCCAAACAACTATATACTATGAACCAGCTTGACTATTTTTTCAAGCCCAAATCAGTGGCCATTATAGGCGCTTCTCGTGACCCGAAGAAGATAGGGCATGTGATATTCCGCAACTTCGTGGAAGGCAAGTTCCCAGGGAAGATTTTTCCCATAAACCCGAATGCAGAGGAGCTTTTCGGCCACAAATGCTATCCTACTGTCCTGGTGGTGGAGGACAGGATAGACCTGGCTGTGGTAACAGTCCCTGCGCAACTGGTGCTTTCTGTCCTGGAGGAATGCGGGAAAAAGAGAATCCCAGCCGTGATAATAATC